>NZ_CAXAUM010000003.1:0-299226 GCF_963972555.1 uncultured Roseovarius sp.
GTGCGCGCCTTGGAGCGGCGATCCTGACGGGCATAGCCGAAATAGGGGATCACGGCGGTGATGCGCGCCGCAGACGACCGGCGCAGCGCGTCGGCCATAATGAGCAGTTCCATCAGGTTGTCATTGGCCGGGTTCGACGTGGGCTGGATGATGAACATATCCTCGCCGCGCACATTCTCGTAGACCTCGACAAAGATTTCCTGATCGTTGAAGCGTTCGATCCGGGCGTCGACCAGACCGACATTGACGCCGCGATGCATCGACATCCGCCGGGCAATCGCCGTGGCAAGCGGCAGGTTGGCATTGCCCGAAATGAGCTTGGGTTGCGATGTGGCTGGCATGATGGGGTCCCCGGCTGTGCAATATGACAGATTCGTGATGTTGACACCGCTTAGCATGTGGTCATGCTCAGGCAAAGCGATGCAGCAAAGGAACGCGCCGAAATGGCTCATATCGACTATTATTTTTCGACCCTCTCCCCCTACGCCTATCTGGCGGGCACGGGGCTTGAGGAGATTTCGGCACGGCATGGGGCCAGCATCACCTACAAACCGCTCGATATCATGGCGCTTTTTGCGCGCACGGGGGGGACGGCACCTGCGGACCGGCATCCAGCGCGCACTGCCTATCGCGCTCAGGAATTGCCGCGTCAGGCCAAGCGGCGCGGCATGGCGCTGACGCTCAAGCCCGCCTTCTGGCCCACCAATCCTGCGCCCTCGTCCTATGCCATTATCGCGGCGCAGGCCGCGGGGGGTGGTGATCTGGGAGGGCTGGTGCAGTCCATCCTGCGCGCCTGCTGGGCCGAAGAACGCAACATTGCCGAGGATGAGGTGATCCGCGATTGCCTGAGCCGCGCCGGGTTCGATCCCGCCCTGGCCGACAAGGGTCTTTTGAGCGGCGCGGAAACCTATGCCGCCAATCTCGAAGAGGCGGTCGCGGCGGGCGTCTTTGGCTCGCCCTTCTATGTGGTGGACAGCGGTCAGAGTTTCTGGGGTCAGGACCGGCTTGAGGATCTCGACCTGCATCTGGCGGGCAAGCTCTGATCCCATGCCGGCGGGGCTGAGGGGCGGGTTTCCGACCCATTGGACAGAGTTGGGCAGTGGGCCGCGTCACGCCTTGGCGATCCACTGCTCACTGTCGCATGGTGGCAGCTGGGGGCCGCTGGCGCGCGAATTGAGCGGCGCGCTGCGGCTGACGGCGTTCGATCTGCCGGGGCATGGGCAGAGCGGGGCATGGGCGGGCACGGGCGAGATTCAGGCGGTCAGCACCGCAATGGCGGCGGATTTTCTCGATAGGCGCACGGATGTGATCGGTCATTCGTTCGGCGCGACGGTGGCGTTGCGACTGGCGGTGGAGCACCCCGATCTGGTGCGCTCGCTGATTCTCTACGAGCCGGTGTTCTTTGCCGTGGCCTTGCATGATCAACCGGCCTTGCGCACAGGTCACGAGGCCGAGATGGCCGACTATGCGGCAGGCATGGCGACGGGGGATTTTCTGCGGGCGGCCGAAGGGTTTACCCGCGTTTGGGGCGACCGGCGCGGCTGGACGGCGTTGCCTGAAGGGGCGCGGATGGCAATGGCGGCGCAGATGCCGTTGATCGAGGCCGCGACCGATGCGCTCTACGGGGATTCCGGCGGGATGCTGTCGAGCGGTGCTTTGGAGAGGATCGGCGTGCCGGTGGTATTGCTGGAAGGGAGCGAGTCCTCCGCGATCATTGCCGCGATCAATGCGGGTCTGGCGGCGCGCATACCCGAGGTGCTGCGCGTGGTGGTGCAGGGCGCGGGGCACATGGGGCCGATCAGCCACGCGCGGGTGGTTGCAGAGGAGATTCGGGGATTTCTTGGGGAGATGCAGGATTAACACCTGGCAATGAATCGCGCGGCGACGCTCCGCGCCCTGTGCCGCGCGGGGGCTACATCAAATCACTGAGCGCCACAGCCTGACCCGGCGCATCGGCGAATTCGACCGCTTCGACATCGACCAGCACGACCGCGCCTTGCGGTCCCTCAAGAATCACCCGCGCGCCCTCGCGCCCGATCCCGTATGCGTCCCGCCCCCCCGGCAGAATGGCCAGATCGCGGCCCGCGCCGCCGTGTATGCGGTCAGCGCCACCGCGGCCCACGAGCGTATCATCGCCCGCACCGCCCAGCAGGATATCGGCCTTGGCCGTGCCCTCGAGCCGTGTGCCCTGCGGCCCGGCGGTGCGCGTCACGCCCTGCAGGAACGCATCCGTTGGCCGCTCGGTATCCCACTGGGGCGCCACCGCATTGGCGCGTATCAACGCGGCCCAGCGGGGGGTCGTGTCGTCGAGATGCCTGAGCGCGCCCCAACTGCCCCATTTCGAAGGGACAGCCACATCAACGAACGCGTTGAAGAGCGTGCCGCCTGCCACTGTCCACCCCTCCAGCAATTCGTCATAGAGCGCGCCCATTTGCGGGCTGTAGTTGAAGCCGACAAAGAACTCTGTCAGCGCGTCATTCTCGACCGCAGCGCCCTGACCCACCACATGCGTGCCGCCCTCATACATCACCAGCCGCAGCCCGTGCCGGTCCGCCACTCCGGCGTGATAGGGCAGGGTGTCGCGCAGCAACTCGCCCAAAGAGCCCTGTCGCAGCGCCTCGGCGGCCAGATCATAGGCCAGATCGTAGCGATGCGCGGCAAGATATGTTTCAGGGTCCGCGCCGGTTTCGGCCGCCTTGGCGCGGGCGATGGCCGCGCTCGTGGCGATCCAGCCCAGGACGGTGTCTTGCTGATCCTCGCCGCCCAACTCATAGCCGAAATAGCCGGTGACGGCATAGGCATCAAAGCGGGTGACGGGCGGCGCGGTCAGGTGCCCGTGCTCAAGCGCAAGAGGGGCCATCAAAAGCGGCTCTTCCAGCCCCGGCCAGCCGGTATGGGTGCCGACCACGATCTGCAAGCGGTTCTCTTGCCCCGCGAATTCCGCGCGCCAGATGTCGGCCATTTGCGCCGCGCGCAGGCCCGCGAACTGCATCCAGGCGTCATCGCTCGCGTCATCGCCCCAGAGGGCCAGCGCCTGATCTCGGACCCAAGCGGTCTGGGGAAACATGAAATTCCACAACTCGTTGGAATATTCCACATGCGCCTTGAGGGCGGGGTCCAGATGGTCGCGCATATAGGTAGCAAAGGCGCGGATGTATCCGTCATCGGCCATATGCGGCATGTTCACCCAAGGGTCGGCCCCGATCTGGTTGGCGAGATCCGCCATCACCTCGACCGGCACGCCGCGCCAGACATAGGTGGCATCCTGCGGTAGGGGGCGATCCTGCCAAGTGACCTGCGGCGCGCCATTGGTGAACATCCAGTCCATGAAGCGGATTACGCGCAGGTCTGCGACTTTGTCGATCCAGAGCGGGTTGAAGACCACGCCAAGCTCATGCAGGGCCAATTGATCCTCGCGCACGACCGTAATGTTGCGAAGCGGATCGGCGGGATCGGTTTCCAAGAGGCTAAGCGCAACGGGGCCATCGCCCGGCGTCACATCAAAGCGCACCTCGCGCTGGCCATAGTCATAGCGCACGTTATCGGCCCGTCCCACCACCCGGATCACGCCGGTGCCGGTGTAGCGCAGCACATAGCGGCCCCTCAGATGGGTGGCCCCCTCGGGTTGATCGGTGAGAATGAACGCCTCGAGCGCCTTGGCCCCGTCGGGCAGCGCGAGCGGCCAGCCGTATTCGTCGAGATAGCCGCCCGCCAGAAGCGCCTCGGTCGAAAACGCGCCCCATTGATCGGAGGTGTGACCGACCCAGGGTCGCGCGGTCTTCATCACATCGACGAAAGGGTGCTGGCTCGACCAGTCCGCGATGCCGTTCAGCCCCATGCCGAGGCTGGGATTGGCGAGGCCTGCGCCGGGGGGGGGCGTGACCTCTGCCTTGGCCTCTTGCGCCGTGGCCGCCGCCGCTGCGGTATCGCGCAGGCCGAGGGCCTGGGCGATTTCCTCGGCCAGGCGCGGGTAGAGGTCGCGCACCAGCGGATGCAGGGTTTCGGGCAGATCGAACCCCGCCGGCGCGGGGGTCTCGTAGAGCGCGGTATAGGTGACGAGAGCGGCCAGAAAATACTGCGTGGCCGTGCCGTGCGGCGCGTCATCGGAATAGAGCGCCTCGACGGGGATTTCCTCCAAAAGGCCGGTTTGCAGGCCTGAGAGCACAGAGGACACCGGCAAAAGCGTGATCTCGACATCCGGCCGCGCGGCCTGCAACGCCGATACATAGGCGCGGAACCAGTCGTGATAATCGCTGAGGGCATAGCCATGCCAGCGCCGCAGGTTGCGGTTCGAGGGCGGAAATCCACGGGTAAAGCCGCCCATGTCGGGCCAGCCTTCGTAGATCACGATACGCGCGCCGGGCCAGTCCGTCATCGCTCCGTCGATCACGTCGAGTGTCATCGACACCGGGCTGGCATTGGTGGGATTATCGCCTTCAAAGGCCGCATCAGGCGCTTGATACTGAATGAAATTCGCGGGCGTGATGAGGACGGTATCGGCGGCGCCGCGTCGCGCAGTCACGCCCTCGAAGGACCAGTTGGGTGCCACACCCTGCGCCGCGAAATCCCGCAAGAACCCCCATTGACCCGAGAGCGCCAGATCGCGCCCGCCCGCCCGCGCCAGCCGCGCCAGCCAATAGGGCACATTGGTGGCCGGATCGTCGCTGAGGTGATGCACCAGCGAATTGCCAAACACATGCGCTGAGAGCGCCGCGCGCTCGGCCTGGGCCGGGCCAGTGCCCTGAGCGCCCATGATGAAAAGCGCCCCGATGAGGCCAATCAGATGTCGCACGGTTCGTTCCCCCTGTCTTTGCCCTAATATAGAGACGGGGCGCGCATCTTGCCACTCTCTGCGGTGGCATGGGGGAGGGGCGGGGTTTTGAGTATTTTTGCCAAGAAGAAGGCAAGGTTCGGCACTTCCCGCTTTGACTGCGAAACGGGATCGGGCAAAAGAGGGCATGACGCCCGATGATCTGGTTCTCACCCCTCTTGGCCTGCGGTTTCGCGGGCGGCGCTATCCCTGCACCTTGGGGCGTGGCGGGGTGTCGGCGCGCAAGCGAGAGGGGGATGGGGCAACGCCGCAGGGCGAACATCGCATCGTGGGCCTCTTGTATCGTCCGGACCGCATGGCGCGGCCCACCGATTGGGCGGTGCCGATCCGGCCCGGTGATCTGTGGTCGGATGACGCGGGCGATGAGGATTACAATCTCATGGTGCGCGCGCCCTATCCGCATAGCCATGAGGTGCTGCGCCGCGCCGATCCGCTCTATGATCTGGTGTTGATCACCGATTGGAACTGGCCGCATGCGGTGCGGGGGCGCGGATCGTGCATCTTTGTCCACCGCTGGCGGCGGCCCGGCTATCCCACGGCGGGCTGTATCGGGCTGCGCCCCGATCATCTGCTGCATATCGCGCGCCAGATTACCTATGGCGCGCGGTTGATCGTGCCGCCGCGCTGAGGCTTATTCGGGATATTTGCGCGTTGCGGTGGCGCGGGCCAGAACTTTTCTGTCGGCGCGGGCCGTGGCGGTCCAGACATAGGTGTGCACACCGCCCGGCGGACAGGGGCTTTTGTATTTGAAGGCTCCGAAAGGTAATTTTCCGTCACTCCCGACCTTCAGGCGACCACCGCCGTGGCTATAATTGGGCGCATCGCGATCCTTGAGGGTGAATTCGATCGAGGTGGTGCCGGCGGGAACGCCGCGTAGAACAAAGGCGGGGCTGCCGACGGTATTGGGATTGCCCGTGCGGCAGGATGGAATGTCGCCCCACTCAAACGAGATGGTAAATTCTGCGGCAGCCGTGGATGCGGACAGGGCAAGAGCGGCAAGGGACAGGGAGAAAAGGCGCATGAATTTCACTCCAGATGGATGACTGTCTGAAATGCTAGACGAACTCACCCAATCTGGCAAATTTCCAATGTCGTTGCCTCAGCCGTAATCGCGTTCGCCAAAAATGGCAGAGCCCACGCGGATATGCGTGGCACCTTGGGCAATCGCGCGCTCAAAATCGCCACTCATGCCCATCGAGAGGCCCGAGAGACCGTTGCGTGCCGCCATTTTGGCCAGAAGCGCGAAATGAAGGCTGGGCTCTTCTTCGACCGGGGGGATGCACATCAGCCCCTTGACCGGCAGATCGAGCGCGCGGCAATCCGCCACGAAGCCATCCACATCGCCGGGCAGAACGCCCGCCTTTTGCGGTTCTTCGCCGGTGTTGACCTGCACGAAGAGATCCGGACAGTGCCCCATTTCCTGTGCCAGACGTGCGATGGCCTGAGCGATCTTGGGGCGGTCGACGGAATGGATGGCTTGAAACATCTCCATCGCCTGTCGGGCCTTGTTGCTCTGCAGGGGGCCGATGAGGTGCAGGATGATGCCGGAATAGCGCTCTTGCAACGCGGGCCAGCGGCCGGCCGCCTCTTGCACCCGGTTTTCGCCAAAGACCCGATGCCCTTGGTCAAGAACGGCGGCGACGCGATCCTCGGGTTGCACCTTGGAGACGGCGATCAATTCCACATCCCCTAGCGTGCGCCCTGCTGCGGCGCAGGCCTTGTCCATCCGTGCCCTGATTTCGCTCAGACCCATGACCGTCCTCTTTCATTGCCTTGGCTCTTGCATGCCACAGGGGCCGCCCCCGGCACAAGTGCGCGACAGGCTGTCAAACGGCTTGCCCCTTGGCCCCGCCTTGGATAGTAGAGATGGAAACAATCCCGGACGGTGCCATGACCCTTTCGCGTTTCAAGATCTTCGGCCTGACGGCGGCCTGTCTCGTGCTTCTGAGCGGGTGCGGCGGGTTCAAGAACGCCACGCTCGATGACGAGGCGATGCGCGTCAAGGGCGGGCGCGAGCGGCAGGTTGCCGCCGACGATGGCTCTTTGCTCGATGCGTTTCGGGGGGCCAAGGACACGGTCAAGGTCAATCGCTTTCTCTGGACGGCGTCGCTTCAGGTGCTGGATTTCCTGCCGATCGAGGCAGCAGATCCCTTTACCGGCGTGATTTCCACTGGCTATGGCACGCCGCCGGGGGGTGGTCAGGCGTATCGCGCCACGATTCTGATCAGCGATCCGGCGCTGGATGCGCGGGCCCTCAATGTCGCGTTGCAGACCCGGGGTGGCCCGGTCGATGCCGCCACCGAGCGCGCCGTCGAGGATGCGATCCTCAACCGCGCGCGGCAATTGCGGATCAACGCGGCGAAGTTCTGAGGCTCGCGTCAGGCTGACGGCGCTCTTGCAGCGCCTGTCGGATGATCTGTTGCGATGAATTGACAAAAAGTGCGGCCATGAGGCCGGCCACGATCAAGTCGGGCAAGCCCGTGTCCGTGCCCCAAACCGCGAGCGCGGCGAGCATCACCGCAACATTGCCGATGGCATCGTTGCGAGAGCAGAGCCAGACCGAGCGGACATTGGCATCGCCGTCCTTGTAACCCATGAGCAAAAGCACGCTGGCCATATTGGCGGCCAGCGCCAGAACGCCGATGGCCCCCATGATCCCGGCCTCGGGCACGCCCAGATAGAACAGCCGGTAGACCGTGCTGCCCAGCACCCATAGCCCCATCGCCATGAGGCTGATACCCTTGAGCAGCGCCGCCGTGGCGCGCACGCGGAGGGTTGCACCGATCACGGCAAGCGAGAGCCCATAGGTCAGCGCATCGCCGAGAAAATCCAAGGCGTCGGCCTTGAGCGCCTGCGATTGTGCGGTCTGGCCTGCGATCATTTCCACCGCGAACATGGCCGCGTTGATGGCGATCACCATCCAGAGCCGCCGTTTGTAGGCGGATGAAAGCCCATCGAACCGGGCCTCATGACCACAACATCCCGCCATGCCGCACCTCCTTTGCATTTGCGTCAGGGGCAATGTAATCTCTCTAGTCACTAGAGGTTCAAGAGGGTTTGGCGATGTTTCTCTCAATCGGTGATCTGGCGACCCGAACGGGCGTCAAGGTGCCCACCATCCGCTATTACGAATCCCGTGGCCTGCTTGCGGCCCCGGTGCGCAGCGCGGGCAATCAACGCCGATATGGGCGGGCAGAGTTGGAGCGGCTGGGGTTCATTCGCCATGCCCGCGATCTGGGCTTCTCGCTCGAGGCGATTGCCGCGCTGATCGAGTTGCAGGATCACCCGGACCGCGCCTGCGCGAGCGCCACCCGAATCGCGCAAGACCAGCTTGGGGCCGTGCGCGAGAAGATCCGCCGGTTGCGCGCGCTCGAATCCGAGTTGGCGCGCATCGTGGAGGGGTGCACAGGTGACGGGGCGGCGCGTGATTGTTATGTGCTGGCGTCTTTAGCAGATCACGACCTGTGCAGCCGGGATCACCCGGCCGATGCCAAATCCTCGACCCAGCTGAGCTGACGCGGCAGGCATATGCTGCGCAGGTCATAGTGTGCGCGGATCAGGTCGCGGGCGTTTCGGCCCAATCTTGCGCGTTCGGCTTCATCCTCCAACAGCGCGCAAATCTCGTCCACAAGGGCCGTGCGGTCGAAGAAATCCACAAGCCGCCCGGTTTCGTTCTGGGTGATGACCTCGCGCACAGGTTCGGTATCGCCCGCGACAATCGCCGCCTCGCAGGACATCGCCTCCATCAGTGACCAACTGAGGACAAAAGGATAAGTCAGGTAGACGTGCACCCGGCTGACCTGCAAGAGCCGCAGGAATTGATCATAGGGAATGCGCCCGAGGAAACGCACCCGCGCCCAATCGGCATCCGAAATCTGACCGCGGACCTCGTCGATGAAAATCTGTTTCCATGTCTGCCCCTTGGGGGGGCGTGCGCCATAGCTCACTTCGTCCCCACCTACGATCAACACCGTGGCATTGGGACGCTCGCGCAAAAGGCGGGGAAGCGTGCGCATGAAGACGTGATAGCCGCGATAAGGCTCTAGGTTGCGGTTGACGAAGGTGATCACCTCATCCGCGCGGGTCACATCGCACAGGCCTTCGATGGTCAGGCGCACATCGGGCAGGGGGGTGGCCTGAACCGTGTCGATGCCATCGTGGCTGACCGTGATCCGGTCGCGGAAGGGCTGGGGAAAGGTATCGGCCTGAAAGCGGGTTGGGCTGATTCCGGCATGTCCGGTCTCGAAATGCAGATGGTTGTTGATGTTCTTCATCCGGATGCGCAGCGCCTCGGCCTCGGTGTTCTTGGCCGCGAATTCGGGATCGAAGTTGAGATGGGGATAGCCCGCGAGGTGATACAGCTCGCAATAGAGGCCCAGCTTCGCATTTGGCCAGACGTCGCGCAGGAAGAGCGACTCGCCCCATCCCGGATGCGCAAGGATGAGATCGGGGGTATAGCCCTGTTCGCGCAGGGCCACCGCCGCGCGCCAGCACGCTTCGCCGCGCGTGACCTTGGTATCGAGGTCGACCAGCCAGGGATGCAGGCTCTGCGCGTCGCGCTTGGGCAGGGCATAGGGGATCACCTGCACGCCCTGCCATTTGGTTGCCTCTTTGACCCGCAGGGTGAGGGCGACGCAATGATGCCCCTGGCCTGCCAGAAGCGGCGCCAGATGTTTGTATTGGCCGGGGAAATTCTGATGAATGAAAAGGATTTTCATGGGTATCCGCATGTCAAAGGTCAGGTGCCGTTATAATCAGACGTTCCGCCCGCGCAAACCCCTTGCATTTTTGCGCGCGCCCACTGGACCCGCGCGGCCCAACCGCCTATCACCCCCTGCAACAACCCTATCAGCAAGAGGTGCGCCGCATGTCGCGCTATGCCGCCAGTGACGTCGAAAAGAGATGGCAAACCGAGTGGGACGCCGCCGGGATATTCCGGGCGCGGCGCGATGAGACGCGCCCGAAATATTACGTGCTGGAAATGTTCCCCTATCCGTCGGGGCGCATCCACATGGGCCATGTGCGCAATTACACCATGGGCGACGTGGTGGCGCGCTACAAGATCGCGACGGGGCATAACGTGCTGCACCCGATGGGCTGGGACGCCTTTGGTATGCCCGCCGAGAATGCGGCCATGGCGAGCGGCGGCCATCCCAAGGATTGGACCTATGCCAATATCGCGGACATGCGCGCGCAGATGAAGCCCTTGGGCCTCAGCATCGACTGGTCCCGCGAATTTGCCACCTGTGATCCGGAATACTACGGCCAGCAACAGTCGCTTTTCCTCGATTTTCTCGAGCACGGGCTGGTGTATCGCAAGAATGCGGTGGTGAACTGGGACCCGGTCGACATGACGGTTCTGGCCAATGAACAGGTGATCGACGGCAAGGGCTGGCGTTCCGGCGCGGATGTGGAGCGGCGCGAGTTGACGCAGTGGTTCTTCCGCATTTCGGATCACGCCGAGGAATTGCTCGAGGCGCTGGACGGTCTTGATAACTGGCCCGCCAAGGTGCGGCTGATGCAGGAAAACTGGATCGGCAAATCGCGCGGGCTGCAATTCGCCTTTGGGCTGATTGATGGGCCTGAGGGGCATGACCGGGTAGAGGTTTACACCACGCGGCCGGATACCTTGATGGGGGCGTCGTTCGTCGGGATTTCGCCGGATCATCCGCTGGCCAAGACGCTGGAGCGCGAGCGCGCCGATGTGGCGGCGTTCTGTGCCGAAGCGCGCAAGGGCGGCACCACCGCCGAGGCGATTGAAAAGGCCGAGAAACTGGGTTTTGACACTGGGCTGCGTGTGCGCCATCCCTTTGATACCGCATGGGAATTGCCCGTCTATATCGCCAATTTCATCCTGATGGATTATGGCACAGGCGCGATTTTCGGCTGTCCGGGGCATGATCAGCGCGACCATGACTTCGCGCGCAAATATGATTTGCCCATCGTCGATACCTTTCTGCCGGTCGAGGGCGATCACGACATTCAGGCGGCCCCCTATGTGCCGCTCAAATCGGAATCCGTGCGTTACACGCGACTGGTGGCCGGGGACGAGGTGCAGACCGGCGATGCGGGGGTCAACGCGGCGATTGATTTCTGCGAGGCCAATGGCGTGGGACAGGGCGTGACCAAGTTCCGCCTGCGCGATTGGGGGTTGAGCCGCCAACGCTATTGGGGCTGCCCCATTCCGGTGGTGCATTGCGATACCTGCGGCGTGGTGCCGGAGAAGAAGGAAAACCTGCCCATCCGCCTGCCGGATGACGTGAGCTTTGATGCGCCGGGCAATCCGCTGGATCGGCATCCGACATGGCGCGATTGCGCCTGCCCGCGTTGTAATGCGCCCGCACGGCGTGAGACGGACACGATGGACACGTTTGTCGATTCAAGCTGGTATTACGCCCGCTTTACCGCGCCCCATGCCGCCACGCCCACGGATATGGCCGAGGCCGAGTATTGGATGAACGTGGACCAGTATATCGGCGGCATCGAGCACGCGATCCTGCATCTGCTCTATTCCCGCTTCTTCGCACGGGCGATGCAGATTTGCGGCCATTTGCCGGCCAAGGCGATCGAGCCCTTCGATGCGCTCTTCACGCAGGGGATGGTGACGCATGAGATTTACCAGACCCGCGACGGGGCGGGGCGGCCGGTTTATCACCTGCCGGAAGAGGTGACGGACGGCAAACTCTCGGATGGAACGGAGGTCGAAATCATCCCCTCCGCCAAGATGTCGAAATCCAAGAAGAACGTGGTCGATCCCTCGACCATTATCGCGCAATACGGGGCCGATACCGCGCGCTGGTTTGTTCTGTCTGACAGCCCGCCTGAGCGGGATGTGGAATGGACCGCCTCGGGTGCTGAGGCCGCGCACCGGCATCTGAGCCGCGTTTGGCGCATTGCCGCCGAGATCGCGGCGAGCGACACGCCCGCCACGCCGGAAGATGACACGCTCTTGCGTGAGATGCACAAATGCATCGACGAAGTGACCAAGGGCATCGACAGTTTCGGCTTTAACGCCGCGATTGCGCGGCTCTATGCCTTTACCAATACGCTGGCCAAATCGCAGGCGGGGACGGGGGCGAAGACCACCGCCGCGCGCACACTGGCGCAGCTCATGTCGCCCATGACTCCGCATCTGGCCGAGGATATTTGGACCATGTTGGGGGGTGAGGGGCTGGTTACGACCGCACCTTGGCCTGTGGCCGATCCCGAGATGCTGATTGACGACACGGTCATTCTGCCCATCCAGATCAACGGCAAACGTCGGGGCGAAATCAGCGTGCCCGCCGATATGCCGAAATCCGAGGTTGAAAAACTGGCGCTGGCCCACAATGCTGTGGTCAAGGCGCTGGAGGGGGCCCAGCCCAAGAAGATCATCGTCGTCCCCGGACGGATCGTCAATGTCGTGGTGTAACCGCCGGTTTCTTTTGCTGTCTGCGCTCGCTCTCGTTGCGGGATGCGGCTTTGCGCCCGCCTATGCGCCGGGCGGGGCGGGATCGGCGCTGATGGGGCGGGTGGCGGTCGAGGCCCCCGATACCCGCGCGACCTATCTCTTGACGCAAGAGATCGAGACACGGTTGGGTCGGCCCGCCAATCCACGTTACGCGCTGATCCCGGTCGTCACGCTGAACACGCAGGCCATGGCGATCAACCGCAACAACGTGGCGTCGCGGTTTAACCTGTTGGGAACAGTGGCTTATAGCTTGCGTGATCTTGAGACGGGGGTGATTGTCACCTCGGGCGATGTCACCAGCTTTACCGGCTATTCCGCGACCGGCACGACAGTGGCCGTGCAGGCCGCAGAGCGCGACGCCGAGGCGCGGCTAATGGCGATTCTCGCCGATCAACTGTTGATCCGCCTTCTGGCCGCAGACCTGCCCAAGCCCGAATGAAGCTCTCGCCGCGCGATGCTGTCCGCTACTTTGCCAAGCCAGAGGCGCAGCGCACGGGCATTTTGATCTATGGTGCTGATGCGATGCGGGTGGCGCTCCGGCGTCAGGAACTGCTGGCAGCGTTGCTTGGCCCCACAGCCGATGAAGAAATGCGCCTGAGCCGGATGCCCGCGGGCGATTTGCGCAAGGACCCCGCCGCGCTGATGGATGCGGTCAAGGCGCAAGGGTTTTTCCCCGGTCCGCGCGCGGCCTTTGTCGAGGACGCAAATGACACGGCCGCCGACGCCATTCTGGCGGCACTCAGCGACTGGCAGGCGGGGGATGCCCAGATCGTTGTGACCGCTGGCGCGCTCAAGCCGACATCGCGGATTCGCAAGGCGTTTGAGAGTCATCCCAATGCCTATGCCGTTGGAATCTATGATGATCCCCCCAGTCGAGAAGAGATCGAAGCAACGCTTGTCCGCGCCGGTCTGGGGGATGTGCCGGGACCGGTCATGGCCGATCTCACAGCGCTCGCGCGCGATCTCGATCCCGGCGATTTCCGTCAGACCATCGAGAAACTGGCGCTCTATAAATTGGGAGATGCCACGCCGCTGAGCGCCGCGGACATCGCAGCCTGTGCGCCTGCCTCGACCGAGGCGGACTTGGACGACATCCTCAATATCGTGGCTGAAGGACGCTCGGCTGAAATTGGTCCGGTGATGCGGCGGTTGAAGGCGCAGGGCACGCAGCCTGTCGGTCTGTGCATCGGGGCCACGCGGCATTTCCGGGCGCTTTACACTGCTGCGTCGGATCCCGGAGGCGCGGCGCAGGGCATCGCACGGATGCGCCCGCCCATTTTCGGGCCGCGCCGCGATCGGATGCTACGGCAGGCGCAGGGCTGGGGCGCGGAGCGGTTGCAACAGGCGCTGACGATCCTGACCGATACCGACCTCACGCTGCGCTCTGCCGGACAGCGGGCCCCCGAGATGGCGCTGGTCGAGCGGGCGCTGATCCGGTTGGCGATGCTGGCCGGGGCGCGGTGAGAAGCTCTGGGGCGACTGTGTTCGTTCTCCCCCCGAACACGAGCGCGTGATCTCCAGCCGCTTGTCGTCGCTGTCCCCGTTGCCTTGACCGGACCTTTGGGCAATGGTGCCGCAGTACAAATCAAAGGGGGGAAATCGCCATGTATGATGTCATCGGTTCGAGGGCCAGCCGGGCCTTTCGGGTGCTGTGGTTGCTCGAGGAAATTGGGGTAGAGTACAACCACCTCGCTGTTGCCCCCCGCTCGCCCGAGGCGCTTGCGGCCAACCCCTCGGGCAAGATCCCGGCGCTGCGGGATGGTGATGCGGTGTTGACCGATTCCACCGCGATCATGACCTATCTTGCCGATAAGCATGGGCAGTTCACCCATGCCCCCGGCACCGTGGCACGGGCGCGTCAGGATGCGTTGACGCATCAGATTCTCGATGAGATCGACGGCACCCTCTGGACGGCCGCGCGGCATAGTTTCGTGCTGCCCGAGGAGCACCGCGTGCCGGCGGTCAAGGAGTCGCTGAAATGGGAATACGAGCGTAATGTCGCGCGGATTTCCGAGGCGCTGACCGGCCCCTATCTGCAGGGGCAGACCATGACCATCGCGGATGTTCTTCTGGCCCATTGCCTGATGTGGGCGGGCAAGGCCGGGTTCCCGGATGCGGGCGAAAAGCTCAATGATTACGTGGCGATGATGCTTGCGCGCCCGGCCTGTCAGCGGGCTGCCGCACTCCCCTGAGCGTAAGCGGCGGCGTGCTGCCCCGCCCAAACCCCGGTGGCAAGACAGGCGGTCAGCAGGTAGCCGCCGGTTGTCGCCTCCCAATCGAGCATTTCCCCGGCGGCGAACACGCCGGGGCGGGCGTGCAGCATGAGGCCCGCATCCAGCGCCTCGAACCGCAGCCCACCGGCAGTTGAGATGGCCTGATCCATCGGGCGCGGCCCGTTGAGGGGCACCGGCAGGCTCTTGAGCAGGGCGGGCAGATCGGTGGTGCTTCGGCCAAATTCCATCACCAGCGCCAGTTTCACGGGATCCAGGCGGAACGCCTTGCGCAGGCGGTTCTTGAGGCTGTCGCTGCTTTTGGTCTGGCGCAGGCGGTTCGCGACCTGGGACAGGCTCAGGTCGGGCAGGAGATCGAGCTTGAGAGGCGCACCATCGCGCAAGGCTGCGCTGACCTCATAGAGGCCGCCCCCCTCAAGCCCCTGGTTGGAAATGATGAATTCCCCGCGCGAGCGCATGGTCCCGGCGTGCAGTTCCACGCCCTTGACCGGCTGGCCGAACTGCGCCGTCATATGGGGCGACCAATCGACCAGAAAACCCATGTTGGCGGGGCGGAAGGGGGACAAGCTGGCGGGGTCGAGATGTGCCGCCCATGCCCCGTCCGCGCCAAGTCGCGCCCAGCTTGCGCCGCCGCAGGCCAGAACCGTCACGGTGGGGTGCAGGCACTGCATGCCCTCGGGCGTGTCGAACAGCGCTCCGCCCTCCCAGCCGCACCAGCGCCAACGGGTGCGGATTTCGACGCCCAAGCCGTGCAATTCGGACAGGAAACTGCGCAGGAGGGGCGAGGCCTTCATCACGCGTGGAAAAACCCGGCCGGTTGACCCGGTGAACACCTCTTGCCCAAGGTCGCGCGCCCATGTCTGCACCGCGTCTGGGCCAAAGGCACTGAGCATCGGGCGCAGGGTGTCGGCGCGGGGGCCATAGGCGGCCAGAAAGGTCTCGAACGGTTCGACCTTGGTCAGGTTCAACCCGGATTTGCCCGCCATGAGGAACTTGCGCCCGACCGAGGGCTTGGCCTCTGCCACCAGCACGCGCAGCCCGGCCCGAGCGAGTTCGCGCGCCGCCATGAGGCCCGCAGGCCCGGCCCCGATGACGAGCGCGTCGGTCATGCCGCTGGGGTTGCCGGGGCGGTCAGCCCCCGGTGATGGAGCACGCGCTGCGGATAGGGCATTTCGATCCCCTCGGCGCGCAGCACATTCCAGATCGCGAGGACGTCGGATTGATATTTGCCGGTCACGTCCTCGATCCCATCGACCCAGTATTCGACCGAGAAATCCACGCTGCTCTCGCCAAAGGCCTTGAGTTCGCATTCGGGGGCATATTTCCCGTCAGGCAGCACCTCGGGCACGGCGGCGACGGCGGGCTCCACGAGGGCCGGAATCCGGTTGATGTCGGTGTCGTAGCTGACCGAGAAGGCGGCCTCATAGCGATGACGCTTGCCTGCGTCGGAATAGTTCACCACGCGGGAGGTGATGAAATCCTCATTGGGCACCACGATCCAGCGGCCATCCACGGTTTCCAGAATGGCGGCGCGGGCGGTCATCTTGACGATGGTGCCCTCGGAGCCGTCATCAAGCACGACGTAATCGCCCACGGTTGTCTGGCCCTCCAAGAGCAGGATCACGCCCGAGACGAAATTGGCCGCGATCTGTTGCAGGCCAAGGCCGATGCCCACGCCGAGCGCGCCGCCCAAAACGGCAATCGCCGTGAGGTCGATCCCCATGATCGACATCAAGAGCAGGAAGGCTGCGCCAAAGATCACGATCTGGCTGGCCTTGATCGCGAGTTCACGGGTGGCGGGGCGCAATTCCTCGCGGCGCTTGATGAAATCCTCGGATTGGCTGTTGGACCAGCGCCCGAGCCAGAAGAGAAGCGCGCCAGAGACCGCGCCACGAAGCAGGGCAAGGGCGGAGAAGCTGATATTGCCCAGATCGACCGAAATCGCCGCAAGCCGTTCGTTGGCCAGACCGAGAAGATCAAAGAGATAGAGCAGCGCCACGGGCATGAGCACGAAGCGTCCCAGAACCCGCAAGAAGGGATCGGTCAAGATGTCGCGCACGAACAGGCGGGCAGCGAGAACCAGGAACAGCCGCTTGCCGAAGGCGATGACATCGCCCGAGCCAAAGAGCGAGCGTGTCACGCTCTCGCCCATGCCGGTGAGGCCATAGGCGAGCAGCGGCATCAGAAGCGGCAGGAACATGAGGATGAAGCGCCGCGCCGAGGCTAGGATGTTGTCTTGGTCGGCGGGGGGCGTGAGCACGCGGGTAATGGTCGGGCGTATGCGACGGGTGATCATCACAGCCAAGAGCCACGCCGTCACCAGAAGGCCGAATTGCGACCAAGCGGCGGGGCTGAGCAGCCAGCCCTTGGCCAGATCCCAGCCCTGCATTGCATAGCCCAGCGCCTGTCCGATGATCTCTGGCTGTCCGTCCATCACACACCCCTTGCCTTTTGACCCGCTCGCGTCATCCTCTTGCCCGCAGGCAGCAAAAGGATCAAGTCAAACTGTCGGAACACCCAATTTGCCCGCTTTGCCAGCGCCCGATCCCGCCGGAGGTGCGCCAGAGCCTGCATCACCTTGTCCCCAAGCTGAAGGGAGGCAAGGGAGGCCCGGTGGTGCGCCTGCACCAGATTTGCCACAACGAGATCCACGCGACGCTGACGGAGGGTGAGCTGGCGCGCGATTATGCCAGTATCGAGGCCCTGCGCGCGCATCCGCGTCTGGCGAAATTCGTCGCCTGGGTGGCGCAGCGCCCGCCGGGATTTCATTCCAAGACCCCCGGCGCGCGGCGAAAGCGGTAAGGGTCAGAACGGCATCGGATGCGCCTTGTGGGTGGCGTCGAGATCGCTCAGCACCTCCGGGCTGAGCGTGATGTCCGCTGCGCCAAGCGCCAGATCGAGTTGAGCCATGTCGGTGGCCCCAAAGATGGCGGAGCAGAGGAAAGGCCGCGTGAGGCACCAAGCGAGCGCCATTTGCACGGGGTCGAGAGCGTGTTTGCGCGCAACCGCGTGATAGGCCGCGACGGCCTCGAACGCGCGCGGGGTCTTGCGCCCGCCCAGATCGCCGTTGATCGCCATGCGCGAGCCGGTGGGCAGCGCGCCGTCCTGATACTTGCCACTGAGCAACCCCGCCGCAAGGGGGGAAAAGGCCAGAAGGCCCACATCCTCATTGACGCTGAGTTCGGCGAGGTCCGTGTCATAGAGGCGGCACATGAGCGAGTATTCATTCTGGATCGAGGCGGCGCGGGGGCCGTGCCCCTCTTCGACGAGCCGCAGCCATTGCGCCATGCCCCACGCGCTCTCGTTCGAGAGGCCGAAGGCGCGGATGGTGCCGCGCGTCACCTCGCGTTGCAGGGCCTCTAGCGTTTCTTGCATATGGGCGATTGTCTCGGCGCGGTTCTGGCCTGAGGGGTCATAGGCCCAGTTCTGGCGAAACATATAGCTGCCCCGGTTGGGCCAGTGGAATTGGTAGAGGTCTATATGATCGGTCTTGAGGCGGCGCAGCGATCCCTCAATGGCCTGCGGGATGGACTCCGCCGTGATCGGCGCGCCGTCGCGGGCGTGTTTGAAGCCCTTGCCGGAATGTTTGGTGGCGAGGATCACATTCGCGCGCCGACCGGAGGCTTTGATCCAGTCGCCGATGATTTCCTCGGTGCGGCCGGTGGTTTCCGGGCTGATGGGGGTGGTGGGATACATCTCGGCGGTGTCGATAAAGTTCACGCCCCGCTCCAGCGCGCGGTCGATCTGGGCATGGCCCTCTGCCGGGGTGTTCTGAGAGCCCCAAGTCATCGAGCCAAGACAGAGCGCGCTCACCTCGATCCCGGTCCGGCCCAAGGGTCTTTTCTGCATGGTGTCTCCTGCGGTCTGGGTTTTGGGGATGGGGATACGGGAGGAAGGCGGTGGAGGGAAGGAAGATGTTCAGCCATCCGGTCGCAAGGCAAGGCTGTTACGGGTCGCGGTAATGCGAGTGGCCTTTAGGGGACATTTGTGCCTGATACAGCGAACTGCAAGTACGAGCTCAAAGTACAAAATGCTGCGAAGAGCACCAATTTCCGCTTCCTAGCCGCTAGGTCATTGGCACAAGTTCTTAACCTGAAGGCTGTCACCAAGCCTCGAAACACGAAAGTACGCAACTTTGCACCCTGATGGTGAGAACGCTAGCGGCGGCTCAATACGTCCTTCAATCTCGTGGATCCATTCTGTTCTTCCCGACCCAAGATTTGCTACTCGGTATAGACCACGCTGTGATGCTGTCAGCGGAAATCCAGAATAAAGAAAAAACGCTTCACCGTTGACAGCATAAATGTCCTCTTGGGTGTAGCACCCGCATCCGCATGAAAAACAAGAAAATTTCTCCTCTGTGAACAGCGGATCATCATTCGGCAGGAGAAAACTTGAAATCACCTGCAAATCAGAATCCAACCACCACGCCGTTCGGGTGCACGTGCCATCAGGATCGTCACGAAGGCACATCGTTTGGAAGGCCAAAAACTTATCTGTAACACTGTTCCGCTTCAAAGCCGGCGATGATAAGTTGTCACCATTCAGGAGTGGTAGCTCGATTTTTTGCACAGAGGCATTCGCAAAAGTCACCAACCCAACCTTTCCCATATGAAAATAGGTATAAAAATCAAGGTATTCGCCCTTTGGAAATCCTTGATTGATACCAACAAAGCGCCCTCCCAACCATGGCTTTCGCACTCGGTGTTTGTCTCCGTCAATCTCGATATACTGATCGGTTCTCAGGTGTATTTCACCGCTGTGCACCTCCTCAGACCAAATCTGATTGGAGCTTCCGGGGGCCATTTGAATACCCAAGGGCTTTTCTACGGTCGCCCCTGCTGCATCGAACTCTGAGGGAACTAGGTTGCCGTTCGGATCGTAGAGAAAATACTTGTTTTGAATTCGCACAAGCAGCTCATCTTCATTGATCCATTGCACAGGTGTTATCTTGGTGGCTAGGTCTACTGCTTTCTCAGGGACACACCTTGCGACTAGGAAGACCGGCGAAAAGAGCACCAGTGAAATCGCTAGAATTTTTCGAATGCGCTTGGACAAATCACCTACCTGTCAATCAACCTTTGCGGCAGTTTACCGGATCAACAAGCAGAATTGGTAAGCCCGCAATTAAAGTAAGATAGACAATCCTGGGCAGCCAAAGGCAAGCCCCGCTCTGATCGAAAGCCGACTTTGGCGCAGCAGCAGCGAAAGCTAACTAAGTCCCGCATAGCAGACCTTGCTGTATATGGCGGCACGTGTCCGCTTTGTCCCTCACCTCAGTCCTTATAGCCGGACCGCCCCAGCCCTTGCGCGCCTTTTGTCAGGGAGTGCGGGTCTGAGGCCGTGTTCCCGCGCGACCTCAAACCCAAAAGCCAATTCGCCTTTTCTCAACGTGCCTCAGTGGTTGTGCCCATCCCCATGCCCATGGTCGTGATCGTGCCCGTGATCGTCATCGAGGCTGCCGTGGAGGGCGAATTGTTCTAAGCCAGCGTCTTGCGCTTCGATCACGCTAAAGGTTTCGCGCACGCCGGCCTCGGTCAGTTCGCGGATCACGGTGAGCAGGGTGTTGGGATTGTGATCTTCGCAGAGGTCGGCCATTTGTGCCACTTCCTCGCGCGCGACGGGGAGGGCTGCGGCGAGGTCCGGCGCGCCGTAGATGTCGACGAAATGTTGGGCCAGCGCCTGTGTCAGGGTGGCAATTTCGGCCTCTTCGACTTGGGTCACGGCGACAAAGGTCACGCGGCCAAAGGTTTCGACCCCGAGCCAGCCGTTGGAAAACGCCTGCCGGGATTTACCCGTGAGGTCCGCCTCGGACCAGTTGGAAAACTCGAACCCGCCCGAGATGCACCATTCGCCGGTGCGCGCGGGGCTGTGGTAGACGCGCTGATCGCTCTCGTCGAAATGGATGGCGCGGGCGAGTTTCATGGTTGAGTCTCCAACAAAGTGGTGAGCGGGATGAGATGGGTGGTGTCGGGGCCGCGCAAGAGCATGCCAAAACGTTCGTCCACGCCCTGGAACGTGCCGGTGAGCCCGTGCTGTGTGACCTCCTGGCCCATGCGCCAGGCAAGTCCGCGCCATTCGGCATGGAGCGCGCGGGAGCCGGCGTCTTCCCATGTGTTGATCCAGACGAGGCTGTGCCGCGCCCAGGCCTCTAACAATTCCACGGGGTCCACCTCGGCGCAGCCCTCGTCATAGAGCGTGGTCTGGTCGGGTTGGTCGCCGGGCCGCTCGGTGATTTGCAGGAGGGGCAGATCGAGGCCGATCACGAGCCAGTCGGGTTCGACCTCGGGTTCGGTGCCGCCTGCGGCCACGCGCAGCCGCCCGCAAGAGGCGCCGTTGAGGCGAATGCCGCCCGACCATTCCAGTTGCACCGCCACCTCGGGCGGGGCGAGCGCACCAAAGGCGTTCTGAAAGCCGACACCACAGGTGGGCAGCATCACCATCGCCTCGGCCAGCGGCACCTCGGGGGCGAGGACAATGGCGGCCATCAGGTGATTGGCGGTGACATTATGCACGATGAGGCCCGCGTCGCAGCCCTCAGCGGCCAAATCGCGGGCCACATCAAAGGGATGGGTCGCGCCGGTGACGGCGCGCCCCGACATCAGGGGTGGAAAGCTGGGCGCGGTCATGCCAGCCCTGCGTTGATGAGGTGGCGGGCCACCTCGCGGAAGGCCTGCGCCTGTGGGCTGTCGGGTTTCGAGACCACGATGGGCGCGCCGCCGTCCGAAGCCACGCGAATGTCGAGATGGAGCGGAATTTCCGCCAAGAGCGGCACGCCCAGTTTCTCGGCCTCGGCCCGCACGCCGCCATGGCCAAAGACATGCTCTTCGTGGCCGCAGTTGGAGCAGATATGCGTGCTCATGTTCTCGATCATGCCCAGCACCGGCACATGAAGCTGGTTGAACATGTCGATCCCCTTGCGGGCATCGAGGAGCGCCACATCCTGCGGTGTCGAGACGATGATCGCGCCATCCACCTGCGCCTTTTGCGCCAGCGTCATCTGCACGTCGCCGGTGCCGGGCGGCAGGTCCACCAAGAGCACATCGAGCGCGCCCCATTGCACCTGCATCAGCATCTGTTGCAGCGCGCCCATGAGCATCGGGCCGCGCCAGACCACGGCCTGACCTTCGTTGGTCATAAGGCCGATAGACATCATCGTCACGCCGTGATTGCGCATGGGCAGGATGGTCTTGCCGTCGGGGCTGGCGGGGCGGCCCGAGACGCCCAGCATGCGCGGCTGGCTGGGGCCATAGACATCGGCATCCAAGAGGCCGACGCGCCGCCCCTCAGCGGCAAGGGCACAGGCGAGATTGGCAGAGACGGTAGATTTGCCGACCCCGCCCTTGCCAGAGGCGATGGCGATCAGGTGATTGACGCCGGGCACTTTTTCCGGCCCCTTCGGCTCTGCCTTGCGGGAGGGTTTGAGATCGGGCGGCGCCTTGGTCGAATGACCGGTCAGCACGACCGAGACGCTTTCGGCCCCCGCTAGAGCCTTGACCGCCGCCTCGGCGGCGTCGCGCACCGGGGTATAGGCCTGCGCCTTGGCCGGGTCGATTTCCAGCACGAAGCGCACGGTGCCGCCCTCGACGGTGAGGGCGCGCATGACACCGGCGGCCACGATGTCCGTGCCGCTCACCGGATCGGTGATATTTTTGAGCGCCTCAAGGACGCTCTCTCTTGTCAATGCCACGTCAGTCCTGCCCTTTGATGATGCCGGTCACGGTATGCTCGATCTCCAGCCCCTCGACGGTCAGAACCACCTTGGCGGTGAATTCCTGTCCGGCGGTGGCCCCCTTCTTGCGCAGGCCGTCTTCGATGGCCTGTTGCGAGGTGACGCCCACCTGTTTGAGGAATTTGCGCATCGACATGTTGAAATCGTCGCTCATCGGTTTCTCCCTTTGCTGATCTGAATGCTTGACGCCGATATAGGCGGTTTTCTAGGCTTGGGTATGCGCCTGTTGATGACCCTCTGCGATCGGCTGTCCCGGACCGCGATGCTGTGGCTTGCGGTGGTCTTGTTGCTGCTGCCCGGCATGGGCCGCGCCGATGACAAGCGGTTTCGCCTGAGCGCGCCCGAGGCCTTGGTGCAGAGCGGGCTCTTGCAGTATATCGTGCCGCGTTTTGCGCTCAAGGTCGGGGTGCGGGTCGAGGTGGTGGACGAGGGGGCCGAGGCCGAGATCACGTTGGGCCAACACGAGGGCCGCGCGGTGTTCGAAGGGGCGGGCGCGGTCTGGCGCATGGGCGTGAGCGGCACGCATCCGGGGGCGGCCCGGTTCGCTGATTGGCTGACGTCCGAGATCGGGCAGCGCACGGTGACAAGCTATGAGGTGGCCGGTGTGGCCCCCTTTCGCCTGCCGCAGGTTGTGGAAGAGGCCGAGGCGACGGTGGTCTTTGAGGGCGATCCCGCCGTGGGCAAGCGGGTGTCCTTGTTGCAATGCGGGCGCTGTCACGTGGTGGACCCCGCGCACCGGATGGGGGCTATCGGTTCGACCCCGTCCTTCGCCGTGTTGCGGACCTTTGCCGATTGGGATGCGCGGTTCCAGAGCTTTTTTGCGCTCAAGCCGCATCCTGCCTTTACCCAAGTGTCCGGTGTGACACAGCCCTTTGCCAGCCATCTGCCCTCGCCGATTTCGCCCATCGAGGTCACGCTCGATGAGTTGGAGGCGATCATCGCCTATGTGGCGGGGCTGGCCCCCGCCGATCTGGGCGCGCCGATCCAAGTTCAATGATCCTTGCGCTTGGTCAAGTAATCCTCGGTGCGGCGCACGCGCGGACGCTGACCCAAGGCAAAGGGATTGTCTGCAGCGTTGAATTGCGCGTTGATGCGGCAACCCTCGCACATCTGGATCATGCGCGCGGCATCGGAGGAGGCGAACATCGCGTGCTTGCCTGCGAGTTTCTCGGTGATGCGGTCAATCGTGGCCTTGGAACCAAAGAGCGTGCCACATTCGATGCAGGCAAACGGCTCTTCCTCGTTCAGCACCACTTGGGTCAGGGCTGAGTCGTCGAGGTTCATGCGCGGCTCCAGCGTAATCGCCTTCTCCGGGCAGATCGTGGCGCAGATGCCGCATTGCAGGCAGGCATCCTCTTGAAAGCGCAATTGCGGTTTGTCCTCGTTGTCCATCAACGCGCCCGAGGGGCAGAGCGAGACGCAAGAGAGGCAGAGCGTGCAGGCGTCGGTATTGACCAGCACTGCGCCGTAAGGTGCGGTGGCGGGAAGGGGCAGGGTGCCGCCCGAGGGATTGAGGGATTTGGCGGCGAGGCGCGCCACCTGCCTGCGGCTGCCCATCGGCAGGACCGGGCTGGCGATGGGGGCGGGTGGTGTGGCACCGTATAGCGCATCGCAGAGCGCGTCGGGGTCGCCGAGGTCAAGAAGATGCACAGTGTCCGCCCCTGACATGGCCTGTGCCAGCGGCACCTCTTGATCGAGCGCGTCGCGTTCGGTGGTGGGGGCGAGCAGGATCGCCACATCGGCAAAGCCCGAGGCGAGCGCCGCGAGAATTTCCGCGTGGCCAAAGCCCGCAAGCGCCGAAACCTCCAGCGGGATCACATCGGCGGGCAAGCCGCGCCCGTGGCGGGCGGCAAGGCGGATCATCTCGGCCCCGTGAGTGGCGTCATGAACCAGAAGGCGCGGGGCGGTGCCGCCCGCCTTGCGATAGGTCTGTGCCAAAGTCTGAATCCGGCGGAATGTCATGTCGGGCGGCGGTGCGTCATAGCTGATTGCACCGGAAGGACAGCGTGCGGCGCAGGCCCCGCAGCCCGCGCATACCATCGGATCAATGCTGACGTGATCGCCATCCGGCGAGATGGCCCCCGTCGGACAGATGTCGAGGCATTTGCTACATCCGGTCTGTTCCGCGCGGGAATGGGCGCAGATGAGCGGTTCGAGCGCGACATAGAGCGGCTTTTCGAAGGTGCCGATCATCTGGGCGGCCTGAAATACCGCGTCGGAGACCGCATGCAGGCTGCCGGGATCGGCACGCAGGTAGCCTTCGCGCTTTTCCGGGGCGGGAAAGAGCGGCGTGCCGCCGCGCAGGTCAAGCAGGACGTCGCATTGCGTCTGCCCGCCATCGCGCGGCGCAGTCCAACGCAGCGCGCCGCGCCCGGCGGGATTGACCTGTTGCAGCGCGTCGATGCGCAGCTCGAACCGGCCGAGCGTGCCGCTGGCCTGCGTGATCCGGCCCCGGATCGCGTCGAAATCGCGGCTCTCGGGCGGGTCGGTCTCGTCCGTCAAAAGCACCGTGACCCCAAGGAGTGGGGCCAGTTTTTCGGCGGCAGGCAGCGCGACATCCGAGGCCCCAAGGATCAGGCACAGTCCCTCGGAAATGACATCCACGGTCTTTTGCGGCGGGGTGGGCAGGCTGGCTTCGGCCAGGAGAGCGGCCATTTTGGGTAGTTTTGAGGCCGGATCATCCGACCAACCGGCCCTGTCGCGCAGGTCGATGAGGGGGG
This sequence comes from uncultured Roseovarius sp., assembly GCF_963972555.1. Taxonomy (NCBI): domain Bacteria; kingdom Pseudomonadati; phylum Pseudomonadota; class Alphaproteobacteria; order Rhodobacterales; family Roseobacteraceae; genus Roseovarius; species uncultured Roseovarius sp. The sequence continues at coordinate 24,965 of NZ_CAXAUM010000003.1, forward strand.
GGCTGTCCACCTCCAGATCGGCGGCCAGGTCCTCGAAAATGCGGGCCTCTTGGGTGCAGCAAATAATTGCCTCGCCGGTAGCAATGGCCTTGGCCGCAGCCTCGATTTCATCGGTGCAGAGCGCACTATGCCGCCGCGAACAGCCCAAGCCCGTGGCCTTGGAGAGCCCCTCTGGGTCGAGCGTCTGGGTTGCGGAACAATCGCACAAAATCAGGTGTTTAGGCATGTGTACCCCGGTGTTTGACACGTCTGGGAAGCGGACCGCACGGGTCAGTTTGGTCAGAGATTAGGCATGATTCGAAGCCCCCGTAAACCGCTATTCGAATCGTCTGTCCCGCAAGGATGGGGCGTTTCGGAGCGGATTTAAACCCGATTGATTCTATTTGTTTTCAGTATCTTGTCATGCGGCAGTGCAGCATTGAAAAAGGCCAAGTGGACATTCTGTCCGTTGGGGCTGCTTGCGCGTTTCAGGGTGGTTCAAAATGTCCGGTTCGGACTTTATGTGGACGGTTGCACACAAAAAGGCTTTGCGCGGTCAGGAAACCAAACCAATCTGGCATTACGCAGCAAAGGATGCACCACCGCGTGACCTATCGCCACGAACCAAAGACGCTGGACAAGCAGATGATTGTGCCTTTGGGCATTGTCGTGCGCCGCACGCCGGGCGTGACGCGCTGGGCGGCTTGGGCGTGGCGGGCGGTGGCCGTTCTTCCCGGGGCTCCGCAGGCGGATTGGCGTGAATTGCGACGCGAGGGCGAGGCCGTGGATTTTCACGCGGCAACTGTGCTTCTCGATCTGCACCACACCCAGACAGAGGCATATTTGCAGGGTCTTTCGGCGCGCGTGCCATCCGTGTTCGTGATCATGCGCAACCGGCCCAATGCCGATGCAGAGCGCGCGCCCTATGAGGTGGTGCTGGTCACGGCCTCGCCATTCGAGGCGCAGGATTATGCGGACAACGGCGATGACATCGTGGAAAAGGTGCCGATGCCCGAGGGGCTGGTGGCCTTGGTCCGCGATTTTGTCGAGGCTCATCACGAGGAAGAGGTGTTTCACAAGCGTCGCCGCGACAAGCGAGCCGAAGAGCTGACGCAAGACGGGATCGGGGATGCGCGGATCGTTCAGCCGCGCGATGTCTTTGCCACGCCCGACCGGATGCGCAGGGGGAGGCTGAATTGAGCCGAGGTGCAGACTTCTGGTCCCGTCGTAAAGCGCGGGTCGAGGCGGAGGCGCGCGAAGAGGCGCGGCTCGAGCAAGAGCGCGCGCTTGCGGCCCGCGACGCCGAGCTTGAGGAAAAGACCGACGCGGAGTTGTGTGAGGAACTGGGTCTGCCTGATCCCGACGCGTTGCAGATGGGCGATGATTTTCGCGCCTTCATGGACAAGGCCGTGCCCGAGCGTTTGCGGCGGCGGGCACTGCGGCGGCTCTGGGTCAGCAATCCGGTTCTGGCCAATCTCGACGGGCTGGTCGATTACGCCGATGATTACACCGATGCCGCCATGGTCGTGCCGGACATGAAGACCACGTATCAGGTGGGCAAGGGTATGCTCGCGCATGTGCAGGAAATGGCACGCCAGGCCGAAGCGCTGACCAAGACCCCCGAGGAGGCCGAGGTTGTGGCCGAAGCTGTTGTCGAAGAACCCGACAACGCAGAGGTTGAAGCAGAGGCCACGCAGGATATGGCCGTTGCCGCTGTCGAGACAGATACGGCACAGGACGATACCCCGCTACCGCCGCGCCGCAGGATGCGGTTCCAATTCGATGATCAGCCCGGAGTATCCGCATGACCCAATCTGAGGCGCTCATGACCCAAGAGGCGGCCTTGCCCGAGATTGCCGCAGAGGACGCGCTGCGCGCGGATCTCTATGATTTTCTCGCGGCCATTCTGGCTCGCCCGCCGGGCGAGGCGCTCTTGGCGCAAACGGCTGCGCTGAGCGGTGATGCCACACGATTGGGCGAGGCTGTTACTGCTCTGGCCCGCGTGGCCGGGGTGAGCAAGCCTGCTGCGGTCGAGCGCGAGTTCAACGCGCTCTTTATCGGCCTGGGACGTGGCGAATTGCTGCCCTATGCGAGCTATTACCTCACCGGCTTTCTCAACGAGAAACCGTTGGCGGGGTTGCGTCGCGACATGGCCGCGCGCGGCATCACCCGCGCGCAGAATGTCTATGAGCCTGAAGACAACATCGCCTCGCTTATGGAAATGATGGCGGGGATGATCCGGGGGCGCTTTGGCAAGCCCGCGTCGCTGGTCGAACAACAGGCGTTCTTCAGCAAGCATATCGGCCCCTGGGCCGGGCACTTTTTCACGGATTTGGAGGCTGCGAACAGTTCGGTTCTCTATGCCTCGGTCGGCGCGGTCGGTCGGGTGTTCATGGAGATCGAGGCGCAGGGCTTTCGAATGAGCGGGGCGTAAGCCCGTATCGCAACCGGCGGAGCGATCCGTCACAACGAGGGGAGGGAGACCTTCATGACCCGGAAGACCGAGGCTGGCAGCAGCCGCCGTGATTTCCTTAAACTGGCCGCCACCGGTGCGCCCGCTGTCGCGGTCGCGACCGTGGTCTCGGCTGGCGACGCGCAGGCCGCAGAGCCTGACCTGACATCGGATCGGATGCAGGACACCGCGCATACCCGCGCCTATTTCGAGAGCGCCCGTTTCTAGGACCGGACGCCCGTCAACACTGGCACGGGGCATAGTGCCCGCAATGTCAGGGACAATCGCAGTACCCAGCCCAAGAGGGCCCAGGGAGGAGAGAGAAACATGTTGAGGAAAAAGACCAACGGGGTTGCACGTCGCCCCCAGCGGACCAGTATCCTGTCCGAGGTCGCCGGAACCTCGGTTGACCGTCGCGCGTTCCTGCGCGGCAGCGGGCTGGCCATCGGTGGCCTTGCCGCGATCGGTGCCATGGGTGGCACGGTCACCCGTGCCAATGCGCAGAGCGCGGCCAGTGCGGCGGTTCAGACGGTGAAATCTGTCTGCACGCATTGCTCGGTCGGTTGCACGGTCGTGGCCGAGGTGCAGAACGGTGTCTGGACGGGGCAGGAACCCGGCTGGGACAGCCCGTTCAACCTGGGTTCGCATTGCGCCAAGGGTGCCGCCGTGCGCGAACATGCCCATGGCGAGCGCCGCCTGAAATACCCGATGAAGAAAGAGGGCGGCGAGTGGAAGCGCATCAGCTGGGAGCAGGCGATCAACGAGATCGGCGATGGCATGATGCAGATCCGCGAGGAAAGTGGGCCTGACAGCGTCTACTGGCTGGGCTCGGCCAAGCACAGTAACGAACAGGCCTACCTGTTCCGCAAGTTCGCGGCCTATTGGGGCAGCAACAACGTGGACCATCAGGCGCGCATCTGTCACTCGACCACCGTCGCGGGCGTTGCGAACACATGGGGCTACGGCGCCATGACCAACAGCTACAACGACATTCACAATTCCAAGGCGATTTTCATCATTGGCGGCAATCCCGCCGAGGCGCATCCCGTGTCGCTGCTGCATGTGTTGAAAGCCAAGGAAGAGAACAACGCGCCGCTGATCGTTTGCGACCCGCGCTTTACCCGTACCGCAGCGCATGCCGACGAATACGTGCGCTTCCGTCCGGGTTCGGACGTGGCGCTGGTCTGGGGCATCCTGTGGCACATCTTCGAGAATGGCTGGGAGGACAAGGAATTCATCCGTACTCGCGTCTGGGGCATGGACCAGATCAAGGACGAGGTGAAGAAGTGGACGCCGGAAGAGACCGAGCGCGTGACCGGCGTGCCGGGCGAGCAACTGCGTCGCGTGGCGCGCACGCTGGCCAATAATCGTCCGGGCACCGTGATCTGGTGCATGGGCGGCACGCAGCACACCAACGGCAACAACAACACCCGTGCCTATTGCATCCTGCAACTTGCGCTCGGCAACATGGGCACCGCCGGTGGCGGCACCAACATCTTCCGTGGCCATGACAACGTGCAGGGGGCGACCGACCTTGGCGTTCTGGCCGATACGCTGCCCGGCTATTACGGTCTGGCGGAAGGCTCCTGGGCCCATTGGGCGCGCGTCTGGGGCGAGGATCTGGACTGGCTCAAGGGCCGGTTCTCGGATGCCACCTATGGCGAGACCAAGATGATGAACCTCAACGGCATCACCGTGTCGCGTTGGATTGACGGTGTGCTTGAGGACAACGAGAACATGGATCAGCCCAATAATGTGCGGGCCATGGTTCTCTGGGGGCATGCGCCCAACAGCCAGACGCGCGGCAAGGAAATGAAAACCGCGATGGAAAAGCTGGACATGCTGGTCGTGGTCGATCCGTTCCCGACGGTTTCCGCCGTCATGCAAGATCGCACCGATGGCGTGTATCTGCTGCCTGCCACGACGCAATTCGAGACGCGCGGCTCTGTCACCGCCTCGAACCGGTCGTTGCAGTGGCGCGACAAGGTCATGGACCCGCTCTTTGAATCCAAAGTCGACCATGAAATCATCGCGCTCTTTGCGCAGAAGTTCGGGTTCCATGACCGGATCTTCCGCAATATCGCGATTGAAGAAAGCGGCGAGCCCAACGTCGAAGACATCACTCGCGAGTTCAACCGTGGCATGTGGACGATCGGCTATACGGGTCAGTCCCCGGAACGGCTCAAGCTGCACATGGCGAACCAGCACACCTTCGACAAGACCACGCTGCGCGCCAAGGGCGGTCCGGCCGATGGCGATTACTACGGTCTGCCCTGGCCCTGCTGGGGAACAGCCGAGATGAACCATCCGGGAACGGCCAATCTCTATGATATGTCCTTGCCGGTGTCCAAGGGCGGCTTGACCTTCCGTGCGCGTTTCGGCGTGGAGCGGGATGGCGACAATCTCTTGGCCGAGGGTGTCTATTCGGCGGGGTCCGAAATTCAGGATGGTTATCCGGAATTCACCATGCAGATGCTGATGGACCTGGGCTGGGATGGCGATCTGACCGCAGAAGAGCGCGCCGCTATCGACGCGGTGGGCGGTCCTGCGGCCAACTGGAAGATCGACCTTTCGGGCGGGATCCAGCGGGTGGCGATCAAGCACGAATGCGCGCCCTTCGGCAATGCCAAGGCGCGGGCTGTCGTGTGGACCTTCCCTGATCCGGTTCCGTTGCACCGCGAGCCGCTCTATACGAACCGTCGTGATCTGGTGGCGGACTATCCGACCTACGAGGACCGCAAGGCTTGGCGTCTGCCGACCATGTATGCCTCGATCCAGAAGAATGACTTTTCTCAGGACTATCCGATCATCCTGACCTCTGGCCGTCTGGTCGAATATGAGGGCGGCGGCGACGAGACCCGGTCGAACCCTTGGCTGGCCGAGTTGCAGCAGGATATGTTCGTCGAGATCAACCCGCGTGACGCCAACAACATCGGCGTGCGGGATGGCGCTCAGGTCTGGGTCGAAGGCCCAGAGGGTGGCAAGGTCAAGGTCATGGCGATGGTGACAGAGCGGGTGGCGGAAGGTGTGGCCTTCATGCCCTTCCACTTTGGCGGTCATTTCGAGGGGCGAGACCTGCGCGAGAACTATCCCGCCGGGGCCGATCCCTATGTCTTGGGTGAGAGCACGAACACCGCTCAGACCTATGGCTATGACTCGGTCACGCAGATGCAGGAGACCAAGGCGACTCTCTGCAAGATCATGCCAGCGTAAGGAGGAAAGAGAATGGCAAGAGCAAAGTTTCTCTGCGACGCCGAGCGCTGCATCGAATGCAACGCCTGTGTCACGGCCTGTAAGAACGAGCACGAGGTGCCGTGGGGGATCAACCGCCGCAAGGTGGTGACGATCAACGACGGCAGCCCCGGTGAACGCTCGATTTCGGTGGCCTGCATGCATTGTTCGGATGCGCCGTGCATGGCGGTCTGTCCGGTGGATTGCTTCTATCAGAACGAGGAGGGCATCGTGTTGCACTCCAAGGATCTGTGCATCGGTTGTGGCTATTGCTTCTATGCGTGCCCGTTCGGTGCGCCGCAATTCCCGCAGGCGGGCAATTTCGGCAGCCGGGGCAAGATGGACAAGTGCACCTTCTGCGCCGGTGGTCCGGAAGAGAACCACTCGGAGGCCGAGTTCCAGAAGTACGGGCGCAACCGGATTGCAGAGGGCAAGCTGCCCATCTGCGCCGAAATGTGCTCGACCAAGGCGCTGTTGGCGGGGGATGGCGACGTGGTGTCGGCCATCTACCGCGAGCGCGTTGTGGCCCGCGGCTTTGGCTCGGGCGCTTGGGGCTGGGGTTCTGCTTACGGCCAGCAGAGCGGCGGCTGAGATCGGGGTGGGGTGACACCCACCCTACGGATCGCTGCGGGGATCACACCCGCGCAACGCACAAGGTGGGCGGCTCACAGGCCGCCCACAGCGACGTATAGACATTTTCCAGACAGGATGACCGCCATGCCCCGCATGATCATGACGCTGTTGCTTTCCTTGTTCCTTGCAGCGCCCCTGGCGGCGCAAGAAGCCACGGGGGCCGCCGGGATTGACCGCTCTGCCACAGGTGGCGCGCAGACATTGGAGGATATCCTGGCCCGGCAACGCGGCGAAGTCGTTGCCCCAAAGGGCGGCGATGCCGCCTCGGACGGGGAAGGTGCCGCTGCCATGGCCGGACAGTTGGGCACTCTGGGCGGGGCATCGGATGCCGAGGTGTGGCGCGCGCTGCGCTATGGGCTGGACGATGTAAAGGTTTCTGCCGGAGGCCCGGAAGCGCGCGTTCTCATTCAGGATGGTGGCATGACTTGGCTTGAGTTCCGCAAGGGGCCGCTGGCCACTTACGGGGCCTGGCTGTTGGGGGGCACGCTGGCGCTCTTGGCGCTGTTCTACCTGATCCGGGGCAAGATCCGGATCGACGGGGCCAAGACAGGCCGCACCGTCACACGATTTCAAGCGGTTGAGCGGTTTGGTCATTGGCTGATGGCGGGGTCGTTCGTGGTGCTGGCGCTCACGGGGCTTGTGGTGCTCTTTGGCCGGATGGTGGTGATCCCGCTCCTGGGACACGAGGCCTTCTCGACCATCGCTGTCGCCTCGAAATGGGTGCATAACAACATCTCTTGGGCCTTCATGCTGGGGCTTGTGATGGTGTTCTTCATGTGGGTGCTGCACAATATTCCCAATCGGACGGACCTGAAATGGCTGGCTGTGGGGGGCGGAATTTTCACCAAGGGCGTGCATCCACCTGCCAAGAAATTCAACGCCGGGCAAAAGATGATCTTTTGGTCGGTGATCGTGTTTGGTGCGTCTATCTCGGCCTCGGGCCTGTCGCTGCTCTTTCCGTTCGAATTGCCGATGTTCGCCAAGACCTTTGCCATTCTCAACCAGACGGGATTGCCGCAGGCGGTGGGGTTTGGCGAGTTGCCGGTAATGCTGGCCCCACATGAGGAAATGCAACTGGCGACGCTCTGGCATTCGATCATGGCCTTTGTTCTGACGGCAATCATTCTGGCGCATATCTACATCGGCTCGGTCGGTATGGAAGGTGCGTTCGATGCTATGGGGTCGGGCGAGGTCGAAGAACAATGGGCGCGCGAGCATCATGGCCTGTGGCTCAAGGAGTTGCAGGAAAAGGGCCACGCACCCGATCCGGGCAAGACCGCGCATCCCGCGGAGTAGTCATGGGGGCGCGTGCCTTTGGTCTCTGGCTCTGGGCGCTGGTGGGGACAAGCCCGCTGGCGGCCCAAGAGTTTACCACGTTCAAGGGACATGGTGGGCCTGTCATGGGCTTATGCGTGCTGCAGACGAGTGGCGAGGTGGTTTCGGCCAGTTTCGACAATTCCGTCGGTGTCTGGCAGGGGCGCATGCCACGCTGGTTTGAGGGGCATGCGGCCGCAGTGATCGCGGTTGCAGAGCTGGGCGAGGGGCGACTGGTGTCGGGGGGCGATGATTTCGCGCTGATCGTCTGGGACCGCGCGACCGGGCAGGGCACGCGGCGCGAAGGACACAAAGGCAAGGTTGCGGCGCTGGATGTGTCGCCGGATGGAGACTGGATCGCGTCAGCGAGTTGGGACGGGTCGATTGGCATCTGGCCTGTCGCGGGAGGGGCCGCGCGATTTTTGACGGGCCATGACGCGGCGGTGAGCGATGTTGCGTTCAACCACGATGGCACGCTTTTGTATTCTTCCTCTGCAGATGGGACATTGCGCGAATGGCGCTGGCAAGAGGTGGATGCCCCGCCGCGTGAATTGCTCAATCAGGGGTTTGGCATAAACCGGATTGTGCTGGGGCCTGAGGATGCGTGGCTCGCCTATGGTGCGGTCGATGGGGCGACGCGGGTGATTGACCCGGCAAGCGGTCGGCAGATTGCCGATTTCACGCTGGAGCGCCGCCCGGTGCTGTCGCTGGTTCATCACGCGGAGACCGCGCAGTTGGCGGCAGGGGATGGGCAGGGCTATATCATGGTGATCGACACGCAGGAGTGGCGGATCACCCGCGATTTTCAGGCCATGGCGCGCGGCCCGGTCTGGGCGTTGGATTTTTCGACCGACGGGCGTATGATTTACGCTGGTGGGCTGAGCGAGGTGGTCTATGGCTGGCCGGTCGAGATGCTGGGCGACTATGACCCGGCGGGTGAGACAGAGCACAGTTTCCTGCGCCCGCCCGAAGAGATGGAGAATGGCGAGCGGCAATTCATGCGCAAATGCTCGATCTGCCATGCGCTGACCCCGCCGCCCTCGCGCAAGGCGGGACCAACGCTCCATGGGCTGTTTGGGCGTCAGGCGGGGACGGTGCCGGGCTATCCCTATTCCGAAATCCTCGATGGATCGGGTATCGTGTGGAATGACACAACGATTGACGCGCTCTTCGACCTTGGGCCGGATCACTACATCCCCGGCTCCAAGATGCCAATGCAACGGATCACAGCGGCAAAGGATCGGCAGGATATGATCGACTATCTGCGCCGGGCCACCGCAACAGAAGGGAACTGAGAGAATGAAAGCGATGATTGCGGCCTTTTTGGCCTGTGCGGTGATTGCCGCCGCCGCCCCCACCGTGCTGCACGAGTTGGGCTATACCTCAGAGGCCAAGCGCGCGGGTGATGCTGTTCGGCTGGGTGACGCGGCCGAATGACGCCGCAACCCGCGCCCGAAGAGACAGCTGAGGACTATGGCCAGAACCTCGCGCATGCGTCGGTGCTCATCATCGACGATGAGCCGGGGATGCGCAATTTCCTCATCAAGACGCTGGGCGCGCGGTGCCGTCATGTTGAGCAGGCGCGCACCTGTGAAGAAGGGGCGATGATCCTCGATCAGGTGCATTTCGATCTGGTCATTCTTGACAATATCATGCCGGGCAAGACGGGTCTCGATTGGCTGGAGGAGCAGCGGCGCGTCGGCCTCTTTGCCGATACGATCCTGATCACCGCCTATGCCGATCTGGATACTGCAATCAAGGCGCTGCGGGCGGGGGTCACGGATTTCGTGCTCAAGCCGTTTCGCGCCAATCAGATTCTCAATTCTGTGGCGCGGGCGCTCGATCGCAAGTTTCTGGCGCGCGAGAATTACCTGTTGCGGCATGAATTGTCGGCGGGAGGGCAGGCGGCGCGCGGGCGGTTGTTGGGACATTCCCCGGCAATCCAGAGCGTGCGCGCGATGCTGGGCAAACTGGCCCTTGCGCCCACGTCGGTTCTGTTCACCGGGGCAAGCGGGACCGGCAAAGAGATTGCCGCGCGCACGCTGCATGGCCTGTCGAACCGGGTTGAGAAACCCTTTGTCGCGGTCAATTGCGCCGCGATTTCAGCGGATAGGATCGCCGAGGAATTGTTTGGCGTGGTCGAGGATGGGCGCGCACGAAAGGATGGGCTGTTGCTGCATGCCGATGGCGGCACGCTCTTGCTCGACGAGGTGGCGCAACTGCCCGAGCATGTGCAGGCGGCGCTGCTGCGCGTGTTGGAGGACAAGCGCATTCGACCTATCGGATCCGAACGGGAAATCCCACTGAACCTGCGGTTTCTCTTTGCCACCAATGCCGATTTGAAGGCGGCGGTGCGCGAGGGGCGGTTCCGCGCTGACCTCTACCACCGGATCAATATCGTCAACGTGGAAATGCCCAATCTCAAGGAGCGTCAGGAGGATATTGTCGAACTGGCGGCGCTCTTCATGAGCGAATTCGCCGGGGCGTTGGGGATGCCCGCGCTGGATCTCGATGCGGATGTCCTGCTCAAGCTGAGCCGCTACGACTGGCCCGGCAATGTGCGGGAGTTGCGCAATCTGATTGAACGATCGGTGATCCTTGGGGCCTTTCCAGAAGAATTCGCAGGCTCTGGTCGGGGCGGAGGCGAGGCAGCACTGGAGACGCTCGAATATGTGGAGCAGCGCCATATCATGGCGGTGCTTGATGCCTGTGGCGGCAACCGGGCCGAAGCGGCGCGGCGTCTGGGCGTGGCGCGCAAGACGATTGACCGCAAGCGCGCGGCTTGGGGTGTCTGAGATCAGCTATTTCGGCGCACGCGCAGCCATGACATCGCGGCCGAGGGTCAACGTGTAAGCCTCCAGCTCGGTCAGGGCGGTTTGCGCGGCTTCCGCATCCGAGCTGGAAAGCGCATCGGCGATACGGGTGTGAAAACCCACGATGGCCTCGCGCGAGCGGGCGGTGAAAGTGATCATGTTCATCAAGGGCTGCATGGCCTCGACCGCGCCCGCGAGTTGATAGCTGAGCACCGGGTTGCCGGCGCTATCCACCAAGGCCCGGTGAAAGGCCACGTCGGAGGCGCAAAAGCTTTCGTCCGTCAGACCCGGTTGCCCCTGGCGATGGATCTCCGCGCGCATCGTGGCCAGCGTGTCGGGTGTGCGGCGCAGGGCGGCAAGCGGCGTGCAGGCGCGTTCCAGCGCGTAGCGCGCCTCGCAGGCGACATCAAAGCTGATGGCGTTCATGCTGAGGAGGAGTGTGGCGGTGGTGATCTGCTGGCCATAGGCCTCGGGATAGCTGAGGCGGTTGACGAAGGCCCCGCCAAAGGCCCCGCGCTGGGTGCGGATGAGCGATTGCGCGGCAAGGCGTTTCAGCGCCTCTCGCACCGTTGGGCGCGATACCGCGAAGTGATCCGCCAGTTCCGCCTCAGACGGCAGGCGTTCATCGACAATGAGTTGGCCTGAGACAATCGCGTCGCGGATTGCCTCGGCTATCTGGGCCGAAAGATCGGCCTTGTTATCCGGATCAATTTTCATTTGTCTTACATTTAAATGTCTGACAATTTAAACGCAAGAGGTGAGTCGCGGGGATGAGGCGATGATTGCGGCACAGGTCAGGCGAATGGGTGGGGGGCACTGGTTGGTGCTGTTCGGCCTTATTCTCGGGGCCTGGGCGCTGCTTTATGCGATGGCCTTGCCCGCAGATTTGCGGGACGGCGCGGTGATCTTTGGGGCCGATTTCCTGCAAAGCCTGTGCATCGTGACCCCTGATGCGGCCGGATTTGGCCGGATCATCCTGATGTGGGCGCTGATGTCGGCGGCGATGATGGCCCCCACGGCGCTTCCGGCCTTTGCCACTTATGAGGAGTTGAGCCACACTGGCGAGACGCGTTTCGGGTCATTGGTGGCGGGGTATCTGACGGTCTGGCTCGGATTTTCGATCCTTGCGGCGGGGGCGCAAATGGCGCTCTTTCAGGCGGGGATGCTGACGGCATTTGGCGATAGCCGCTCTGGCGTTTTGTCGGCGGTGTTGCTGGCCGTGGCGGGGGCGTATCAGTTCAGCCCGGTCAAGGAGGCATGCCTGTCGAAATGCCGCCGCCCGCTGTCGTTCTTCATGCAGCATTGGGATAAAGGTGCGCTGCGTAACGGCGCGCGGCTGGGGCTGGTTTGTCTTGGCTGCTGTTGGGCGCTGATGGCGCTGGCCTTTGTCGGCGGGGTCATGAACCTTGCCTTCATGGGGCTTGCGACTGTGATCATGGTCCTGGAGAAACTGCCTGATCTGGGCCGTTATCTGACCCGACCCTTGGGGGCGGTGTTGATGGTGGCTTCAGTCTGGGTTCTGTTCACGTCAATCTGAGAGAGGAGGCCGTAACATGGCTCTGGATACATTGGGCACAGTGCCCTGGGCGATCAAGGGGGAGTTGATCCTCAACTGCAACTGCACGGTGTTTTGCCCCTGCGTGGTCTCTTTGGGCAAACATGCGCCCACCGAGGGTTACTGTCAGGCATGGTCGGGCGTGCGCATCGACGAGGGCCATTATGGCGACGAGGACCTGAGCGGTCTCAACGTCGGTCTCATGCTGGAAATCCCCGGCCTGATGGCGCGCGGCAATTGGAAGGCGGCGGCCTTTATCGATGAGCGCGCGAGCGAGGATGCCTATGCGGCGCTGGTCAATATCTTTTCGGGCAAGGCACGCGGCACGACCGGCCTGTTCGGCGTTCTGGTCAGCGAGTTTCTGGGGGCAGAGCGCGCGCCGGTCATTTTCGAGACCGAAGGCAACGCGCGCCGCCTGATGGTGGGCAAGAAGATCCAAGGCGAGGTGGTGCCGGTGCCGGGCCACAAGGGCGAGGATATTGTCGTCACCAATACCGAATACTGGATGGGGCCGGATATCACCGTTGCCACCGCCACCAAGGGCCGGGTGCGCGCCTTTGGCCGGGTGTGGGATTTCGACGGGCGCAGCGCGGAAATCTGCCAGATTGACTGGAAAGGCCCGCGCTGATGATGCTCACTGCGGATTATGTGCGCCTGATGGCGCGCTATAATGCGTGGCAGAACGCGCAAGTGATGCGCGCCATGGACGGCGTTAGCCTGAAGCTGTTGACCGAGGATCACGGGGCCTTCTTCGGCTCGATCCTCGGCACGCTCAATCACATCCTTTGGGCCGACCGTCTCTGGCTTCATCGGTTCGGGGCCAAGGTGGCGACCCCCGAGGGGAGCATGGAGGCGAGCACCACGCTCACCCCAACAGGGGCCGCGTGGAGCGCGGAGCGGTTCGCCACCGATGGCGCGCTCCGCCTTTGGGCGCGCGATCTGCACAGCATTGACCTCACCGGCGAGCTTAGATGGTTTTCCGCCGTCAAGGGTGCGGAGGTCAGCCGCCCGATGGCGCTTTGCGTCACCCATTTTTTCAACCACCAGACCCATCACCGGGGGCAGGTCCACGCGATGCTGACGCGCGCAGGCCTGTCGGCGCCTGTCACCGACCTTGTATTCATGCCTGAGGAGGCCCAATGAACGCTCCGCTTCTGTCCCCGTCGCGCCGGTTGCGCCGCACGCCATTTTCCCAAGGGGTCGAGGCGGCGGGTGTCAAGGCCTATACGGTCTATAACCACATGCTCTTGCCGACCGTATTCCGCTCGGTCGAGGAGGATTATCGCCATCTGAAAGAGGCGGTGCAGGTCTGGGACGTGGCCTGCGAACGGCAGGTCGAACTGCGCGGTCCGGATGCAGGCCGGCTGATGCAGATGCTGACGCCGCGAGACCTGCGGGGTATGACGCCGGGCCAGTGTTTCTATGTGCCCATCGTCGATGAGACAGGCGGCATGCTCAACGATCCGGTGGCGGTAAAACTGGCCGAGGATCGCTGGTGGATTTCGATTGCCGATAGTGACCTGCTCTATTGGGTCAAGGGCATCGTTCAGGGCTGGCGCCTGGATGTTCTGGTGGATGAGCCGGACGTGAGCCCGCTGGCCATTCAAGGTCCGCGCGCCGATGACCTGATGGCGGCGGTCTTTGGCGATGCGGTGCGCGATGTGCGGTTCTTCCGCTTTGGGCACTTTGATTTCCAAGGCCGGGATATGGTGATTGCGCGCTCTGGCTATTCCAAGCAAGGTGGGTTCGAGATCTATGTCGAGGGTGGCGAAATCGGCATGCCGCTCTGGAATGCACTGATGGAGGCCGGCAAGAGCATGGATGTCCATGCAGGATGCCCCAATCTGATCGAGCGGATCGAGGGCGGATTGCTGAGCTATGGCAATGACATGACCGATGACAACACGCCGCATGAATGTGGTTTGGGCAAGTTTTGCAACACCCACACGGCGATTGGCTGTATCGGGCGCGATGCGCTGCTCCGTGTGGCCAAGGAAGGGCCGGTGCAGCAAATCCGCGCCATTGCCATCGAGGGGGCAGCGGTGCCACCCTGTCGCGAGTGGTGGCCGGTTCTGTCCGACAAGGGGGATCGCGTCGGCAGGGTGAGCTCGGCCACATGGTCGCCGGATTTCGCCACCAACGTGGCCATTGGCATGGTGCGTATGACCCACTGGGATGCGGGCACGCAGTTGCGGGTGGTGACGCCCGAGGGAGAGCGGCGCGGCGTGGTGCAGGCGGGGTTCTGGGCCTGAGAAGCGTGGGGGCGCTGCCCCCGCCGCCCGTGCCGGGCGGCCCCCCCGAGGTATTTTGGGCCAGATGAAGCGGGGCGTGGGCGTCCTGCAGGAAAGAGGAGTAGAGAAATGTTCAAGGCATTGGTCGTCGAGAAGGACGCGGATAGCGGCAAGACGCAGGCGGGTGTCAAGACCATGACGCTGGACGATTTGCCCGAGGCCGAGGTGACGGTAGCGGTCGAATATTCCACGGTGAATTACAAGGATGGCCTTTGCATCGGGCCGGGTGGCGGTCTGGTGCGCACCTATCCCCATGTGCCGGGAATTGATTTCGCGGGCACGGTCGAGGCCAGCAATGATGCCCGCTACAAGCCGGGTGACAAGGTGGTCTTGACCGGCTGGCGTGTGGGTGAGGCGCATTGGGGCGGCTATGCCCAGAAGGCGCGGGTCAAAGCCGATTGGTTGGTGCCTTTGCCGGAGGGGCTGGATACGCGGGCCGCGATGGCGGTGGGCACCGCCGGGTTTACCGCGATGCTGGCGGTGATGGCGCTGGAGGATCACGGGCTGAAACCGGGGCATGGCGAGGTGCTGGTCACGGGCGCTGCAGGTGGTGTCGGATCAGTAGCCACGGCCATTCTGGCGCATCTGGGGCATGAGGTGGCCGCCGTGACAGGGCGACCCGAGCAGGAGGGGTATCTGCGCGGGCTTGGGGCGAGCCGCATCGTGCCGCGCGAGGATCTCGCCGAGACGGTCAAGCGACCACTCGAGAGCGAGAACTGGACAGGCTGTGTCGATGCTGTTGGCGGCGCGATGCTGGCGCGGGTGCTGGGCCAGATGAAATACGGCGCAAGCGTCGCAGCCGTGGGCCTGGCGGGTGGCGCGAACCTGCCTGCCACGGTCATTCCGTTCCTGTTGCGCGGTGTCAACCTCCTAGGGATCGACAGTGTGATGCAGCCCTATGCCAACCGGCTTCGCGCATGGGGACGTATTGCTACGGATTTGCCGATGGACAAGCTGGAGGCGATGATCACACCCGCCAAGCTGGAGGATTTGCCGCGCTTGGGCGCGGATATTCTCAAAGGACAGGTCAAAGGCCGGGTTGTGGTCGATCTGAACGCCTGAGACTTGCCAAAGGCAGCGCCCCCCGCTAGCCATGGCTGGCGGGGGAGTGTGCTATGACAGAACAGGCGGGTATCACCATCAGGCTGGCGCGCGAGGCGGATTTCGCAACGCTCTGGCCCATCGTGCGCGATGTGATCCGGGCGGGCGATACCTATGCCATCGAGCCGGGGCTGACCCGGGAGGCGGTGCGCGCGCTCTGGATGGAAACACCGCGCGCCACCTATGTGGCCGAACGTGGCGGCGAGGTTCTGGGCACCTACTATCTCAAGACCAATCAGGCCGGGGGTGGGGCGCATGTGTGCAACGCCGGGTACATGGTCGCCGAGGCCGCGCGCGGGCAGGGGATCGCGCGGGCCATGTGCCTGCATTCGCAGGACGAGGCGCGCGAATTGGGCTATCTTGCGATGCAGTTCAATTTCGTGGTCGAGACCAACCGGGGGGCGATCGCGCTATGGCAGAGCCTTGGGTTTGAAACCGTGGGACATCTGCCGCGCGCCTTTCGCCATCCGCAGGCCGGGTTGGTGGACGCGCGGGTCATGTATAAATGGTTGGGCGATGCGCCCGCATAAGATCATGCGTGCAGGCTTAGAAACTGCGTGAGCCTGCCGGCAAAGGCCTGCGAGGCCTCGATGAGGCCGAGGTGGCGCAGGTCGGGCTGGATGTGGCATTGACTGCCAGAGATTTCCGAGGCGATGGCCTGGGCCATGGCGGGGGTAGAGCCGCTGTCGTTTTCGCAGGTGACCACGAGGGCGGGCAGCGTCAGGGGCGGCTTGGGCCGGATCAATTCGGTCACACCCTCTGCCAATACCAGCCGATGCGCCGCATAGCTGGCGGGGTCGGTGGCGAGGACGGTTTCGCGGATGGACTCGACCTTTTCGGGGCTTGAGGCGCGGAACTCGGGGGTGAACCACCGCTCTAGCGCAGCGTCTATCGTGGCAACCGGGCCGCCCGCTGCGGCATCGCGGGCCTGCGCCGCAACCCGCGCCTGAAGGTCGGGCGCGCGTTCATGGGGCGAGTTGAGAATGGCCAAGGCCGAGACACGGGCCGGGTGATCGAGCGCCGCGCGCCGGTTGATCATGCCGCCCAGCGAAAAACCGACGAGGGCCGCGCGCGGTAACGCCAGCCGGTCCATCAGGGTGACGAGTTGCTCTGACAGGGTCGTCAGGGTGAGCGGGCCGACATGCGGCGCGCTCGCGCCATGTCCGGGTAGATCGTAGCACAGCACACGGAAATGCCGTGCCAGAAGCGGCGCGATCACGCCCCATGTGCTGTGCCGCGACAGGCCAAGACCGTGGATCAGCACCACGGCGGGGGCTTTCTCGGGGCCGCTCAGGTCATAGGCCGTGCCCTCGGGTGTCCGCGCCATTCAAACGCCCGCCGGATTGTCGACGTCATGGCCCATCTCGCGCAGGTCCTCGTAGCGGTTGCCGATGCGGTGATGCGGATGCCCCCCGACCGATGCGCCCAGGGCCAGGATGATTTCATCCTCGGCGGGCGCGTCCGGCACGGTGGTATGGATCGTCTGGTAATGCGAGCGTCGCCCGGCGTCGTCCTTGTCCATCAGCGGGATCATCAGGGATGTGCCCGCAGCACCGCGCGTATTGGTGAAGGCGAGATAGGTCTTGGCCTTGACCGCATCGCGAAACTGGTTGCCGAACCAGAGCGTATGCGTCAGCGCCATCGCATGTTCCAGCTCGCCCCCCATGCCGACGACGCTGGCCTTGCCATAGCCTTCGAGACGGTCGCCGGTGACATCGAGGATCATGTCGGTCAGCAGGCGGCCCAGAACCGGGCCTTGTGCACGGATTTCGGGGCCAAGATCCTCGACATGGCCGCGTCCGAACCACGGGTTGCGGATGATCGCCATGGCGGCGACGAGCAGCGTGGGATCGGCCACATCCTTGCCGCCTTCGCGGTGGGTGCGTTGCACGAGGGTGAGGCTGCGGCGAAGCTCTAGGGTCATGGGCTGTCCTTGGTTATCTGAGGCGGGTCGGGGGAAATTGGCATAGTTGCAGCATTCTTGAAAACGAATTGTTTTGCTGCAAACATGCGGAAAATTCGAATTGAGAGGACTCGATGAACATCACCGTCTTGCAGACCTTTCTTGCCATCGTCGACACCGGCAATCTGGTGCGCGCCTCGCAAAAGTTGAACGTGACGCAATCGACGGTCACGGCGCGGCTCAAGTCGCTGGAGGATGAGCTGGGTCAGCAGCTTCTCAATAGGCAGAAATCGGGCACAACCCTGACGCCGGCGGGCACCAAGCTGTTGCGCTATGCGCGGATCATGACCGGGCTGTGGCGGCAGGCGCGCTATGAGACGGGGTTGCCTGCGGGTCTCAGTTCGGTCTGCACCTTCGGCTGTGATCGTGAATTGTGGCACGGGCCGGGGCGGGCGTTTTTCGACGGTGTTGTCCAGGGCCATCCCGATATGGCTGTCTCGGTGCAACAGGGCGGCGGGCGCGAGTTGGAGGAATGGTTGGCGGCGGGGTTGGTGGATGTGATCCTGACCTACGGGGCCTCGGCGCGGGGCAATCAGACGGTCTATGCGTTGCCGCCGGAAGAACTGGTGCTTTATTCCGACCGCGAAGTGACCTCGATCCGGGCTGATCCCAAGTATATTTTCGTGGATCAT
Source organism: uncultured Roseovarius sp. (assembly GCF_963972555.1). Lineage (NCBI taxonomy): Bacteria > Pseudomonadati > Pseudomonadota > Alphaproteobacteria > Rhodobacterales > Roseobacteraceae > Roseovarius > uncultured Roseovarius sp. Next base: position 42,929 of record NZ_CAXAUM010000003.1, read on the forward strand.
GGCGAGGAGTATCGCCGCGCCCATGGTGAGACCTACCACGATGCAGGCATCGCGCGGGTCAGTTTCGACAGTTCCTTCTGGGCGCTGCAATTCCTGCTGGAGCGGGGAGGATCGGCGTATTTGCCGCGTGCTCTGGCGGCACCATTGGTGGCGGAGGGGCGACTTTTTGAGTTGCATGAGGCACCGATCTATAGCCGCAAGAAGATGCTGGTGGTCAATGACAGTGCTGCGGCCAATTGGGACTGGTTCGCGCCCTTGGTGGGGGCGCTCAGGGCACGGTCGGCGGATTGGCTGGACCATCCTGATCGCCGGTTTGTGATTCCGGGATAGGGACCTTGCGGCCCGCGACCTCCCTTACCGCAGAAAGGCGCGCTCTTCCTCCTGTGTCATTGGCTGGCCCGCGCGGGTGGAGGTGTAAAAGGCGTCGAGCGTGTCGAGGGATGAGGCGGGGGTGTATCCGGCCTCAGCTCCGGTCTCACCGGCCTGCGCCATGGCGAACTGCAACTGCCAATCGCCCTCCGCGCGACAGGCCACAGCGACATAGCTGCCGCCTGCGGGGTTTGACGCCTCATATTCCCGGCAAAACTGGCCGGCTGCATCAGTAAAGGACGCCACCACCGTCAGGGCGGTGCCATCCGACAATTGCGCCGGCGTGCCCGACGGCAGGCTGTCAAGCTCATCGGTCATGGCCGTATTGAATGGTGCGCCAAGCGGGGCCTCGGCCCCGCCCGACAGCATCAGCCCCGCGCCCAGACCCACGGCAAGCGCAAGACTGGCGGCAAGCGCCATCGGCTGCCAGCGTTTCTGTTCGGCGGGGGCCGGGGCGGCGCGAAGGGGCACGACATTGGTGATCTCTGGCGGCGCGCTGGCCTCGCCAATCGCGCGGATGCGCGCAACCAGCGCGTCGGACACATGCGCCTCTGGCAGATCCTGCATCGCCTGCCACGCCAGATCTGCGGTCTCGACAAAAAGCGCGTAGCGTTCGGCCAAATCCACATCGGCGGCAATGCGCGCCTGAAGCGCCTCGGCCTCGGGTCCGGTGATCTCGCCATCCGCGAGGGCCATCAATCTTTCGTCGTCCATCTGCATCGGTGTGATCCTTCCCCTGACACGGGGTTAACGGCTGGTGTCGCGGTCTATTCCCACAGATTTTGCAAGGGCGAGCCGGGCGCGGCTGAGGCGGCTCATCACGGTGCCTTGGGGAATGTCGAGCGTGCTGGCGGTTTCCGCATAGCTGAGCCCCTCGATGCAGACCAGATGCAGCACCATGCGCTGATCCTCGGGCAAATGCCCCATGGCGGCGCAGACCGCGTTCAGCGTCAAGCGGTCATCGGTCTGGGCGGCACTGTCGATGGGGTCAGGTTGCGGGCTTTCGTGGATGTCCACCACCTCGCCGCGCGTAGCATCACGGCGCAGCGTGTCGATCCAGGCATTGCGCAGGATGCGAAAGAGCCAAGGTTGCAAATGAGTTGCAGCGTCGAACCGGTCGCGGGCGCGGAACGCGCGTTCGGCAGTGATCTGCACGAGGTCCTCTGCCAGGTCGCCCCGGCGGCAGAGCGAGAGGGCAAAGCGTTTGAGAGCAGGTAGCAAGACCACGACGTCCTCGGTAAACTTGTCTGGCATTGATACTTGGCCTTCGAAACGGGGGCGGGAATAAAACCGGTCTTACAGCGTTTTCTGTAACATGGCATGTTGAGGCAAGGCGGCAAGAGGAGAAAATTCCGTGCGCGTGTTAAGAGGCTTTTGGGTGTGGGTCCTCATACTGGGGCTGGTATCGCTTGGACCTTGGCCTGAGTGGGTGGTTTCGACGCCCATGGCTTGGGCGGGAGATGGCGATGGCGGCGGTGATGGTGATGGGGGCGACGGCGAGGGGGATGACGGGGGCAGCAGCAGTAGCAGTAGCAGCAGTAGCAGTAGCAGCGACCAAGGCGGTGGCAGGTCCGGCGGGATTGGCAGTGGCGAGACCACGTTTCGCGAGTACCGCCGCAATCTGCGTGCTCTTTTTCAGGGGGCACCGCCAGAACCTGCGCGCCCTGCCGCCCGCGCCCGCGCGCCAGCCCCCCGTGACACGCCGCGACCAACCGAAGCCCCCCGCGAAATCATCGCGCGCGGGCTGAATGATGCGGATGCTGCCGCATTGGTGGCGCAGGGCTATGGCGTGATCGACCGGATTGATCTGGCCAGCCTCGGTGTGAATATTCAGCGCCTCTCGGTGCCCGAAGGCACAACTCTGGCAGAGGCGCGCGCGGCGGTGCAGGCGCTGCCCACCGGCGAGACAGCGGATTTCAACCATTATTACCGTGCCGAGACTGAGAAAATCGCCAACGCGACCGAGGATGCGGCCCCTACGGTCCCCTGCGAGGGGCTGCATTGCCCGGCGAGGGCGCAGATTGGCTGGCCAGATCTGCTTGGGCCGCAAGGATGCGGTGCGCCTGTGACCATCGGAATGATCGACACAGGGATCAACACCGATCACACCGCTCTTGCCGCCGCGCACATGACGCTGACGCGGGTGGCGCCCGAGGACTACAGCGCGTCGGGTGCCATTCACGGCACGGCAGTGGCTGCCATCTTGGTGGGCGATGCAGGATCACGTACGCCGGGGCTTTTGCCGGGGGTGCCACTGGTGGCGGTGGATGCGTTTCACAAGGCGTCGGGCGATGAGCGCGCCGATGTCTATACGCTCGTGCAGGGATTGGATCAGTTGATCGGTGCCGGGGCGACGGTGATCAACCTAAGCCTTTCAGGGCCGCCAAACACGGTGCTGGAGGATACGCTGGCGGCCATCGAGGCGGCCGAGACGGCCGTTGTGGTGGCTGCGGCGGGCAATGGCGGGCCAAACGCGCCGCCCGCCTATCCCGCCGCCTATGACAGCGTGATCGCCGTGACGGCAGTGGACAAGGCTGGCGGGGTGTATCGTCGCGCCGGGCGGGGGCCGCATGTAGATCTGGCAGCACCGGGGGTCGAGGTCTGGACCGCGGCCTCGGTCGAGGGGGCAAGGTGGAAAACCGGCACCTCCTTTGCCGCGCCCTATGTCACGGCGGCGGCGGCGCTCTGGCGACAGGCCAATCCCGTCATGACTCCGGCGCAGATCCGCGCTGCCCTCACCCAGAGCGCGGCCGACCTGGGCGCGCCGGGGCCGGATGAGATCTTTGGTTACGGATTGCTCGATCTGGAGGGGCGCTGCCCGGTGATGGAAGAGGCGGCAATCCTGCCGGTGGCGGCCGAGTAGGCCCAACCTTCAGCGGTAGCGTTCGAGCAGCGGGCGCAAGGCGACGCGCGCCCGCAGCTTGCTGGCCAAAAGGTAAATTCCGCCGATCTTGCGGTGCAAAAACAGCGTGGCGGGAGGCGGAACATGGGTCAGCTCCCGCTCGGAGCCCATGGCAAGCCCCATGTCGCGCAGGGTCTTGACCATGTCGGAACTGCCGAAATCATAGGGCGTGCTCTGGCGCAACGGCACCATGGCGGTATCGAACATCTGATGGATCAGCGCTTGATGTCGGGGCGTGGTGGCGGCATTGAAATAGCCGATGCGCTGCATGGCGGCGCGGGTGGCGGCGGTATCCTCGTCTAGCGCCGCGTTGAGCAGGGTGCGGAAATCAGAGGTGAGCGCCGGGTCAATCTCCATCACCGCCCCGAAATCCAAGAGCACGATTTGCCCTGTCGCAGGATCAAAGCGGTAGTTGGCCAGGTTGGGATCGGTCTGCATCAGGCCAAAGGTGAAGAGTTCCCGCAAGGTCAGCTCGATCAGATGCTGCGCCACGTGATCACGCAGCTCTTGGGGCGCGTCGATCAGTGCGTCAATCGGTTGGCTGTCGATATAGGTCATGGCCAGCACCTCGGGCGTGCTGAGATCGGAATGCAACGCGGGCAGGCGAAACGCCTCTGACCTGGCGAGCAGGTGGCGGAAGGCGCTGAGGTGGCGCGCCTCGGCGATATAATCCGCCTCTTGATGCAGTTGCACCTTGGCCTCGTGCAGCATCGGGGCAAGATCCATTTCGCGCGGGATGAGGCCCGGCACGCGCAGGAGGGTCGCCAGATTGTCGATGTCGCTGTCGATGCTGGCGCGCACGCCGGGGTATTGCACCTTGATCGCCAGATCGCGGCCATCGGGCGTCTGCGCGCGGTGGACCTGCCCGATCGAGGCGGCGGCAAAGGGGCGCAGATCAAAGCGTTTAAACCGCCCATACCAGCCCGTGCCCCAGGCAGTATTGAGCACCGATTGCAATTGTTTGGGTGGCATATGCGGCGCCTCGGCGCGCAGGGCGGCCATGATCGCGGTCATCTCGGGCGGCAGGACAAGGCCCGTGTCCATCGAGAGCATTTGCCCCAGTTTCATCGCCGCGCCGCGCATCTGGCCCAGATCGCGGGTTACGCGCCGCGCGGTGGCGGGGGTCAGCAGCAGGCCGGGCAGGTGCGGGCGCTGGCCTTGGGCCATCTGGCGCAGGCCACCAGCGAGCATGTCGCCCATGATGCCAGTGGTCATGCCGCCCAGACGCAGCATGCGGCCAAGGCGGTGGCCGGGCACGGGGGCGGTTCTGGTCTGGTCTGTCGGATCGCTCATGCCGCCTGCCTCTGCTGCGTGTTGGTGAGGGGCAAGATGGGGCGCGCCTGCGCGATTGCCAGCCTCAGGCCGTGGCACCGGGCAAGAGGCGAAAGTCGATCTGCGTGATCCGGGATGGGCGTTCACCCTTGAGACGGCGCAAGATGTGGTCGGCGGCGACAAAGCCGATGCGTTCACGGTTCGAGGCGATGGTGGTCAGCGGCGTTGGCAGCGCCTGCCCGATGCTAAGCCCGTTGAACCCCGCGAGGGCGATGTCATGGGGCAGCGTGAGACCGGCGGTCTGGCAATGGAAGACCCCGCCCACGGCCATATCGTCGTTGGAAAAGAAAACCGCCTCGGGTCGTTGCGTGGTGCGGTCCAGCAGCCGTGCCAACCCTTCCCGCCCCAAGGGAACCGAGGACGGGCCATCCAGAATCAGCGTGTCGGACAGGATGTGGCCTGCGTCGGTCAACCCGTCCTTGAAACCGTCGAGTCGCGCAAGGGCGCGGAAATCGGTGGCGATGTCATGGCCTATATAGGCCATCCGGCGATAGCCGCGCCCAATGAGATAATGCGCCATGGCGCGGCCTGCGGCGCGGTGCGAAAAGCCGACAGCCATGTCGGCGGCGTCGGGATCGGTGTCCATCACCTCGACCACCGGCAGTTTGGCAGCCTGCAACAATGCGCGCGTGGCCGCACTACCAGACGTCGGGGCCAGCACGAGGCCCGCAGGCCGCCACGACAGAAGATCGCGCAGGAGGTGTTCTTCACGAGTGGCGTCATAATGCGAAATACCGAGGATCGGATGATAGCCATCATCCTCGAGCCGGGTTTCCAGCCCCTTGAGCACATCGGCAAAGACGATATTGGAGAGCGAGGGCAGGATCACCGCGACCTGACGCGAGGCCCCACCCGCGAGCGTTCCGGCAAGACGGTTCGGCACGTAATTGAGGGCCTGCGCGGCGCGCTCGACCTTTTGGCGGGTGGTCTTGGCGACGGCGCTGCCGCCGCGCAGGGCACGGCTGGCGGTGATCTCGCTGACACCTGCGGCCTTGGCGACCTGCGAGAGGGTCGGACGACGAGAAGGGGGATCGGGGGCGTTTTGGTCCATACTCTCAGATTGCGCAAAATGATGGCGCTGTCATTGAAAATCTGTGGGGGAGCGGTCGCGAAGCCGCGAGGTGAGGGGATAGACACCTTATCCAACTCATAAACGCGCGCTTTAACGCGCCACCTTTACCCTGAGGCCCTTCGAGGAGAACCTTATTGACAGCGCTGTCATTACTTGCTTCAGTCCGGGGCGAGGGGGATTTGGCGTGCGTATTCTAGTTACCGGAGCGGCGGGGTTCATTGGTCAGCGCGTTGTGCGCGCGCTGTCGGAGCGTGACAGCCTGATCGTGGATGGGCAAGAGCGCCGGATCGCGGCCATCCTTGCCAGCGATATTTCTGAGGCTCCGTTGCATGATCTGGCACAGTCCTGCCGCCGGGTGCATGCGGTGCCGGGCCCGCTGGATCGCCCGGAGATACTGGCGCGGATCGTCGAGGACGCGCCGGAACTGGTGATTCATCTGGCCGGTGTCGTGTCGGGGCAGGCGGAAGAAGATTACGCGCTGGGCATGGCGGTCAACCTGCAATCCACCATTGCCCTGATCGACGCTTGCCGCAGCCTGCGCAAGCCGCCGGTCCTTGTCTTTTCCTCGTCGGTCGCGGTGTTTTCCTGCGCCGACAATGACACGATTTCCGAAGACACCTTGCCCGCGCCCTTGTCATCCTATGGCACGCAAAAGCTGATGGGCGAACTGCTGGTGCGCGATGCCAGCCGCAAGGGGTATATCAAGGGGCGCGCGCTGCGCTATCCGACGATCGCGGTGCGGGCGGGCAAGCCCAATCGCGCGGCATCGGGTTTTGCCAGCGGGATCATCCGCGAGCCTCTGGCGGGGATGGCGGCGGATTTGCCGGTGGGGCGCGATCTTCGGATGCATCTGGCCTCGCCTGCCAAGGCGCTCGACTATACGTTGACCGCCATTGCGCTGGCGCAATCCGATCTGGGGTTGGAGACCACCGTCACCTTGCCGGGCATTTCGGTGACGGTGGGTGCGATGCTGACGGCGCTGGAGGCGCTTGCCGGGTCCGAGGTGGCGGCGCGGGTGACAGAGCAGCCCGATGCCGCGATCGAGCGGATCGTGACCACATGGCCGGGCCAGATCATCACACCACGCGCCGAGGCGCTGGGATTTGCGCCCAACCGGGATTTTTCCGAGATCGTGTGCGAATATATGGAGAGTTTGACGACAGACTAACGGGGCACGGGAGGCCCCGGACGGCGGAAATAACAATCAACAAGGAGGAGGATCACATGAGACATTTTGCACTGGGTGCGCTTGCCGCGCTGGGTCTGGCCACGGCGGCCGGGGCGCAACAGAATATCGTGGTGGGGCACGCGCTGTCGCCCACGTCGCATTACGGGGTGGGGGCGCAGGCCTTTATCGACACGCTGACTGAATTGTCCGGTGGTACCTTTACCGGAGAGCAGGCCCCGGCCGGACAGTTGGGCGGCGAGCGGGACATGATCGAGGGGCTGCAGATCGGATCGCTCGACGTGGTCATCACCTCGACGGGACCCTTGGGCAATTTCGTGCCGCAGGTCTATGCGCTCGATCTGCCGTTCCTCTTCCGGGACTATGACCACGCCCGCAAGGTGCTGGATGGCGAGATCGGACAGGAATTGCTCGACGAGATCAGCAAGAACAATCTGGTGGCGCTGGCCTGGTCCGAGAACGGGTTTCGCCACGTGACCAATTCGCAGCGCGCCGTGCGCACGCCCGAGGATCTGGCGGGGCTCAAGTTGCGGACCATGGAGAACAAGGTGCATATGGCGGCGTTCGAGGGTATGGGGGCCGCCCCAACACCGATGGCCTTCCCCGAGCTGTTCTCGGCGCTGCAACAGGGTGTGGTCGACGGGCAAGAGAACCCGGTCACGGTGATCACCGCGTCGAAATTCTGGGAGGTGCAGAAATATGTCTCGCTCACTGGGCATGTCTATTCGCCTGCCGCTGTTCTGGCCTCGCCGGTTCTGCTGGACGGTCTAACCGAAGAGCAGCGCGGCTGGTTTGCCGAGGCGGCCAAGGCATCGGCGGCGGCAACGCGGGCCGAGGTCAACCGTCTGGAAGAGGCGGGCGTCGCCCTCTTGCGCGAAAACGGCATGGAGGTGATCACCGACATCGACAAGGCCCCGTTTGCGGCCCTTGCCGAAGAGGCGTCTTATTCCGTCTACACCGACCAGTACGGTGGCGAGATGATTGAGCGGATCAAGGCTGTCGAGTGATCCAAGGCAAAAACCGGCCCCCGGCGCAGGGATCGCGCCGGGGGCTGACGGAAGGGCAAAGATGTCGTTGTTTCTGAGATTTGAGGCCATGACCACGCAACTGGCCTTGCGGTTGGCGATTGGTTTTTTGCTGATTGCGGTCGGTCTTGCGCTCTATCAGGTGACGACGCGTTTTGTCTTTGGGCACCCCTCGACATGGTCCGAGGTGATCACCCGCTCGGCGATGATCTGGTGTGTGTTTCTGGCCGTGGCCCCGGCGTTCCGTGAAGGGGCGATGATTGCCGTTGAGGTGGTGCAAAAGATCTTGCCGCCGCGCCTTGGCTTTGCGCTTTACCTTGTGTCGATGGGGCTGTCGGCGGTGTTTTTCTGCATCCTCTTCTGGCAGGGTTGGGCGATGACCGAACGGGTCATGTCGCAAAAGCTGGCGGCGCTGGAAATCTCTATCGCATGGGTCTACGCGGCGCTGCCTGTGGGGTCGGTCTTTATCCTACTGGCTATTTTGGGCTGTATGATCCGGGCGGTTCAAAAGGGCGCGGTTGCGTTCTCGGCGGGTTTGCAATGAACGCGGCACTGGCGCTGTCCCTTGCGATATTCTTTTTGGCTGGCGTGCCGATTGCGGTGGCGATTGGTTTGGCTTCGGTCATCGGGATCGAGGCCAATGGGCGCTTGCCGTTGCTGCTGGTGGCGCAGCGCATGTTCACGGGCATCGACAGTTTTCCGCTCATGGCAATTCCGCTCTTCATTCTGGCGGGCAATCTCATGTCTGCGGGCGGCATTTCGCATCGTTTGGTCGAACTCGCGAAATCCATTGTCGGCGGCATCCAAGGGGGATTGGCCGCCTCCTGCGTGCTGACCTGCATGATGTTTGCCTCGGTTTCTGGATCGTCGGTGGCCACGACCTTTGCAATTGGCGCGATCCTCATTCCGGCGATGGTGAAACACGGATACCCCGCGCCGATGGCGGCCTCGGTTCAGGCAAGCTCTGCCGAATTGGGTGTGCTTATTCCGCCGTCGATCCCACTGATCCTCTACGGGGTCTCTACGGATACTTCGATTGGCCAGTTGTTCCTTGCGGGGATTGGGCCGGGGTTTCTGGTGGCGGGGTCGCTGATGGCCTTGGTGCTGATCCTGTGCCGGGTGCGGGGCATTGGCCTTGAGGATGGGCGGGATCGGCCAAGGGTAGGCCCGGCGCTCTGGTCTGCCTTGCCCGCGTTGATCGTGCCTGTAGTGATCTTGGGCGGCATCTATTCGGGCGTTTTCACGCCCACAGAAGCGAGTGCGGCCGCCGTGGCCGCAGCCGTGGTCGTGGGCATGGTGTTCTACCGGGAATTGCGCTTTGCGGACCTGCCCGAAATCCTGAAAAAGACGGTTTTGGCGACGGCGGCGATCATGCTCATCATTGCGGCGGCGGCGCTTTTCTCGTTCCTGATCACGCGCTCAGGCCTGCCCAATGAAATCGCGGCATGGTTCAAGGATATTTTCGAGAGCCGCTTTGCGTTTCTCCTGGTCGTGAACCTGATGCTGCTGGTGGTGGGCATGTTCATCGAGACCTCGGCGGCGATCCTCGTTCTAGCGCCAATTCTTGCCCCGATTGCGGTGTCTTACGGGGTTGATCCGGTGCATTTCGGACTGATCCTCGTGGTCAATCTGGCGCTTGGGATGATTACGCCGCCACTCGGGGTCAATCTCTTCGCCGCCTGTGCCGTGGCCAATCTCTCGATTGAGAAGGTCATTCCACATCTTTTCTGGTTCGTGCTGACCGTGTTCGGGGCGCTCATGCTGATCACCTATATTCCGGCGATCACGCTCTGGCCGATGCAGATCATTCTTTCGGTGGGACAATGACAGAGATCGTGCATTTCGTGGGGCTGGGGTCGATGGGCCTTGGCATGGCGCAATCGGCCCTGCGGGCCGGGTTCGAGACATACGGTCATGATCCGGACGCGGGACGTCGGGAGTTGCTGGTTGCGGCGGGTGGGCGCTTGCTGGACCGGGCATCGCCCAAGGCGGAGGTGCTTGTCTGTGTTGTGCTCAATGCCGCGCAGACGCGCGATGCTCTCTTTGGGGCGCAAGGCTGGGCCGAAGGGGTGCAAGCGGGCGGTGTCATTCTGGGCTGTGCCACGGTCGCGCCGGAATTTGCCCGCGAGATGGAAGCAGAGGCAGCACGCCGGGGGCTGCTCTATCTCGATGCGCCCATCTCTGGCGGGGCCGTCAAGGCGGCGGAGGGGCGGCTTTCGGTGATGGCATCGGGCCGGGCCGAGGCGTTTGGGCGGGCAGAGGCAGTGCTGGCGGCATTGGCGGAAACGGTGCATCGCTTGGGCGATTGCGCCGGGCCGGGATCGGCGATGAAGGCGGTCAATCAATTGCTGGCAGGTGTGCATATCGCCGCGATGGGCGAGGCGCTGTGTTTTGCCACCTCGCAGGGGCTTGATCTGGCCCGTGTGCTGGAGGTGATCAAGGTGTCGGCGGGCAATTCGTGGATGTTCGAGAACCGCGCGCCGCATGTGATCGAGGCGGATTATGCCCCACGTTCGGCCATCGACATCTGGCCCAAGGATCTAGGCATCGTCAGGGATATTGCGGCACGCGCGGCCCTGCCCCTGCCGCTGGTCGAGGCGGCGCTGACCGAGTATCGCGCGGCCTCTGCGGCGGGTCTGGGGCGCGCCGATGACGCAGCTATCACTAAGCATATCGCCGCGCGCGCAGGTCTGCGGTTGCCGGGGGAAGACTGATGCTCTTGGGCTGTATCGGCGATGATTTCACCGGATCGAGCGATCTGGCCAATACGCTGACCAAGGCGGGCATGCGGTCGGTGCAATATGTGGGTGTGCCCAAAGCGCCCGCCGAGGCGGGTGTGGAGGCGGGTGTCGTCGCACTCAAGTCCCGGTCGATCCCGGTGGCCGAGGCGGTGGCGCAATCGCTGGCGGCGCTTGAGTGGTTGCGCGCGCAGGGGTGCCGGCAGTTCCTGTTCAAATATTGCTCTACGTTTGATTCAACGCCCGAGGGCAATATCGGGCCGGTGGCCGAGGCCTTGGCCGATGCCTTGGACGCGCGGCAGGTGATTGTTTGCCCGGCCTTTCCGGGGGCGGGGCGGACGGTCTATCAGGGGCATCTATTTGTGCAGGACAGGCTCTTGAGCGAGAGCGGGATGCAGCATCATCCGCTGACCCCGATGACCGACCCTGATATTCGCCGTTGGCTGGGGTTGCAGGTGCGCGGATCGGTCGGTCATCTGGGCGCGCAGGTCGTGCGGCAGGGGCCAGCAGCGATCCGGGCGGCACTGGCGGCGCAGGAGGCGCGGTTGATCGTGGCGGATGCGATCAATGACGCCGATCTGGTGGCCTTGGGCCATGCTGCGGCGGATTTGCCACTGATTACAGGGGGATCGGGGATTGCCATGGGCCTGCCCGAGAATTTCCGGGCGCGTGGAGAACTGGCAGGGCATGGTGGCGCGTGGCATGGGCAATCTGGTCCGGCGGTGGTTCTCTCGGGGTCCTGTTCCGTTGCCACGCGCGGGCAGGTGGCGCGGCATGCGGTCTCTCATCCAGCGCGGGAAATCTCTGCGGCTGACGTTATGGAGGGCCGGGTTGCGCCAGAGGATTTGGCGGATTGGGCCTTGGCGCAGGGTGGCATTCCGATGATCTATTCCTCTGCTGATCCCGCCCGCGTGGCGCAGGATCAGGCGCAGTTCGGGGCCGGGGCGGTCGCGGCGGCGATCGAGGCGCTCTTTGCGAAATTGGCGCGGGCGCTGGTGGCGCGCGGTGTCACGCGACTGATCAGCGCGGGTGGCGAGACCTCGGGCGCGGTGGTCGAAGGTCTGGGCCTGACACAGCTCGAGATCGGGCCAGAGATTGCCCCCGGCGTACCGGTAATGCGCGCGGGCGATGACCTTGTTCTGGCCCTCAAGTCAGGGAATTTCGGCGGGCCGGATTTCTTTGTCGAAGCGGCGCAGAGGATGGAGCAGTCCGATGAGTGAAAGCCGTCTGCGTGAGGATCTGTGCTTTTGGGCCAAGTCGATGTTTGACCGGGGGCTGACCGGCGGAGCGTCTGGCAATATCTCGGTTCGGACCGAGGATGGCGGGCTGTTGGTCACGCCCACCGGTGTCAGCATGGGGCGGCTTGATCCGGCGCGGCTCAGCCGGTTCGATGCGGGCGGGCGGCTGATTTCGGGCGATCCGCCGACCAAGGAAATGCCGCTCCACGCGGCGTTCTATGAGACGCGGCAGAGTGCCGGTGCGGTGGTGCATCTGCATTCCACCCATTCCGTCGCCCTCTCGATCCTGCCCGACACGGACCCAGACAATGCCGTGCCGCCGCTCACGGCCTATGCGGTGATGCGGGTGGGAAAAGTGGCGCTCTTGCCCTTCTATGTGCCCGGTGACGCGGCGATGGCCGAGGCGATCCGGGGGCTTGCGGGGCGGCGGTCTTCGGTGTTGCTGGCCCATCACGGCCCGGTGGTGGCAGGCAAGGATATGGAGGCGGCTGTTTTCGCGATTGAAGAGCTGGAAGAGACCGCGAAATTGGCGCTGATCTTGCGCGGCACCGGGGCGCGTCGTTTGGATGCGGGGCAGATTGCGCAGGTGGTGCGTAAGTTCGAGGTGGATTGGGACTGATGCTTTTTTCGGCCAATCTAGGCTTTCTCTTCACGGATAGGCCCTTGCCTGACGCGATTCGCGCGGCAGCGCGGGCGGGATTTGCGGCGGTGGAATGCCATTTTCCCTACGATTTTGCTGCGGCAGAGGTGCGCGCGGCGCTAGAGGAAACCGACCTGCCGATGCTGGGGCTGAACACATGGCCGGGTGACAGGGCGGCGGGCGATTTCGGGCTGGCCGCCCTGACGGGCCGCGAAGAAGAGGCGCGCGCGGTAATCCGACAGGCGGTGGAGTATGCGCAGGCTATCGGCGCAGGGGCTGTGCATGTCATGGCCGGATGCACCAATGGCGGGGCAGAGGCGGAGGCGGTATTTCGCGCCAATCTGGTCTACGCCTGTGATCTGGCCGCGCCGTTGGGCCTGACGATCCTGATCGAGCCGATCAATACCCGTGATGTGCCGGGGTATCACCTGTCGTCTACGGCCCATGCGGCCTCTGTCATTGCGGCGCTCAGGCGGGGCAATTTGCGGATGATGTTCGACTGCTATCATTTGCAGATAATGGAGGGCGATTTGCTGCGCCGCTTTGCCCGCTATCAGCCCATCATCGGCCATGTGCAATTCGCGGGCGTGCCCGACCGTGGCGCGCCGGACCAAGGCGAGGTGGATTATCGCTGGCTATTGCCGCAGATTGCGGCGCTCGGCTGGCAGGGACCGTTCGGGGCAGAATACCGCCCCGGCGACTCGGGCACAGAGGCCAGCTTGGCGTGGATGTCGTGGTTCGGGGCAACGGCGGATTGACGACACTCTGCACCGGCAAGTTCAGGCCTATCGCGGTGCTGGCGTGGCCCTGAGTTCGCGCCAAACCTGTTCAAATGCTGCGTCAAAATAGCTGGCGTTGCAGTGAATATCCCAGATGTTGCGATGCGCGGCATAGACATTCTTCGAGAAACCGCTGGCTTCGGACAGGCTGTCGGTTGGGTGGCAGACGAACCTAACCTTGCCGGCCGTGCCGAGTGCCTTTTGAAAGGCGGCAAGATAGGCCGCCCGATGATGCGGAAAGGCAGCAGAGTCGACAAACTCATCGCCCAGTCTGAAGCGGGCCACGGCCTCGGTCATGTCGGGTGAGGCAATCCAGAACACTTGATCGAAATCGCAAAATTCCTCGATCTTGCGCGCGTATTGGACGATGGCTCCGGCGCTTTTTGCGTAGGTCTTGACCAGCGCGTCGGTAACGGAACTGACAATCGGCATTGTTGGTGAAATCTTTCGTCCGTCGCAGCCGGGTGCGCCGGCGCGCAATTCACCGTGAACCCGCACGATGCCATCCCCCATAAAGCCGCAGCCGACGATGATCAGCGTGCGGGCGTCCTTGGCTGTGAAATCGGCGAACTTGTCATCAAGCCCGGCGCGGAACGAAAACTCGCGAAAGCGCCGTTGTTTGATGGTGGCAAAGGGGTCTGGTTTCAGGAAGTTGAGCATGGCGAATTGCACGGTCTGCCCAAAGGGATTGCCCTCTGCATGAGTTCGTGCACCGGCAAGATGGCTGTTGCCCACCACCAGAAGGGGGGTGTTGTCTGCCTTGCCGGATATGACGGCAGGGGTCGCGAAGGCGTCAAGCAAGGCATCTTCGCAATCAACATCGCCGATGCCTGCGGATGTCACGCCGCTGTCCTCTGCGGATTGCAGGCACAGGCGTTCAAAGCAGGACATGACCATGGCCACGGCGTCGGGTTTGACGGACCGAAGATTATCCTCGAAATGGGCCGATTTCGCCGCCGGGTTGTTGACCAGTTCGAAAGAGGGAAAGTAATCCGCGAAAGGGTGATCCGCGCAGAAATCACCAGCCACAGCGCGCAGCACCGATTTGGAATAGGTTGAGGCCGAGAGCACGTGGTTTTGGGACGCGGTGGCGGTCAGCGGCACCGGCGACACGGTCAGCAACATGCGAAAGGCGCGCCCGCCGCGCAGCGCGAGAATACCTTCGTGGAGCGCGCAGAGATCGGCCAAAACCTCACTATAGCGGAAATTGACGAATTCATGGCGATTGTTGTCAATCTGTCCTGCGATCACGCCAGGGGCCACGGGCAGGATGCAGCCACAGGCAATCACGCGCCAAGCCTCGGTCAGGCCGAGGGTGAAGACCAGCACGTCAAGCTGGCTAAGGGCGGTGTGAACCGCCTTTAGGTGATCTGTCCGGGCGGCTTGCAGGCGGGCTTCGCTTGGAAAGGGCGTGTTGAATTGTGCGGGTCTCAACGGATCGACAAATCCGCCGTCGACAGGCCAGGCCGGTTCGGAGCAGCGCCACATCCCGCGCGCCTCTTGCACCAGTTGGACGGCTTGGCGCACCGTGTAGACATTGCCGTAATTCGCGGAAAAGGATTTTGCGCGGATATGGTCGGTGGTGTCGTAAAACGGCACATTGAAATTGCGCGCGCGCAACCAGTTCGCGATGTGTTGGGCAAAGCAGCTGCCCATCGTTACGATGGTGTCGTCAGCGGTTATCAGGAATTTCGGGCTGTGAATCCCGGGCATGACGGCGGGGTCGGACTGTTGTACGCCGCTGCGCCAGAATCGATCGGCTGGCAGGGCATCATAGGGGTTCTGGCCTATTTGCGTGCGGGCAGCCGGAGGTGGTGCAGGGGGCGTTTGCGCGGGTTTCTCGGGTTTCCGCAGGCGTTCAAAAATACGGCGCAAGATTTGTTTCCTTCGAAGTCCACATCCTAATGGAAGCGCAAATGCCATCTGCGTTCAACGCCCAATTGCGGCGGTGTTCCCGCTGGCGGGGCGATTGGCAAGCCCTCAGCCTTGGTGTTCGGCCCCGATTCCCTGAAACATCGCGCGTAGGTCAATTGTGCTCTCTTTGCCGATACGGTCGTAATTGGCGTCGAGCCAAGCTGCCGCCGTGTCGCGCCCGATGTCGCGCAGCCGGGTGAGAAAGGCCCATTCGACATTCATCTTGGACGACGCCCCCATCGGTTTCAGAGCGGCCTCATTCTCGATGAGATGCACCTTGACCGGGCGATAGTGTTCGGTCGACAGCTTGTCTTGGGCAATCAGCCGATCGACGAAATCAATTGCGCGCAATTCCTTGAGCAGGCTGGCGTTGAAACTGATTTCGTTCATCCTGTTCTGGATGTCCTGTGCCGAGCGCGGCGCGCCCTTGCGTTCGATCGGGTTGATCTGGATGACCACGATGTCGTCGGTGCCGGTCTTGCCATAAAGAGGGAACAGCGCGGGGTTGCCCATATAACCACCATCCCAATAGGGCACCCCGTCGATCTCGACCGCTTGATAGAGCTGAGGCAGACAGGCCGAGGCCATCACCATATCCGCTGTCAGTTCCTCACGGGCAAAGACCTTGACCCGGCCCGTCTCGACATTGGTGGCCGAGACAAAGAGCTCGAACGCCGTGCATTTGCGCACCATGTCGAAATCAATGCTCTCTTCCACCAGATCGCGCAGGGGATTGATGTTCATCGGGTTGAGCTGATAGGGCGACGCGACACCCGTGAGCGCGTTCATGAAATGGTAAAAGGGGTTGTTTTCAAGCCCCCAGTTGCCGGTAAGCCGGTCCAGCGGCGTGCGCTGCATGGGGGAGTTTTTGACGCTGCCGCTCATGCAGCGCCAAAAGTTGTCCAGAGCCGCGCGAGCGCCGTCGGCCCCGGCGCGGGTCATGCCATCGGCCAAGGCCACGGCGTTCATTGCCCCGGCCGAAGTGCCAGACACCCCGGCAATACGCAGGCGCCCATCCTCAAGCAGGTAATCCAGCACGCCCCAGCTAAAGGCACCATGCGCGCCGCCGCCCTGAAGCGCCAGATTGATCGGTTTGCCGGTCTTGCTCATGGGCGGGCTGCCTCCGTCATAGCGGCGGGTGTCTCGGGTTCAGCCGCAAGCTATCAGCGCAAGTCGCCCGACGCCATGGCTGTTGCCGCCCTATGCCATCACATTCCCGCTCAGACTTGATAATAGCTGCGATACCAGCGCACGAATTGGGCAATCCCGTCGCGCACGCTGGTTTGGGGGCGGTATCCGGTCAATCTTTCGAGCAGGCGGGCATCCGCCCAGGTGGCGGGCACATCGCCTTTTTGCATCTCCATCATGTTGCGGATGGCGGGGCGTTCCAGCGCCTCTTCGATGGCGGCCACGAAATCCAAGAGGCGCACCTTGTCGGAATTGCCGATATTGACGATCCGGTAGGGGGCGACGGGCGAGAGGCTGTCACCGGGGGCGATGGTTTCGGGGCTATCGGGCCGCACGGGGGCCGCGTCCATCAACAGGCGGATGCCGCGCACCAGATCGCCCACATAGGTGAAATCGCGATACATCTCGCCGTGATTGTAGATGTCGATCGGGCGGCCTGCCAGAATCGCCTCGACAAATTTGAAATAGGCCATGTCGGGGCGGCCCCAGGGGCCATAGACGGTAAAGAACCGAAACATCGTGGTGGGCAGGTTCCACAGATGGGCATGGGCATGGCCCATTGCCTCGGTCGCCTTCTTGGTGGCGGCGTAGATCGTCATCGGGCTGTCGGCCTTCATCGTCTCGGCATAGGGCATCTCTGTGTTTGCACCGTAAACAGAGGAGGTGGAGGCCATGAGCAGATGGCGCACCGCATGGCGTTTGGCCGCCTCCATCACGGTGAAGGTGCCGACGATATTGGCGTCGATATAGGCACGCGGGTTCTCGAGGCTGTAGCGCACGCCTGCCTGTGCCGCGAGATGCACGATGATGTCGGGTGCGCAGGCGTCGATGGCGGCATCCACCGCCGCCTGATCCTCGAGCATGGCCTCAGTCGCGGTGAACCCCGGCTTTTGCAGCAGCATCTGGTGGCGGCGCTGTTTCAGGCTGACGTCGTAATAGTCGGTCATGCCGTCTAGGCCATGCACGATCATGCCCTCATCGAGCAAAAGGTCGGCCAGATGATAGCCGATAAACCCGGCGGTTCCGGTGATGAAGACCCGCGTCATTCGCTCGCGTCCGTGACGGTCATTGCAGATCGGCAAAGGCGGTCTGGATGCGTGCGACCGCCTCCTGAACACGGGTGCGCGGTGTGGCGATGTTGAACCGAAGGAAGGTCTCGCCGCCGGTGCCAAAGGTTGGGCCATGGTTGGCCACGACCCGCGCATCCCGCTCGACCCGGCCCGTGTATTCCTCCGCTGCCATGCCGGTGCCGGAAAAGTCGATCCAAGTCAGATAGGTCGCTTCGAGTGGCATGGCGCGCACGCCGGGAATGTCCTGCAATCCGCTCTCAAAGAGTTGCCGGTTGCCATCCAGATAGGCGCAGAGCGCATCGACCCATGCTGCACCCTCGGGGCTATAAGCGGCCTCGGCCATGAAGAGACCAAAGGAATTGGGCGAAATCCCCATCGCCCCCATGCGGGAGGCAAATTGCGCGCGCAGTTTGACATCGGGCACGATCACATTGCCCAGATGCGCGCCCGCGATGTTGAAGGTCTTGGTGGTGGCGGTCATCATCACCAGCCGGTCGGCGATGCCCTCGATATGGGCCATGGCGATATGGCGCTGTCCGGGCATGACCAGATCATGGTGGATTTCATCCGACACGAGAATGAGGTTGTGACGCCGGGCGAAATCGGCCACGCCCTCCAGCTCTGCCTTGGTCCAGACCCGACCACCGGGATTATGCGGCGAGCAGAGGATGAGCATCTTCTCATTGCCCGTCATCAATGCGTCATAGGCGTCGAAATCCATCTCGTAGCGGCCCGCATTATTCACAAGCGGGCATTCGCGCACCTCACGCCCGGCGGCGCGGATCACACGGGCAAAGGCGTGATAGACCGGGGTGAAGAGTAACACCGCATCGCCTGGCGCGGTCCAGGTGTCGACGCACATTGACGTGCCGTTGACGAGGCCATGGGTGGTAAAGATCGCCTCTGTTTCGACCGTCCAGCCGTGGCGGGTCTGCATCCACCACTGGATCGCGGCGCGGTAGGCGGCATCATCGCCGTAATAGCCGTAAACACCATGCTGCGTCATACCGATCAGCGCCTCTGTGACACAGGTGGGGGGGCGGAAATCCATATCCGCCACCCACATCGGAATCCCATCTTCCGGCGAGACGCCATATTTTGCCTGCATCATGTCCCATTTGTCGGAATGGGTGCCGCGGCGGTCGATGATCTCGTCAAAATTCATGGGGCTCTCCGGAGTGGTGATCGCGGCGCAGGCTAAACGATCACAGCCCAAGCGCAAGGGGCGTTGCAGAAGCCCCGGTCATCGCCTAAATAGCCGCTATGAAGCGGCCTATTCTGATCCACCCCGACCCGCGCCTGAGAAAGGTCTGCACGCCCGTAAAGGACGTGTCCGATGCCTTGCGCAAACTCTCGCAGGATATGTTCGAGACCATGTATGACGCGCCGGGCATCGGCCTTGCCGCGCCGCAAGTGGGGGTGATGGACCGGCTGATCGTGCTGGATTGCGTCAAGGACGAAGGGGCCACGCCGCGCCCCATCGTGATGCTAAACCCCGAAATCACGGCCTTTTCCGACGAGAAAAGCGTCTATGAGGAAGGCTGCCTGTCGATCCCCGACCAGTTCGCCGATGTCACGCGGCCAGCCGAGGTCGAGGTGCGGTGGCTGGATCTCGACGGTGTGGAACATCAGGAAGGGTTCGGCGGTCTTTGGGCCACCTGTGTGCAGCATGAGATCGACCATCTCGATGGCAAGCTTTTCATCGACTATCTGGGGGCGATGAAGCGCCAGCTCATCACCCGGCGCATGCAAAAGCTCAAGCGCGAATTGGCGCGGGGCTAAGCGGTGGTGCCGCGCCCCTGTCTGCGCTGGCCTGACAAACGGTTGCGTCAGCCTGCCGCGCCAGTCTCGGAGATCACGGATGCAACGCGCGCCCTCTGGGACGAGATGATCGCGGTCATGGAGGCGATGCCGGGTGTGGGGCTTGCCGCCACGCAACTGGGCGAGATGCAGGCCCTTGCGGTGGTCGATGCCAGCACGGCACGGGGACAGGCGGTGCGCATGGCCAATCCCGAAATTCTGCATTCCAGCGTGCAATTGCGCCCTCACGACGAGGCGAGCCCCTGCTTGCCCGGTGTCTCTGCGGTGATCGAGCGGCCGCGCGCCGTGACAGTGCGGTTTCTGAACGCGGCAGGAGAGGTCGAAGAGCGCGATTTTGTCGGTCTCTGGGCCACAAGTGTGCAGCATCAGATCGACCATTTGCAGGGGCGGATGTATTTCGATCACCTCAGCAAGGTCAAACGCGACATGCTCTTGCGACGCGCGCGCAAGATCGGCTGAGGCGGTGCCGCGGGCGGCATCGGATTAGAGTATTTTGGGAACAATGAAAGGCGCGGGCATGCGAGTGATCTTCATGGGAACGCCCGATTTCTCGGTGCCGGTGCTCGACGCGCTGGTGACAGCGGGGCATGAGGTGGCAGCCGTTTACTGCCAGCCGCCGCGCCCTGCGGGGCGTGGCAAAAAGGACCGCCCCAGCCCGGTCCAGGCGCGAGCCGAGGCGCGTGGCTTGCCGGTGCGCCATCCGGTGAGCTTGCGGGATACGGGCGCGCAGGCGGAATTTGTGGCGCTCAAGGCGGATGTGGCGGTGGTGGTGGCCTATGGCCTCATTCTGCCGCAGGCGGTTCTGGATGCGCCCGCGCGTGGCTGTCTGAATATCCACGCCAGCCTCTTGCCCCGGTGGCGGGGGGCCGCCCCCATTCATCGCGCCATCATGGCCGGGGATGCAGAGACTGGCGTGTGCATCATGCAGATGGAGGCAGGGCTGGATACCGGGCCGGTTCTGCTGCGCGAGGCGGTGACGATTGGCCCCCAGGAAACCACAGGGGACTTGCATGACCGATTGTCTGCCCTTGGTGCGCGGTTGATCGTCGAGGCATTGGAGCGGCTCGGCGCCTTGACGCCAGAGCCGCAACCCGAGGCGGGCGTGACCTATGCCGCCAAGATCGACAAATCCGAGGCGCGGGTGGATTGGGCGCGCCCCGCCGCAGAGGTGGACCGGCTGATCCGGGGGCTTTCACCCTTTCCGGGGGCGTGGTGCGAGGTGGGTGGCGAGCGGATCAAGCTGCTTCGCTCGGCTGTGGCTGAGGGGCAGGGCGCGCCCGGTGCCGTGCTCGATGCGGCGCTGACTGTGGGATGCGGCACTGGCGCGGTACGGCTTTTGCGCTTGCAACGCGCCGGGCGCGCGGCGCAGGATGTGGATGAGTTTCTGCGCGGCATGCCCTTGCCGCGTGGCACGCAGCTGGGGTGACGCGATGTTCATGCAACTCTTTGGCACGGTGGTGATCGCGGGCATCGTCGGCTATGCGAGCGAGAAAACCGGCTTTACCCGCAACGGCTATTTGCCGTCGATCATCATCTGCATCGGCGGTGCATTTCTGTTTTACTTTGTCCGGATCATGTTCGGCATCCGCTTTGGCGCGCCGGGGATTGATGCGATCCTGTCCTCGGTGGGGGCGCTGATCATCGTGCCGACCCATTGGCGCAAGGGGAGGTAAGGCATGGGCATTGTCGGGCTCTTGATCGTGGGGATTGCAGCGGGCTTTCTGGCGACGCGGCTGATGCGGGTCGAGATGGGCGTGGTACCCACCATCCTGATCGGGATAGCGGGCACGTTGATCGGGGCGGTGGTCATTCGCATGGTGCTGATGATCACCGGCTTTCTTGGCGGGCTTGTCGGTGCGGTTCTGGGCGCGATGCTGCTTGTCTGGCTCTACCAGACCTATCTGGGGCGCAAGTAGGCGCGTGTTTATAAAAAATCAAAAAAATGTGAATCTGGAGTCAGTCAATGCGCGTTCTTGCTTACCTTCCGTTGGTCTTTTTGCTGGGATGTTCCCCGAATGCGAATGAAGCCGTTCCCGGCATTGGCCCGAGTTCTCTAATCATCGAGAATCCTAATCCTGTTGCGCACGGTCAGGCAGACATCCTTGTTAATCTGAGACCTGTATTGACGGGAGGCGTCGTTGAGCGAATGACCGTAGAGTTCAGCTTTGCGCAGAGTCGTAATCGGTCGATACCACGGCTGGCTTTGCCCGAGGCAGACCGGGCGAAGCTGGAGCAAGAGTTGGCGAAAGAGGCACGCGCAGACAAACCTGTGATTCAAAAATACGGTGTTGCGGTTGCGCGCAATACCTATTGCCGGACCGGTTCGATCGGCCTGAATCGCAAAGGTAGAAGCTTTACAAGCGCATCGGATATACAGGCGGTCATGAACGCGAATGGCGGCAGGATACTTGGCGGGAGAGTCCCGCCAGGCCTGTCAGGCGAGCCGATTCCTCCAGTGGAGTATCAATCCCTCATGGGCTTGAATGCTTGGCATGTCAGTCTGACTTGCAATGCACCTACTCCATATTGAGCAAGCGATTGGCCGATCATAGATGCGGCTGCACTGCGACACCTGTCTTGCGTTGCAAAGAGCGAAAATCAAGTTCTTCGTCGCGGGGCAACACGAAGGGAATCTGACCGGTGGACAAGCGATAGGGATCCCCTTTGGTGTATTGTTCCTCGGCCCAGATGAAATCGGCAGCACGTTGGCAGGACCAGTTTCCGCCAAACGTTCGCGTCGCCGGGTTGAACGTGGCTGACGGATAACGAAAGCAGATTTCTCCTCCGTTCTGGCGGTCGGATTGGGTCTTCCATTCGCCAACGACGAGCTGAGTGTTTCCTGGATACCATAGGTATGCGCGTCCCCCTGAGGACATGTACTCGATCTGGGTTCCGTGTTGCGTGCTATAGTCCAGATGTGTGGAGTCGGAATATCTGGCTCTGAGTCCTGCGGCCTGAAAAACGGACCTTGGATAGCGGCCAAGCTCAGCCTTTTGGCGCTCGATCAAGTCAGCGCCGTGATTCGCTTCGCATGCTGCGAGTACCAGCAGAAAAATTATCAAATTCTTCTTATATATTCGCTTGTGAGGGCGGCTCTCGCTGGGTGTTGCGGCTGCTTTTTTGTCAGGTGTTCGCATTTTCGTTCTCAGTTTGAGACCATAAAAGAAGGATCTGCCATCAATACAAGTTTTTCGCTCACCCGTAAGTCCTGCCTTAAACCCGTGGTGGACGCGGTCGATAGACCGGCAACCGCCAGCCAAGAACAAGCGACCCTGCGCGCAACGCCCAAGTGAGCGCGGCGCAGGTGCTCAGGATAAGCAGTGGATCGCTGGTGAGCGTCGCCACCAGAACAGCGCCGAGCGCCCCGGCAAAGGCGGCGGTCACGTAAAGCTCTCCCTGCTTCAGCACCAAGGGCACCTCGTTGCAGACGACATCGCGCATGAGCCCGCCCATGCAACCCGTGACCATCCCCATCAGCACCACGATCACGGGGCTTTGCCCCATGACCATCGCGGCACTCACCCCCGCGGGCACCGCCACGGCAAGCGCGAAACTGTCGAGCCAGAGCAGGAGACGATAGCGGCTTTCGACCAGATGGGCAGTGAAAAATACCAGGAGTGCCGCGCCGCAGGCGATCAGGATATAATCCGGATTGCCCAGCCAAAAGACCGGGTTGCGATCCAGAAGCACATCGCGCAGCGTGCCGCCGCCCACTGCCGTCAGGCAGGCGATGAAGGCAAATCCAACGATGTCGAGTTGCTGGCGCGAGGCCACAAGCGCGCCGGTCAGCGCAAAGATCAAGACCGAGGCGTAATCAAGGAGAAAGAGCGCGCTCATCCCTTGGCCTTGCCCGGCTTGAACGGGGCCATGCCGGCGCGGGCCAATTCATCGGCGCGCTCGTTTTCGGGGTGTCCTGCGTGGCCCTTGACCCATTCCCATGTGACGGTGTGGCGTTTCTGCGCCTCGTCCAGACGCTGCCATAGCTCGACATTCTTGACCGGCTTCTTGTCGGCGGTGCGCCAGCCGTTGCGCTTCCATCCGTGCATCCAGCCGGTCACGCCGTTTTTGACATAGGCGCTGTCGGTGACAATGGTGATGGTCGAGGGGCGCGAGAGCGCCTCGAGCGCGGCAATGGCGGCGCAAAGCTCCATCCGGTTGTTGGTTGTGTCGGCCTCGCCCCCGGAAAGCTCTCGCTCTTTGAGCACGGTATCGCCCTCCATGGCGCGCATCAGAACGCCCCAGCCGCCGGGGCCGGGATTGCCGGAACAGGCCCCGTCGGTATAGGCGTAGAGCGCGGGCATCAGAGCAGCACCCCCACGGCAAGACAACCGATCACCACCGCCGTCAGAAGCACCCGCAGCGCCATCCACCACGGCGGTGTCAGGCCCCATCGCGAAAATTGCCAATCAAGCGCCAAGAGGCCTGCAAACCCGAAGATAAGGCTCATTCCCGCCGAGGTTGGCCCACCGCCGGTCATGAAAAACGCCCAGAGGGCCGGGATGACCGAGAGGCCGTAGCAGACACCTGCCATCGTGCCCGTCGCCCGCGTGGCGAACCCCCAGAGCACGCCCGACATGAACGACAGGATCACCGCGCCGTAAAAGAGCATCACATAGGGCCCGGCAAAGCGCGGCCCGATGGTCTGTGCCGTGTAGAGGCCGAGGTCGGGCAGAAACACGGTCAGGGCCCCCCAAAGGAAGGGCAAGAGACCGGCAAGGCCAAGAAACAGGGGGGCGCGGGGGATCATCTGCATGGCGCGCAAAATGGCCCGAGGGGCGCGTGGAGGCAAGAGGGAAAGCCGCACTTGCGCGCGCGACAAAGGGCTGGACCGCTACAGGCAACGTGATAGGTAAATTCCATGAGCCTGAACCCCGCCACCCCCGAATTCATCGACGCGCTGCGCGCGCGCCTGCCTGCGCCCGCGTTTCGCGACGCAACCCCCGGATATTTCGAGGAACCGCGCGGACGATGGCAGGGGCAGGGCGTGGTTCTGGCCCCCGGCAGTACCGAAGAGGTGGCCGAGATCGTGCGTGCCTGCGCTGCGGCGCGGGTGCCGGTGGTGCCCTATGGCGGGGGCACGGGGCTTGTCGGCGGGCAAATCGCACCCGAGGGGCCGCGCCCCGTGATCCTGAGCCTTGAGCGGATGCGCGCGGTACGGGGTATTTATCCGGCCGAGAACGTGATCGTGGTCGAGGCAGGGGCGATCCTGCAAGATATTCACGAGGCCGCCGCCAAGGTGGACCGGCTCTTTCCTCTCAGCATCGCTGCCCAGGGATCGGCGCGGATTGGCGGAAACCTTGCCACCAATGCGGGCGGCGTAAACGTGTTGCGCTACGGCAATGCGCGCGATCTATGTCTGGGGCTTGAGGCGGTCATGCCCGACGGGCGCATCTGGCATGGCCTCAAACGCCTGCGCAAGGACAACACCGGCTATGATCTGCGTAATCTCCTGATCGGCTCCGAGGGCACGCTCGGGGTGATCACCGCCGCAGCGCTCAAGCTGTCTCCGCGCCCCGCGGGCGAGGGCACGGCGCTCATGGTGGTGGACAGCCCGCGCGCCGCGCTTGACCTCTTGGCACTGGCGCGCGACCGGGTGGGCGAGGGGGTGAGCGCATTCGAGATCATGCATCGGGCCGGGCTGGAGTTTCTGGCCGAGACCTTGCCCGACATCCGCCAGCCCTTTGCCGAGATGCCGGAATGGTTCGTGCTGATTGATGTGGGGCTGGCCCGTGGGCTTGATCCGGCCTTGGCGCTCGAGGGGCTATTCGCCGAGGCATTCGAGGCGGGGCTGGTCAGCGATGGGATCGTTGCGCAATCCGAGACGCAGCGCCATCAGTTCTGGGAGGTGCGCGAGCAAATTCCCGAGGCGAACCGCCGTATCGGGTCGATCAGTTCACATGACATTTCGCTGCCGATGTCAGAGATCCCGGATTTCATCGCAAAAGGCGCCAAAGTGATTGCCCGGATCGGGGCGTTCCGGATCAACTGTTTCGGGCATCTGGGCGATGGCAACCTGCATTACAACGTCTTTCCCATGCCGGGGCGCAGCCGCGCGGATCACGTGGCCGAACGCGACGTGATCAAGCGCGCGGTGCATGATCTGGTGCATGAGATGGGCGGGTCTGTCAGCGCCGAACATGGTATCGGGCGGCTCAAGGTCGAAGACCTGGAGCGCTATGGCGATCCGGTAAAGCTGGACGCGATGCGCGCGATCAAGGCGGCGCTTGACCCTCTGGGGATCATGAATCCAGGCGCGGTGCTGCGGGGGTAGAGCCCGGCCCCGTTATGCGTCGCCGTGAGACCGCCCTTGCCACAGAGGGTGCGGCACCGGGTCCTTGGCGCGCCAGAGATGGGCACGGAAGATTTCCGCATAGGAGCGATAGACATAGCCATCGTTGCGGCGCAGGTAATGATCACGCCGTGCCGCATAGAGGGCGGGCAACTGATACCATGGCACCTCGGGGTGCATGTGATGCACCACATGCAGGTTGTTGTTGAGGAACAGCAATGCCAGCGGGCCGCGATCCTCGATCACCACGGTGCGGCCACTGGCGCGCTCATGGGCGCGATGCTCCAGAAAAGTGCGGATTTTCAGCACCGCCACGCCAAGCCAGACCGCCAGCAGATAGGCCCAGACCGGCATCGGCGCGAACCAGAGCCACAGCAGCACGAGGCCAACCGCCGGAATATGCCAGAGCCAGGCGTCGCGCACCGCGCGGTCACCAGCACGGACCGCCTGCCAATCGGCACGTAGGAACGTCACCTGTGCCACCAACGGGCCGATCAACATCCGCCCCGCCAGCGTATTGTTGAGCCGCAGGACCAGCCGCACCGCGCGCGGCAGGCGCGCCCAGACGGCGGGATCCAGGTAGTTTGCCTCGGGGTCGTCATAGGGGTCGGTGAGGCATTCCTCGCGGTGATGCGCAAGATGGCTGTCGCGGAAGCGCACATAGGGGATCACGAGGCAAAGACAGGGAAAGATCAGCGTTTCATTCAGCGGGCGGGAGCGGAAGGGGTGTCCATGCAGCACCTCGTGGCAGAGCGAAGAATGGAGCGCGATGGCAAGGGCAGTCACGACAATGCCAAGTGGCAGCGCCAAGGTGGAGGCCGCAGTGGTACCAAAAACCCAGGTCGCATAGCAGAGCGCCAAGAGCCCGAGCGTGGGCCATTCCACGCGAACGTTCTGCCGTGTCTTGGGTGGCAGTCCGGTGGTTTCGGTGAGAGCTGCGGGCTGCGAATGGGCGCGCATTCAGTGTCCTTTTGATACGTAATATGGCGTGACATTCGTTTCTATTTCCTGAGCGCGCCATTTCGGAAATGGTTAACATTTCTCCGCATCTGTGATAAAAATCATCATATGATAAAAAATATCGACAAACGCTTGCGCGCCAGCCTGTTCCGCACCCGGCTGGCTGAGGCGATGCGCCTGCGCGGCAGCAATCAGAGCGTCCTGGCGCGGACCATCGGCGTGGATCGCTCGACCGTGTCGCAACTGCTCAAGGGAGATGCCGCGCGTCTGCCCAATGCGCAGGTAGTAGGGGAATGTGCCTCGGCCTTGGGCGTGTCGGCCGATTGGCTCTTGGGGTTGACCGACCGGCCCGAGACGGCCGCAGACATGTTGGCCAACACGCTCTCGCTGACGGAGGCACCGCGCGCCTTGGTGGATGAACAGATTTTCGCCTGGCACAAGGAGGCGGCGGGCTACAAGATCCGCCATGTGCCGGCCGCCTTGCCGGATATGCTCAAGACCCGCGCGATGCTGGAATGGGAATATGCGCCACATCTGGGCCGCTCGACCGATCAGGCGATCGGGGCGTCCGAGGATCGCATGGCCTGGATGCGGGCGGCGCGGTCGGATTACGAGATCGCCTTGCCGCTCTATGAGATCGAGAGTTTCGCGCGGGGCGAGGGCTATTATCGCGGATTGTCCGCAGGTCTCAGGCGGGCACAGTTGGATCATCTGATTGCCACCACGACGCAGCTTTATCCGCGTCTGCGGCTTTACCTCTATGATGCGCGGCGGGTTTATTCGGCACCGATCACGATCTTTGGGCCGCTGTTGGCGGTGCTTTATCTGGGGCGCAATTACATGGTCTTTCGCGACACTGAGCGGATACAGGCAATGACGCTGCATTTCGACGGGCTGGTCCGCGAGGCGGGCGTTACGGCGCGGGCCATTCCGGAGCATCTGCGCGGCGTGCGCGACGGGTTGGTGCGGTAGGGCACCATGCGTCTGATCGTGTTTACGTCGCCCCGGCTCCCAAGCTGGGGCCTCCAAGTTGCCTCGACGAGGTCCCGGGTCAGGCCCGGGACGGGCGTGGTTTCGATGGGGCGCAACACGCTCTAGCGCGTGCGCCGGGGCAGGGTGGCGTTGTCTTCTGCCTCGGCGCGGGCCACATGCAGGGCGCGGCGGCTAAGGTCGGCGCGCTCTTGCAGGATCTGTTGGCGGCGCTGGTGCTGCGAGAGGTCCTGTTCCACCGCGGCGCGTTCCTGACGTGTGCGGGCCATCTGGCTGCGCGTCGCCTCAAGCTGTTGCACGAGGGTGCGGCCCATGAAATGTGCGGTGCTCAGTTGTCCGGGGGTCATCGGTTCGGCCGGGGCCTGTGCACTCTGATCGAGCATTTGACCCAGACGGTCAGCCATGTCGAATTGCTGCATTTCCTGTTGGCGCAGATGGCCAAGCTGCATCGAGAGATGCCCCAACTCGCGGTTTTCCTGACGCGCCATCAGAGTCAGGAGGCGGTGTTGGCGCGCGCTCATGCGGCACCCCCTGTCAGGGCGCAAAGGGCGCTGATGCTGTCCTCGAGGCTGGCGGGCTCGTGGATGTCCTGCCGGATGAAGTTTTCGATCCGGGGCCAGAGGGCAACGGCCTCGTCAAGCGTTGCGTCCTGACCGGGGGAATAGGCACCCATCAGCATCATGTCGCGGTTCTCCATGTAAAGGGCAATGAGGCGGCGCAGGCGCAGCGCGGCTGCGTGGTGGGGTTTCTCGGCGATGTCCTTCATCACACGGCTTACCGATTGGGTAAGGTCGATGGCCGGATAGATGCCCATCTGCGCCTGATTGCGCGAGAGCACGAAATGCCCGTCGAGAATGGCGCGGGCGGTGTCGACCACGGGGTCATTGGTGGTGTCGTCGCCATCGGCCAGAATGGTATAGAATGCGGTGATGCTGCCCTGACCGGGCAGGCCGGGACCGGCACGCTCGATCAGGCCCGGAATCATCGAGATGACCGAGGGCGTATAGCCCTTGGCGGTGGGTTGTTCGCCAAGCGCCAGACCGATTTCGCGGCGGGCATGGGCCACGCGGGTAAGGCTGTCCATGATCAGCATGACCTGTTTGCCCTGATCGCGGAAGTATTCGGCAATTGCGGTGGCGCGATGCGCCGCGCGCAGGCGCAGAAGCGGCGAGCGGTCCGCGGGCACGGCCACGACGCAGGTCTTGGCGCGGTTCTCGCCGGTCATCACCTTGGCGACGAAATCACCCACTTCGCGGGCGCGTTCGCCGATCAGCCCGACGACGATCACATCGGCAGAGGTATAGCGGGTCATCATCTCGATCAGAACGGATTTGCCCACGCCAGAGCCTGCGATGATGCCAACGCGCTGACCGCGCCCCACGGTGAGGGCCGCGTTGATCACGCGCACGCCTACATCAAGGGGGGCATCGACCGGTTGCCGCGCGAGCGGGTTCTGTTCGCGCCCCGAGAGCGGGCGGGTGTCGGGGCAATCGGGCGGGCCAAAGCCGTCGAGCGGCGCGCCTTCGGCGTCGAGCACGCGGCCCAAGAGGGCGTCGCCCATGGCGGCATTATGGCCTCCGCGCATTTTATGTACCTGACAGCCATGGGTAATCCGCGCGCCGGGTTGATCGAGAAAGAGCAGGTTGCGGCCATTGGCAAAGCCCACGATTTCACCTGTGGCACCCTTGCCATCCTCGGTATCTATCCGGCAGCGGGTGCCGGGGCTGGCGGGAAAGCCAGCACATTCGAGAATGAGACCATCATAGCGCAGCACCTGGCCCGAATAGCCGGGGGGCGGTACTTCGGTCATGGCGTCGGTTGCCTGCGTGAGACGTGCTAGTAGGTCGGTCATGCCAGCCCCCCGTTGCGTTCGCCGATCGCGTCGGAAAAGGTGATCTCGTCCATGCGGATGCGTAAATCACCGCGACCGAGCGTTGTGTCGGGCGAGAGCCGACCTTTGGCCAGTGGGCTGAAATCCTTGATGTGCGGCTTGATCGCCAGGAGGTCGGCGGGGTTCATCAGCACGACGGTTCCTTCGGCCCCGGCGGCGATCTGATGGGTGATCTTTTCGATCCGGCGCAGAAAGGGACGAGGAGCCTCGTCAATCTTCTGCCCGGCGCGCTGGGTGGCCAAGTTGCGCACGGCCAATTCCAGCTTTGTGGTCAGGTCCGCGAGACGCTCGTTTTCCGCGCTGGTGAGGCGGGTGACGGCGGCGGTGAAGGCGTCGCGCGCCTCGGCGATGTCTTGTGCCGCAGTGGCGCGGGCCTCGTCCAAGGCGTCGGCGCGCGCTTTGGCGCGGGCGGCCTCGATCTCCTGCATCGCGGCAGCGTGGCCTTCGGCCCAAGCGACGCGGCGCTCGGCCTCGATGTCGAAAGTGGGCGGTGGCGGTGCGGGGGTGAAGGTGGCGGCGGTGGGTTCGGGCGCTGTGTCGACGGGCGCGGTTGCGGGCTCTGACGTCTGCGCGCGCAGGGGACGCACCACGGCCTGCGGGGCAAAGCCGCTCTCGGACTGTGCCACAGGCTTGGCGGGGTCACGGCGCTGGAATTGCTGAGAGGAGCGGCGCACAAGTGTCAGCAGATCCTCAGGCGTGAGCGCGCCGGGCTCAGGGGGGAGGTCAGGGGCGGGCATGGCGGTCATGGTCTCAGACCATCTTTTCGCCGCCGCGTCCGGCGAGCGTGATCTTGCCCTCGTCCGACAGGCGGCGGGCGACGGTGATGACCTGCTTCTGGGCCTCTTGCACCTGGCTCAGGCGCACCGGGCCCATGGCCTCCATCTCGTCCATGATATTGGCGGCGGCGCGGGCCGAAACACAGCCCAGAAGCTTGTCGCGCAGGGTGGGATTGGCCCCCTTGAGGGCGAGAATCAGAATGTCGCTCTCGATCTCGCGCAGCACGGTTTGCAGGGCGCGTTCGTCGGATTTGATGAGGTAATCGAACACAAAGAGGTTGTCCTGAATATCCTCGGAGAGCGTTTTGTCATCCTTGCGGATGTCCTTCATGATCCGCTCTTCCATGTCCTGACGGGTGAAGTTCATGATCCGAGCAGCGGCCTTGACGCCGCCGATCTGCGAGGCGCGCAGGGTGGTGTTGGCCTTGAACTTGGCGCGCATCACCTCTTCGAGGTCGCGCAGCGCCTCGGGTTGCACGGTGTTGAGCGTGGCGATGCGGCGGATGATTTCGGGCTGGGCCTCGGGCGGCAGCAGTTTGAGCACTTCTGCCCCCTGGGCATAGTCGAGCGAGGCGATGACCAGCGCCATGATCTGGGGATGTTCATCCTGGATCAGTTCGGCTACGGCAGAGGGGTCCATCCAGTCGAGAATTTCAATCGGGCGTTCGCTGTTGGAGGGCACGATGCGCGAGAGCACTGATTGCGCCTTGTGCGCGCCAAGCGCCTGATCGAGCACTTGCCGCACATAATTACCCGCGCCAATGCCGATTCCGGTCTGATTGCTGACCAGTCCGAGAAATTCGTTGAGCACGGCATCGACCGTATCGTGATCGACGCCTTGCACGGTGAACATCGCCTCGCCCAACACCTGCACTTCGGACGGGGAGAGGGCGCGCAGAATCTGGGCGGCGGTCTCTTCGCCAAAGACCATCATCAGAATGGCGGCTTTTTGTACCGGGGTCAGGTCGGCACCGGGGCGGGCACCGGCAGGGGCAGGCAGCGCGAGGGTCATGGACGGTCCTCACCAGTGGGGGCTATCATGGATTTGAAGACGCCTGCGATACGGTTGGTCTCGGCCCCTGCCATCTGGCGCAGGAGGTCGATCTTTTCCTCATAGGTGATGGCCCCGTTGAGATCTTCGGCGTTGGGCGCTGCGGTCTCAAGGCGCTGGCGCAGGGCAGACAGGCTCTCGCCACGGGGTACTTCGATGGCGTCGCCATAGGTCATGCCGGTGGTGGCGGTGGTGGCCCCGACAGGCGGGAGCAGGCGGTTGAGGATCGGACGCACAACACCCAGCACGATGATGCCAAAGAGCGCCAGTTGTGCGAGGGTTCGACCCAAAGTGGGCAGCCAGGCGGCGTCGTACCAGCGTTCGGCAGAGATCATCGACGGGGCAACGACAAAGGGCGCACTTGCCACGGTGACGATATCGCCGCGGGTCTCGTCAAAGCCGATGGCGGAGCGGGTCAACGCCTCGATTTCCGCGAGCGGCACGGCCTCGGGGGCAGGGGCGGCATCGCCGTCGGCGGGGGTTTCGGGCGTGGGCAGGCGGTGCAAGAGCACGGCGGCATGCACGCGGTTGATCTGCGCGGTCTGCGGCTGGCGGGTTTCTACCCGGCGGCTGACCTCGTAATTGCGGGTCGAGGAAGTGGCGCTGTTGGTGGTGCCGTTCTTGGCCGCTTGGCTGGCGGCGTCGGCCATCTGCGCCTCATTGGGGGGCGTGTTGGCGACAGCACCGGGAATGCCGCCAGCTTGAGCGCCGGAGGTTTGCTGGCTGCTGCTCTGCTCGCTGCGTAGGGCGGTGTCGGGCAGGTATTCTTCGCTGGTGATTTCAGAGCGGGTGAAATCCATATCCAGCGTCACCTCCACGGCGGCATTGCCTGCGCCCACGATGGGCGTGAGGAGCGCCAGCACCCGGTCGCGGTAAACGGCTTCCAGTCTTCGCTGATGCTGCATCTGGCGGTCGGCTTCGGCCTGCACCGGGTCTTCTTCGGGGCTGGTCAGAAGCGTGCCTGTCTGGTCCACGACCGAGACATTGCCGCGCGGCATGTCGGGCACGGCGGCGGCAACAAGGCTGACAATGGCACGCACCTGTGACTGATCGAGGGTCATGCCGGGGGCAAGTTCCAGGAAAACGGACGCGCGCGGCGGCTGACTGTCGCGGACAAAGGCGCTGCGTTCCGGCAAGGCCAGATGCACGCGGGCAGCGCGCACCGGGCGCAATTCCTGGATCGAGCGGGCAAGGTCCAGTTCCTGCATCCGGCGCAGGCGGGCGGATTCGATCTGGCGCGATGTGCCCATGGGCATCTCGTCAATTGCCGACATGCCGTCGGTTGCCCCTGCGGGCAGGCCCTGGGTGGCCAAGAGCATCCGGGCGCTGTGAAACTGATCGGCGGCCACGGTGAGAGCGCCAGAGGAGGGGTCAAGCTGCGCGTCCATACCAGCGGCGGTCAACGCGTCGAGAGCACGGGATTTCTCGGCCTCGGGCAGACCTGCGTGCAGGGTCACGCGGTCGGCAGGGGCCAGCAACAGCCATGCCGCCAGCCCAAGTGTCACGACCAGCAGCACGCCAATCGCGGGCAGGGCGCGGCGCAAGGCCGGCTGGGCCATGAACCCATCCATGCCCGAGAGCGCGAGGCGCGCACGCTGCACAAGCGACGTGGCGCCAGCCTGAGCCGGGAGAGTGGTTTGCTGTCCGTCCATAGTCTCTACTTCCGTGGTTCTCGTCTGAGGCTCAGACCGGCATGTTCATGATGTCGCGATAGGCGGTGAGCGCCTTGTTGCGGACCTGCATCGTCATCTGGAACCCAAGCGACGCGACCTGTTGTTCGACCATCACGGCAGCGAGGTTCTCGGTGCGCCCGGTCTCAAAATCGCGGGCGACCTGTGCGGCCTTGCCCTGTTGGGCATTCACGCTCTCGACCGCCTTGCCCAACCGTTCGGCAAAGCCCGGCCCCTGCGCGTCGGCCATGGCGGTCGGGCGCTGAATAGGGTCAGGGCGAGATGCCGCCTGCGAGGCGTGCATCATGCTGACGGAAGAGGAGATGCCGGTCAGGCTCATGTCAGGTCAGGATCAGGCGGCGAGAGAGGCGAAAACTGCGGTGGGGAACGCGGCGGACAGAGAGGTGGGGCGGGCAACAAGCATGATGTGTTCAGGTGCAATCACCATGCCATCGGCCAGAACCAGCGCGCGCTGCATGACGTTTTCCAGTTCGCGCACATTGCCGGGCCAGGAATGACCGGCAAGGATGTCGCAAGCCTCGGGTGACAAAAGCGGCGTGGGCAGGCCCTCGGGTGTGTGGCGGAGCAGCATCGCTTGGGCCAGCACCGGCACGTCCTGCGGACGCGCAGAGAGGGCCAGCGTTTCCAGCGGGAACACGTTGAGGCGATAGTAGAGGTCTTCGCGGAAGGTGCCGCGCGCGATTTCGGCCTCCATATCGCGGTTGGAGGTGGCGAGGATGCGGACATCGACCGCGGCTTCGGTCTGGCTACCGAGCGGGGTCACGACCTTTTCCTGAATGACGCGCAGGAGTTTGGCCTGAAGCGCCATCGGCATTTCGGAAATCTCGTCAAGGAGCAGCGTGCCGCCATCTGCGGCGCGCAGATAGCCCTTGTTGGCGGTGTTGGCACCGGTGAAGGCCCCTTTTTCATGGCCGAAGAGCAGGGCTTCGAGCATGTTCTCGGGGATTGCGGCGCAGTTGATGGCGACAAAGGGCTTGTCAGCGCGGGGCGAAGCCGCATGGATCAGGCGCGACAGCACTTCCTTGCCGCTGCCGGTGGGGCCGTTGATAAAGACGCTGACGTCAAAGCGGGCAACGCGGCGGGCCATGTCGATGAGAGCGCCCGAGTTCGGATCGGCGGCGACCATAGTGCCAAAAGGGGCTGCCAAGAGATCGGCCACGGCCATCAGAGCTGCATCGCGCAGAGCGGGCAGGCCGCTATCGGGCAGCGATACGGTCAGCATGCGCCCGCCCAGATCCTCGCGCAGGGCAAATTCTGCGGCCTGACCTTCGATCACCACGATGCGTTTCGCCCCCAACTTGCGGGCGAGTTCCACCAGCGCGCGCTGGTCGGTCACGGGTGCGCCCTGAACGAGCGTGTGACAGGTGGGCTGATAGCCGATGCGGACATTCAGACGGCGCCCGTCGAGCAGCGCCTTGAGGGCCTGTGCTTGAGGGAAATTCGCGGCGGTGATGCAGATGTCGGCCATGGGAAACCTCGTTGATTGCGATATGAAATCTGTAAGCAGGGATCATGCCATGCGGGCTTTGGGGCCATTTGGACCGCAAAATTGGCCAATCGCGTGGGATTGCGAGGAAATTTGGCTCTCAGAACCGGGAAAACGTCGCAAATCCGACGAAAACGGGGAATGTCGACCGTTGTCTGTCGAAGCTTCGTCGCCCGGGGAGATGTTCGACGCTGTCCTTTGGGTCGCTTTACACTTTCACCGCAGTTTCTCGCCAAAAGCGATCATCTTCGCTCCAAAGATACTCGGGAGATATGTCGCCAGGGCGCTCACATTTTTGAGCAAGGGTCCGTTTGGAAACTCAGAAGAGCTCAACTGGTAGGCAACAATGTTATCGAAAACGTATCATCTCAAGTTTCCAAGCCTCGATGCGGCACAGATCGCGGCCCCTTTCATCACGGAGATTCTGGGGAATGCGATTCCGGAATGCCGTATCTCAGGCTTGACCGTCATGATTGGCAAAGAGGGTGACATTTCCGTCAACCTGTTCTTTCCAAGTATCGCGGACCTCAAGAATTTCGAAAAGAAGCACGGGGGCTTTATCCAGACGATGAAGAAAACCTTTCTCTTTCGATCTACCGGATTCGAGGGCGTCTGTATTTTCAATTTCGATGGGAATGCCGAAGATGCCGCCTGACGGCGCTTCGTAGTCTGGCACGCCGGTTGCAGTCCTGCGTGCAGATGTCACCGGCAATCAAGCCGACAGTTTGAGAAAGACCTGATCACATGGCGAGTGTGTTCCCAAACAAACTGTGTCCTGAACGAGGGCCGCAGGCATGACGGCGCGTGCAGAGCAGGTGCCCGAGCAGGCCTCGGGCGGCGCGTTGTTGCGCGTTTCGTCAGATAAGATCGGGCGCTTGATGGACCTCGTGGGAGAGTTGTCGCTGTCGGTATCCGAAACTATCAACGCGCCGGAACTGGCCAATCTCGACCTTGTGGGGTTCGAGGCGGCCGCGCACCGCCTGTCGATGATCGTAGGCGAGGTGCAGGACGCCGCGAGTGAACTGCGGTTGGTGCCGGTGGATGAGGTGTTTCGCAGGCTCAAGCGC
Organism: uncultured Roseovarius sp.; assembly: GCF_963972555.1. Classification (NCBI taxonomy): domain Bacteria; kingdom Pseudomonadati; phylum Pseudomonadota; class Alphaproteobacteria; order Rhodobacterales; family Roseobacteraceae; genus Roseovarius; species uncultured Roseovarius sp. The sequence continues at coordinate 78,404 of NZ_CAXAUM010000003.1, forward strand.
ATGGTGCGCGAATTGCAGCGCGAGACCGGAAAACAGATCGACCTCGTGATGCGTGGCGAGGATACATCAATCGACAAGCTGGTGGCGGATCGACTTTACGATCCGCTGCTGCATGTGGTGCGCAATTCCGCCGATCATGGGCTGGAGCCGCCGGCCGAGCGCGAGGCGGCGGGCAAATCGCCTGCGGGGCGTATTGTCCTGTCGGCCGCGCAGGTGGGCAGCGAAGTGCGGATTCAGGTGATCGACGACGGTCGCGGGCTGAACCGGGATAAAATCTTGTCCAAGGCGCGCGAGCGGGGTCTGTTTGGCCCGACCGAAGAGCCCGAAGATGCCGCCGTCTGGAAGGCGATCTTCGAACCTGGCTTTTCAACCGCCGAGTCGGTGACGACCCTGTCGGGGCGCGGCGTGGGTATGGATGTGCTCAATACCACGATGAAGGACCTGCGCGGGCGCATCGGGGTGCAGAGCGAAGAAGGCAAAGGCACAACCGTGTCGTTGCATATTCCGGTGTCGCTGGCGTTTTTAGATAGCGTGATCCTGCGGCTGGGCACGCAGCTCTATTGCGTGCCGATCGACGACATTGCCGAGATCGTCAAACCCGGCTTTGGGGATCATCTGGCCTTGGCCGCCGAGGGTGGGTGCGAAATGCTGCGGCAGCGGGATCGGTTCATTCCGGTCTGCCGGTTGGAAAAATTTTTCGACGGCATGCGCAGTGAACTGCCGCCGTTGTCGGAAATGGTCTTCATCGTGTTCGAGTCGACCTCTGGACCGATTGCCGTGCCGGTCGATGAAATTCTTGATCGTCAGCAGGTGGTGATGAAGCCGCTTGAGGGCACGCTGACGCGGGTGCGCGCGAGCTGGGGCTTTGCGCTCTTGTCCTCGGGCGAGGTGGCGATGGTGCTTGATTGCGAGCGGCTGGCTAACGGAGGCGGGCGTTGATGCAGGTCCATGCGGATCAGGCCGGATTCGAGCAGCTGCGCGATTGGTTGAGCCGCCGCTGCGGGATCACCTTTGGCCCGTCCAAGGCCAATTTGCTGCGGCAGCGAATGGAGCGCGTTTTGCGGCGGTTCGGACTGCCTGATCTGAACCATCTGGCGCGTGAATTGGACCGCGCAGGCGCGCAGGACCTTCAGCTTGCGGTGCTGCATGCGGCCTCAATCAACCATACCTATTTCTTCCGCGAGATCGAGGTATTGGACAATTTTATGGATCTGGCCTTGCCCGAACTCAAGGAGCGCCCCGAATTCCGGTTCTGGTCGGCTGCCTGTTCCAGTGGGGAGGAGGCCTATACGCTCGGGATCATGCTGGCCGAGCGGTTGGGGTCTGGCGTGCTCAACCGCACGCATATTCTGGGCACCGATATCAGCGAGCCGGTGGTCGAGCGGGCCGAGTTGGGCATCTATTCCGCCCGTCAGTTTTCGCAGACCGACCCTGCGCGGGTGAAGCGCTGGTTCACGCCTGCGGGGCTGGATCAATATCGGGTGGCACCTGAATTGCGCCGGGCTTGCACCTTTCGACGCATGAACCTCAAGGCGACTCCCTATCCGTTCAACCGCCCGTTTCAGGCCGTCTTCTGCCGCAACGTGCTCTATTATTTCGACCGGGCCGATCAGGTTGCCACGGTGAATGCCCTCTATGACGTGGTCGAGCCGGGTGGCTGGCTGATCACCTCTGTGACGGAGTCCGTGCGCCAACTGGGCACCCTCTGGGAGCCTGTCGCCACCGGTCTTTACCGAAGGAGGTCATAATGACCCGCTCTGCTGCACCCGTAACGGTGCTTGTTGTCGATGATTCAAGTTTCTTCCGGCGTTTCTTGACCCGGACCCTTGGTGCTGATCCTGGTATCGAGGTGATCGGCGAGGCCGCGAGCGCCGAAGAGGCGTATGACTTTGTCATGGTGCGCCGCCCGGATGTAATCACGCTCGATCTGGAAATGCCGGGGCTTGGCGGTATGGAATTCCTGCGTCAGACCACGGCGCGGCTGCGTATCCCGACCATCGTGGTGTCCTCGACAACCCAGCTTGGGGCGCGGCGCAGTATCGAGGCGCTGGAGGCCGGGGCGGTCGATGTGATGCCCAAGCCGCAAGGCGTGGCACCGGGCATGATGGACACGATCGCACTGGCAACCATAGCTGCGCGTGTGCGGGCGGTGGCGCAGGTCGATATGCAGCGGATGCAGACCTCGGTCGCGGTTGCCGCGCCAGTGTCGTCGCAAGTCCTTGCGACACCTGTGCTGTCGCGTGAGTGGGTGATCGCGCTTGGGGCCTCGACGGGCGGGGTGCAGGCGCTGGGCACCGTCTTGCAGGCGTTGCCTGTCGATTGCCCGCCTGTCGTCATTGTTCAGCACATGCCCGCCGGCTTTACCGAGGCTTTTGCCCGACGGCTCAATGCGACCTGTGCCATCGAGGTGCGCGAGGCGCGACAGGGCGACCGGCTCAGCCCCGGTCTGGCCCTCATTGCGCCGGGAGGTGAGCGGCATATGCGCCTGCGCCGTGCCGCTGCGGGTGGCTTGGCGGTCGAGGTGACGGCAGGCAATCCGGTTTGTTATTCGACGCCGTCGATCGACGTTCTGCTGACATCGGCCGCTAAAGTTGCTGCGCCGCGCCTGAGTGCCGCTGTGCTGACCGGTATGGGCAGCGACGGTGCCAACGGACTGCTGGCCGCGCGACTCGCCGGGGCGCAGACCTTTGTTCAGGACGAGGCCACATCGCTGGTCTACGGCATGCCTGCGCGCGCGTGGGAGAGAGGGGCGGCGCTGGCACAAGTGCCGCTCGACCAGATGGCGGAGAAACTGCTGGCTTCGGTTGGCACGACATCTGCAACCCAGCGGGCAACTGCCGCCCCGGCCCCCCGACTGACCCATAGAGGAGTCTGACCATGACTAAAACCGCGTTAGCCGATACGCAGACACCACAGAACGAGCTCCAGGCCGAGCCGTCGGATTCCATCGACACCATGTATCTGACCTTTCCGATCGGGTCCGAACTCTACGGGGTGTCGATCGGAGTTGTGACCGAGATAGTCGGGTTGCAACGGATCATGAGCGTGCCGGACGTGCCGCATTACATCAAGGGTGTGATCAACCTGCGGGGCAAGGTGATCCCGCTGATGGATGTGCGGCTGCGCTTTGGCATGCCGGACAAGACCTATGATGACCGCACTGTGGTGATTGTGCTGCAAGTGAGCGATGCGCCGGTGGGTCTGATTGTTGATGGCGTCAACGAGGTGCTCGACATTCCGGCGAGCCAGATTGACCGGACACATAGTTTCTCGGGCTCCGAGGGCCGCAGCCTTGTGTTGGGGTTGGGTCGTCTGGAGGAGCGAGTGGCGATCCTGCTCAATGTCAACCTTCTGGTCGAGGATGACGCCCTCATCCCGCCGATGATGGCCGAGGCCTGATCCATGGCTACCCCAAAGTCCAATCCCCGGAATACTGATCAGGAACCCGTTTTCACGTCTCGGTCGGCATCAACGCCGACGACCGAGACACCTTCCCCCCAGCCCGCACCGGACCAGCCCACCGGCGATACACTCAGGAATGACCAGATGAACAAAACAACGAATGATGTCCCGTTTTGGCAGAGCGCTGCCGCGTTTTATGACCAACTGACAAACCCTGTCATGATTGCGGACTCGGACTTGGTGATCCATTATGCAAATGGCGCAGCAATCTCTGCATTTGAGGCGTTAGAGCCTATCATACGTGAGCAAATGCCGAACTTTCGGGCCAATTCGATTATTGGCACCTGCGTTGACGAATTCCACGCCAAGCCAAGCCATCAACGCCAAATGCTGGCGCGGCTGACAGAGCCGATGTTCTCCAAGATTGAAATGAAAGAGGTTATGCTTGCGCTCTCTGCGGTCCCAATAGTCGGCGCGACCGGTAAAACCGAGGCGTTCCTTGTGGAGTTGCAAGACCGCAGCGAACAGCAACGCTTGGGGGCTGAACAGAACCTTATCATGAGCCAGTTCCAAACGCTGCTGACTCAGATCGCCCATATGGCCGAAGAACACAACAAGGGCGATATTGAGGTCAAGATCGCGGCTGATCTGTTTCAGCTTCCGGAGGTGCACGAGGCGGCCAATCTGATCAACGCCATGGTGAAGGCCCATATCGACACCAAGAAACTGGCGATGAATGTGGTCGAGGAGTTTGGCGAAGGTAATTTCGATGTGCCCTTCCCGCAGATGCCGGGCAAGAAGGTGTTTCTCAACCATATCATAGAGAAGGTGCGCGGTAATTTCCGTGGCGTTGTGAATGAAATTCGCACGCTGTCGGACTCCATCGTTGCGGGTAATCTTGACGTGCAGGCGGATCTGTCCAAGTTCAAAGGGGAATACCGCAGCGTGATCGAGTCCTTCGAGCAGGCCTTTGGCAGCCTCAACAGCGCCTTCGCGGTCATTGCTGAGCAGGTGGATCAGGTCGCAACCACGGTCAATCAGGTGGCCCATTCGAGCCAGACCCTCTCGACCAATTCTCAAGTCGCCTCGGCTTCGGTCGAAGAGGTGTCTGCGTCGGTCAACCAGACCGACCAGCAGGTGCGCGCAAATGCCGAGTCGACACAGAATGCGTCGAAATACGTGAACAGCGCCGTGGGGCTGGCCGATCAGGGTGCCGCCAAGATCAAGGACATGGTCACAGCCATGCATGGCATCAAGACCTCGTCACAGGACATCGCCAAGATCATCAAGGTGATTGACGAAATCGCTTTCCAGACCAACCTTCTGGCGCTGAACGCGGCGGTCGAGGCGGCGCGGGCGGGACAGCACGGGCGCGGCTTTGCCGTGGTGGCACAAGAGGTGCGCAACCTTGCGGGACGGTCCGCCAAGGCGGCGCGCGAAACTTCGGATCTGATCGAGGACGCGTCGAACCGGGTTAATGCAGGTGTGCGGATCGCCGATGAAACCTCCGAAGCCTTTACCGGCATTTCCCAACAGATCACGCAGGTCAAGGAAATCGTCGAAGAGATCGACCGCTCTGGGGCCGAGCAATCGCGCGGTGTTGCGCAGATTTCGATGGCCATGTCCGAAATCGCCAAATCTGCACTGGATACCAGCCAGCAGGCAGACGAACTCGCCGCCGGAGCCGCCGAGATGAGCGCGGCGACCCAGCAGATGAAAGAGGAAATCGGTCGCTTCAAGCTGCGTCGTACAGCTACGGCCATGCCGATGAGCGGGTTCAATGGCCTCACGCCTGAGATGTTGGCGCAGATTCAGGCGATGATGAGCGGCAAGCCCAACGGGCGTGTCAACGGCGGTGGATCGCTCGATCTCGACGCACGCGGCTTTAACGGCTTCTGATGGGGCGGGGCAGGGGCGGCGCGGTGCCGCTTTCTGCTCGTTCAGTTCCAGATAATTCGGAGAAAAGACAATGGTTTACAATGTGATGGTGGTGGACGATGCCGCAATGATGCGGCTCTACATCTCCAGCTTTCTGAAATCGCGCAAGGATTTCAAGCTGGTGGCACAGGCCGCCAATGGGCAAGAGGCGCTGGACAAGTTGCCAGATCTGCCGGACCTCGACCTGATCCTGCTCGACATCGAGATGCCGGTGATGGACGGGCTTGAGTTTCTGCGTCACGCCAAGCTCAAGACGCGGGCCAAGATCTGCATGCTGTCGTCGGTTACAGTGCAAGGCTCGCCCCTGGCGGCCAAGGCACGCGAACTGGGTGCGGATGGGGTGGTTTCCAAGCCCTCCGGCACGGTGTCGCATGACCTAGAGGAAAAGACCGGAGACGAGTTGACGCGCGTGATGCGGGCGCTGGTCGGGGCCTGAGGGCCACAATGCAACCCACTGGGCGGGTGACACCATGATGGATGAGATGGACGAAATCTGGATGCTGTATGCCGATGACGGCGCGCAGTCCCTTGACGCAATGGAAGCGGCGCTCGATGCCCTCGAAGGGGGCAAAGGCGACATGGGCGCGCATATCGGCGCGCTGTTCCGGGCCGTCCATACCTTCAAGGGCAACTCTCGCGTGCTGGGATTGGCGCAGGTCGAGGGTTTGGCACATCTGGCCGAGGATCTGATCGGGCTGGTGCGTGACGAAGGTGTGCCGCTGAGTGCTGAGATCACCGATATTCTGATGCGCACCGGCGATGCGCTGCGCGGCATGCTCGAAGAGACAGCCGACACCCGAGCCGATGTGGAGCCGGGCCCGACAGCTGGGCTCAAGCAGGATTTGCGCACGATGATCGGGCGTTTGACAGGGGGAGAGGCCGACGCGGTCGCGCCCGCGCCGCAGGACGAAGTTGTCCCACAGGTGGATGCCGCCGAAGAAGTGCCCGCACCGAAACCTGAACCTGAACCGGCATCAGCCCCCAAAGCCAAGGCCCCCGTCTTTGACATGGGACTGGCTGGTTTGCTGGATCAGTTGGACGGAGGCGACGGCGCGGATTTTGACGAATTCGAAGGCGATGATGACGAGCTGGAGTTCGAGCCGGAGGACGAGTCAGAGCCTGAAGCCGAGCCTGAAGTCGAAGAGGCCTCAGCGCCCGAAGTTGAGCCGGAGGCGGGGCCAGAACCCGAACCCGCGCCGCAGGTCAAGACCGTGGCCGAGGTGACAGAGGGCAAGCTCTTGGCACCCGACCCGGAGCATCACAAGATTTTCAACGAAATGGCCGAAAAGACCTGCGCCGCGCTCGATGCGCTGGTCGCGGATTGGGCCGATGACTCCGGCCCGAGCGCCGCGCGCAAGCAGGCGGACAACCTGCATTATGCCGCCGGGCAACTGAACTTTGCCGATTGGCTGGCCTTGTTGGAGCCGGTCCTGAGCGGAGATGCGCCGGACCTCGCCGCAACGCGCGACCTGAGTGCCGCGATCCGCCGCCTGTTGAGCGGGGAGAGCGCCGCGCCTGAGGTTGCCGAAGAGCCCGCCCCCGAACCACAGCCGATGCCAGAGCCCGCCGCCGATGTGGTCCCAGAGCCGGTTGCAGAGCCCGAACCCGCACCGAAACCCGAAGCGGAAGCCAAAGCCGCGCCGGTCAAGAAGGCAGCGGCGCGGCCCAAGCCCGTGGTCGAGGTCACGGAGGGCAAGCTACGGGCCGATCAGACCTATCACCAGATCTTTGCCGATATGGTGGCCAAGACGCTTGAAAAACTGGACGCGCTCTGCGCGAATTGGTCGGAGGACTCCAGCCCCGCCGCCCTGCGCAAGGAGGCCGATGGTCTGCGCTATGCCGCGCAACAGCTTGATCTGGCCGGTTGGGTCGCGCTGCTCGATCCGATGGCCGAGGCCAAGGGCATTGGCCACGCCGCGGCAAAAGGCCATGTTGCGGCGTTGCGCGCGCGCGCAGCGCAAGATTTTGGCGGCGCTGACGCCGCCCCGGTGCAAACGCGCGGCCCAATTGATCCGGCCGCCGATGGCCGGGCTTTTTTCCAAGCTGTCGCAGAGCTTTACCCGCTGATTGCCGATCAGGGCACGCGGATGGGGGGCGATACGCCCTGCACAATGGACGAGCGGCGCGACCTGGCCGAGCGTATTGCCGATCTGGCTGCGCCGCGCGGATACGTGCGGTTGGTTGACAGCGCCCACAGGCTGTCACAAGAGCCGGCGGGCCATGCGTATCGCGCTGCTGAACTGGCGTTGTATGAGGAATTGGTCAGCGTCGAGCGCAGTTTACCCGCGTCGGTGTTCGATACCGAGATGATGCCACCAAGCAAGCTCTTGGGCGCTTGGTGCGTTGAACATATCTTTGAGACGCTGCAAAGCCTGCGCAAGGGAATGGAGGCGCGCAGCGTCGAGGCGGGGGCCAACTGGTTCCCGGCGTTTGACACATTGATGCGGCAGGTGCATTTCGCCTGTCTGAATTACCGGATCGACACGGCCTCGCAACTTACGATGGCGCTGATCGACCTCTTCGCGCGGGTGCGCGTCGACCAGAAGGCCCCGGATGTGATCCTGCTTCAGATGGGGCGCGGGTTTGTCGACACGATGGAACTGGTGTTCGATGCGCTGGATCAGGGGGATACGCCCGATACCTCGCGGATTGAAAAGATGTTCGAAGAGGCGACCAACGCCTGTTTCGTGGCCAGCGGCGTGATGACCGCCAAGAGCATCGAATCGCGATTGGGCCTGCCGCCGGAATTCCACCGGGTGATGTCACCGGAGAGCGTCAAGACCGCCCATGAGGCGATCAAGGAGGGCATGCATTTCTACGTGCTGCGGGCTGACCTGAATGACGATGATGCACTGGCGCAGGGGTTCCTTGAGTGGATCACCACGGGCGTCGTGCGGATGATCACCAACGTCACGGTGTTTCTGGACAAGGCCACGCTGTTTGATTTCCTCGTGGCGTCAAGCCTCGAAGAGGACCGGATGGTCGAGCGGCTCGCGATGCTGGATCCGACAGGCACGCGGCTGATGATGGCGCAGGCTCTCAAGGTGCGCGAAGCACCAGAGGCCGCAGCGGCAGAGCCCGACACGTTTGATCTCATCCCGATGTCGGATGTGGGCGACAGTCTGGCCTTGCTCGAGGCGGTGGGGGCTATCTCCGCCAGCCACGCGCAGTTGGAGCATGAGCTGACACAGCTTGCTTCGGTCGATCTGGTGCAGGATGTGATGGAGGCGCTGCGCGCCGCTGGGGTGGGCGAATTGGAGCAGCGCGTGCGCTCGGTCCTGCGCGACCGGCTGGACCAGCACCATCTGCGACTTCAGGAAATCAGCGAGTCGGGCGCGCAGCTTTCGGCAGAGTTGTCGCATCTGCAACAGGAAAGCGTGGCGCAACGGTCGCGCCCTGCCGAAGTGCTGTTGCGCCCGCTCAAGGCCTATGTGGCCACGCGCGCGCGCAAGATCGGTGTCGATGCTTCTGTCACCTATGTCGGCGGCGACGCGATGCTCGACCAGATGTTGATCGAGGAATTGCGCGGGCCGCTCAAGACTCTGGTCAATCTGCGGCTGACTGGGGAATATCCCGCATCGCGGTTCCATATATCGGTCGAGGCCGAGAGCGATCACGTGCGGGTCGAGCTGACCGATAACAGTCCCGAGGCTCCGGCTTCCCCTGCCTATGCCGCGCTGGCCGATGAGATGGTTCGCAAGAAGGGCGCGCTGCGCCGTGTCAGCCTACCTGCCGGGGCTGGGGTGCGATTCCATCTGCGGGTGCCGCAGCATATGATTGTGCTTGATGGTATGGTGGTGCGGGTGGGGCATGTGCGCTATGTGCTGCCCGTGGATGCGATTCACCGTATCCTTCAGACCGACCGCATCTTGCCGGTGTCGGCCTCTGGGGCAACACGGATGCTCAATATCGATGAGGGTGCGTTGGTACCGGTGCATCCGTTGATGCCCGAGACCGCAGAGGTGGCGCGCGGCGCGCGACTCTATGTGGTGGTAAGCAGCAATGAGACGCGCATCGCAATCCCGGTTGATGAGCTCTTGGGTCAGCAGCTTGTGATGCTGCGTCCCTTGCAGGGCGTTTTGTCCGGGATGCGCGACATGAGCGGTATCGCTGTCCTCTCGGGGGGCGAGGTGGGCATGGTTGTGGCCGTCAGCGCCTTGGTTTCGGGTGATGAGCGCAAGGCCAGCGTCGCGGCCTGAGGCCAGGCCCCGGCAGGAATACTGCCGGGGCTAACATCCTGACGTGATTTGCCGTTTTGAAAAACACATCTGGCAATCATGTCAAAGGAAGTTTCGATGAGTTTCGCCTTCGCCCGTTCCCGTTACCGTCAGGCCGAGACCCTCGTGCAGGAATCAGCCACCGATCCCTATGACATCGTTTTTGTCACGCTTCGGGAACTCAACCGCTCGCTCGGTGTCTTGGCGCGCACCCAACAAGAGGCGCGCCCGTTGCCGTCGGATCACGTCAACCGGGTTCTGACCGCGATCTATATCCTGCAATCGAGCCTCGATTTCGAGGCGGGCGGCGATTTGGCGGGGGATCTTTTCCAGCTTTATGAATTCGCGCGGTTCCACGTGCTCAAGGGGTTGCGCGGTGAAGAGGGCGCGCGCCTGGCAGAGGCTGCCGCCGCAATGGGCGATATTCTGGACGCTTGGCAGCAAATCGGGTCGCAGGTCAAGGCGCAGGCGGTATGACACGTGTGGTGCAACAGATGACCTATAGCCTTCTTGGCGATCAGATACGGAGCTTGACGAAGGCGCTCATCGAAGCCGCAGAGACGGGGGATCAGGCGGCGGTGTCGCGCGCTGATCATGCCCTGCGCTGCGCGGTTATTGCGCTGGTGGGTGGTGCGTCCTTGTCTGAGGATGGCGCACAGGACCGCATCACGATCCTCGCCGAGGCGCTCGATGCCGTGCGGCGCACCGCCGATATGCTTTCGGCCAAGGCGGCGCAGCGCGCGGGGCGGGGCCGGGCCAATCTTGTCTATCTGAACTGCGATCGCAAGGCTGGGCCGCGCTGATGGCGGGCAGGCAGGAACAGACCTGCGCCACCTGCCTGCGGCTGCGGATGTTTCTGACGATCGCGGGCGGGTTGATCGCAGGGATTTACCTGCAACCCGGATGGGCAACGGCGGTGGCGGGGCTGATGCCGGCACCGCTGATGATCGGTTGGGGAATTTGTGCCGTGGGCGGCTTGGGCTTTGGTCTGCGGTTTCGTGACCATATGCGGCAGCGTCGCTGATGGTACTAGGCTGCTTCACCTCAGCAGAGGCGGCGCAGCAAACGCACCAGACCCCAGACATGTTGACGCCGCGGTTCGCCATTTTCGTCGCAGAGCACGAGTTCAACGCCCATCTTGTGCGGATCGGTGCCGGGGGCGGGGATGAAGGTCTGGCGCATAGCGATCATGGGATTTCCTTTCACGGGCTTAGCATTTGTTTCGGGGCTGCAAGAAGCCTGCCAATCAGGGCGCATGGGCCCAGTCGAGTATCAGAACCTCTAGAATGGCAGGCTCCTCGCTCATGGCGATCAGCCGGGCGTTCATCGCCTCTTTCAGTGTCTCGGGCAGGCTGTTGCGTAGCGCCGCGAGGCGGGTGTCGGCGGGATAACTCTCGGCAGCGCGCAGCACGACCTCGGCCAATTCTGCCTGTGCCTCGAGTTGGCGGTCGGACAGCCGGGCCATGAGTTCGAGACTACCCGCCTCGCGCAGGGCAATGCCCAAACCGATGCTGAGCGTGCCGCCGCCGTCGGGCAGCGTCACCGTCACCGGCAGGCTGAGCGGCAGATAGCGGCGCGGCTCGGGCCCGGCGGGGGCCTCTGACGTGGGCGCAGGCGAGGCCGATAGCTGCGGCACAGCGGGGACCTGACGCAGGATCCAGAGGCTTGCGGCCCCAAGCGCTATTGGCCCGAGACTTGCTGTCAGGGCAAAGATGATGAGCGGTTGGCGGGATGAAATCCGGGTCATGCAGGGCAAAATGCAAGGACCGCGCCAAGCGGCGCTAAACTGACACGGTTTTTTGCCGTTGTACGTGTGTGGAACCGTGTCGCCTGCGCGACGCAGAGAAACCAGAAGGAGTGGGCAGAGTGGCGGGCGCCTTGTCGAAATTCAGGATGTTGCGCCGGGCTGCAGGACAGGCCGCGCCGGGTCAGACCCCCGACGCCTTTCCTCTGGTGCGGCGGAGCACCAATCTGCACGATATCTCGCTGGTCGAGCGGCATTTGCCGGAAATCCTTGGGCGGGCCTTGGCGCGGAGCTGGATCGACCGCGCTTTCAGCACCGCACTCTTGGCCGATCCCAAGGCGCTCTTGGCGCAGCATGATATTCATTTGCCCGAGGCGGTCAGTATTGATGTCGAGATGACGCCGACGCAGCGGCATCGCCTAGTGGTTTATGAGCAGCGCCCCGATGGTGAGCGGCGGCGCATGATGTATCTGCAACTGGTGATGATGGCGGGCAAATAGATGCGGCGGTTTCTGCTGGCTTCTGCGGTCTGGGTTTGCGGTGCGGCGGCGATGGCCGGGTCCACGCCGGATTTCGGCCGGGCCGTGGCCCTGGCACAAGATGGGCAGGCCGGGGCGGCTGTGGCGATCTTTGCCGATCTGGCGCAGGCCGGGCACCGCGCGGCGCAGGTCAATCTGGCGGTGATGCTGGCGCGCGGACAGGGCGTGCCGCAGGACGATCAGGCGGCGACCTATTGGGCCTGGCGCGCACGTCTGGCGGGCGAGACGCGGGCAATCGCGGTGAGTGATCTGCTATTGGAGCGTCTGACAGAAGCCGCGCGGGCGCGACTGGCGGATCGGTTGCGGGCAGATCTGAGCGCGCGGGCCGAGGATGGCATGCCGGGACAGTTTGCGGCGATTGGCCGGGTGGAGGCGCAGTTGCGCCTGCCCGCCAAGATGGACGAAGCCGCGCTGTGGTTCACTCTTGGGGCCGCGTTCGAGGAGCCTGGCGCTTTCGCGCTGCGCGAGGTGTCGATGGCCGAGTTGGAGCCCAAGGCGCGGCTGGCGGTACAGGAGCGCGCGGCGGCAGAGTTTGCCAAGTGGTGCGCAGCGATGCCCCAAAACGCCCGCCCCGAGACCTGCGCGCGCGACTTGAGGCGGTGAGCCCTCTCCTTTTTCGGGCATGGGGCTAAAATTGCCGGGGCATTGGTCGTAAGACCCGATCGGGCTGGCACGCGGTTTGCACACTGAGATCGAACAGAGACCTCAGGAAAGGCAGCGCCGATGTCCTCGAACGTGATGCATGTGGCCAAAACCGGGCTGAATGCGCAGCAAGCCCGTATTCAGGTGATTTCCAACAACCTGGCCAACGTCAACACCACCGGATTCAAGCGCGACCGCGCCAACTTCGAAACGCTGCTCTATCAGACGCTGCGGCCTGCGGGCGCGCAGACGTCCGAGGCGACCGAGCAGACTGCCCCCACCACGCTGGGCACGGGTGTGCGGCTGGTCAGCACCGAAAAGATGTATACCCAAGGTAGCCTGACCACGACCGACAACGCGCTTGATCTGGCGATTGACGGCAAGGGGTTCTTTCAGGTGCTGATGCCCGACGGGCGGATCGGTTACACCCGCAACGGCACGTTTTCGCAGAATGCCGATGGTGTCCTGACCACGTCGAGCGGCTATGTCGTGCAGCCCGAAATCCAGATCCCCCCCGAGGCCACCAGCATCAGCATTTCCCGCGATGGAATTATCAGCGTGACCTTGCCCGATGCGGTCGAGGCCGAAGAGGTGGGGCAGTTGACCCTTGCGCAATTCGCCAACCCACGTGGGCTAGAGCCGGTGGGCGAAACCTTTGTGGTCGAGAGCACCGCCAGCGGCGCGCCGGTCGTGGGCAATCCTGTCGAGGACGGCATGGGGGCCTTGCTTCAGGGCACGCTGGAAACCTCGAATGTAAATGTGGTGCAGGAGCTGGTCGACATGATCGAAGCGCAGCGCGCCTATGAAATCAACTCGCGCTCCATCTCGGCCTCGGACGAGATGATGAGCTATCTCGCCAATAACCTCTGAAGGGGACCTTGATGCGCCGTCTTACTTGCACCGCTGTCACGATTGTTGCGCTGGCCGGGTGTTCCACCCAGATCGAAGAGGCGGAGTCGGAGCTTTATGCACCGGTTTACCCGGTCGAAGAGGTGCAGCAATCGCGCCTGATGCCGACAGGCTCGATCTATGCCGGATACTCCAACGGTCTCTTCGTCGCCGACCGGCGCGCGCGGTCCGTGGGTGACATTCTCACGGTCGAATTCTCCGAGCGGTTTGCCGCCAGCAAGTCGCAGGCGGCGGGTTCTAGCAAGACCGACAGCTTCGAGCTGGACCTGCCGGACGTTCTGTCTTTCGGCTTTGACGATGGGCGGCTGACCAGTGGCACCACCCGCAGTTATGCCGGACGGGGCAATGCCACGCAGTCCAATTCTCTGACGGGCCGTGTGTCGGTTTCCGTTGTGCGGGTGCTGCCCGGCGGCAATTTGGAAATCGTTGGGCAAAAGCAACTCACGCTCAATAATGGTCAGGAATACATCCGCCTGCGCGGCGTGGTGCGGCCCACGGATATTTCCGCCGACAACGTCGTGCGGTCTGACCGGATCGCTCATGCCGAGATCAAATATGTGGGTGCCGGTGACGTGGCTGATACCGCCAAGCAAGGCTGGCTGCGCCGCGCCTTTGAAACCGTGTCGCCGCTATGATGGGCGCGGGTATGTTGCGCTTTTTGCTGTTGCTTGTCTGCCTTGTGCCAGGGGCGGCGCTGGCCGACCGGCTCAAGGATCTGGCCGATGTGGCCGGGGTGCGGTCAAACCCTTTGGTGGGTTATGGCCTTGTCGTGGGCCTCAATGGTTCGGGCGATGGCAATTCGGGGCTGACGCGGCAATCCATGCAATCCATCATCTCGCGTCTCGGGCTCGAGGTGGGGACCAATGATCTGGATGCCAAGAACGCGGCGGCGGTGATGGTGACGGCGGAATTGCCGCCCTTTCTCAAGCCCGGTCAGGTTTTGGATGTCACGGTTTCGACTGCTGGCAAGGCCAAGTCGTTGCAGGGTGGCACCCTTCTGATGACGCCGCTGATGGGGGCGGATGGCGAGGTCTATGCCATTGCCCAAGGCAATCTGGTGGTCGGTGGTCTGGGGGTTCAGGGCGGTGACGGCTCATCTGTGGTGGTCAATGTGCCCACCGTGGGCCGCGTACCGCGTGGTGCAACGGTCGAGCGGATGGTCGAGACATCCTTTCTCGAAACTGAATATTTTGTGCTGAATCTCAACCGCCCGGATTTTTCGACCGCGAGCAATGTGGCCGATGCGATCAATGCGCAGTTTGGCCAGGGCGTGGCCGTTGCCTTTGACGGCAGTTCGGTGCGGGTGCGTGCGCCCGCCGATCCGGCAGCACGCGTGCCGTTCATGGGGCTCTTGCAGGATATCGATGTCGATCCCGCTGCGCCGCCGGCGCAGGTCATCATCAATGCGCGTACCGGCACGGTGGTCATTGGTGGCATGGTGCGGGTGACGCCCGCTGCCGTCTCGCATGGCTCGCTCACGGTGCGGGTGAACGAGGATTTCAATGTCGATCAGGCCGCAACGGTCGTCAATGGCCAGGATGGCGGCGTGGTGGTGCCGGGCAATGCCGTGGTGACACCGGATACGCAGATTGACGTGCAGCAGGAAAACAACCCCGCCTTCGTCTTTGATCCGGGTGTGTCGTTGGCCTCGCTGGTCGATGCGATCAATGCCGTAGGGGCGAGTGCCGCCGATCTGGTGGCCATTCTCGAGGCGCTGCACCGGGCGGGTGCGCTGCGCGCCGAATTGATCGTGATCTGAGGAGCGCATCGCCATGACCTTGCCGCCGCTTGCCACAGCGTTTGACGCGCGTCAGGCTTCTAGCCTGTCCGACGACAAGATTGCCACCAAGGCCACGCGCGACGCGGACCGGCTGCGCGGCGCGGCGGAGGGGTTCGAGGCACTTTTTCTCAACCAGATCCTACAATCGGGGCGCGCCGCGTCGTTTGGAGACTCGTTGACGGAAAGTTCTGCGACCCAGACAGCCCAATCCTTGCTCGACAGTACGCTGACCGAGGTGGGGGCCGGGCGCGCGGGTCTGGGCCTGTCCGAGGCAATCTATCGCCAGTTTTCTGCCCATCTGGGCGGGGTACAGGAGTAAACCATGGTCGACCTCATGGACATCGGGCGCGGCGGGGTTCTGGCCTATCGTACGGCTCTTGGTGTGACTGGCGAGAATATCGCCAATGTCGACACGGCCGGCTATCGCCGCCGCGATGCGGTGATGCAGGAAGTGGGCGTGGGCGGTGGCGTGGACGTGGTGGACATCCGCCGCGCCTTTGACGGGCTGGTGGCCGCGCGCAGCCGCGATGCCCAGAGCACGTTGGGAGCGGCAGAGACCCATCTGAGCCATGTGCAGGCGCTGGAAGATCGGCTTTTGCCGGGTGAGGGTGGCTTGCCCGATCTGCTGGACGGATTTTTCGATGCGCTCGACGGGTTGTCACAGGTGCCTGAGGATCAAGGGCTGCGGCAAGCGGTTTTGAGTGCAAGTACAGCGCTGGCCGGGGGGGTGGCCGATTTGGCCGAAGGGATCGACGTGCTGACGCGCAACGTGCGCGAAGAGACCGCTCAGACCGTGGAGCGGGCCAACACCGTATTGAGCGGTTTGGCCGAGGTTCAGGAACAATTGGCGCAAGTGACCGATGAGCGCGCGCGCAATCCTCTGTTGGATCAGCGCGACCGGCTCTTGGTCAATTTGGCGGAACTTGTGTCGATAAATGTCGACTTGGATGACGCAGGCCGCGCGACGGTGCGGCTTGGGGCCGATGGCAGCGGGCCGATGGTTCTGGAGCGCGGCCGCGCCGGGCGGATCGAGCAGGGCACGGCGGGGCGCTACATTGTCACGTCCGCCGATACCAAGGCGGTCGAGGTGCAGACCAGCCTGCGCGGCGGGATGCTGGGTGGGCTGGCGGATGCGGCAGGAGCCATGGCGCAGGCGGCCTCTGATCTTGACCTCTGGGCCAGCCGGATGGCCGAGGAAATCAACGCGGTGCATTCCCAAGGCCTGACGCCCACGGGCGGGCGCGGCGGCGCGCTCTTTTCCGTGTCAGGATGGGAGGCTGCGCCGGGCGCGCTGATGCGTGGCACGGGCGCAGCCAGTGTGACAATCACGGATGCGGGTATCATGCCCGAAGGGCCGCTGACCTTGGTGCAGGATGCGCCTACTGGTTTGTGGCAGGCGCGCGATACGGCCGGGCAGATTCTGGCGACAGGCGAACAGACCCTCAGCCTGCCGGGATTGCGGATCGAAATGAGCGGCGTGCCGCAGGATGGCGATCGGATCACGCTGACGCGGCAGGATGCCTCAGCGCGGCATATGACCATGGTGCTGGACGACCCGCAGGGGATTGCCGCCGCAGGCACGTTGACGGTCAGCGCCGTACCGGGCAATCGCGGTACGGCCACGTTGAGCGCCACGTCGCTGAGCACACAGGTCGCTGGGCCGCGTGATCTGTCGGGGATTTTAAGCGCTGAGCCAGTCGAATTCCTGAGTGCGGGCGTGGTCGGGGTGATCCCGGCGGGCCATGCTGAGGCCGCTTTGTCAGTGCAGCCGCGCCTTGCGGCGATGGAGCTTGGGCCGTTTGCAGGGGCGACGCCACAGGTGTTGAGCCTGACCACGCCTGAAGGTGTGGCGCAATTCGCGCTGCCTGCGGGTCTGACGAGCGACGCGCTGGCGGCGGCGCTCAACACCGGTGCTGTGCAAACCATCGAGGGCGAGAGCCTGAGCGCCTTTGGGCTCATGGCTGAGGGCGCGGGCGACACGCTGAGTCTTTTGGCGCGCGATGGGGCGTTGCCCCTCTCGGCCAGCCTTGCGACTGATCTGGGCAGCCTGGCGGGCGTGGTGGTCGCGGATGCGGCGCCAGCGGCGGCGCTGTCGGTCTTTACCCGCGACGGGCGGCAACTCTCTGGTCCCCCTCTGGGCACGAGCGCGGCTGCGGCGCTGCTGACGCCGGAAAACGGATTCTTCCCCGATGCGTCCTATAATGCCGATTACCTCGACGGGGCCGCACCCTATGGCGGGCTGAGCCTGACGCGGCAATCGGTCAGTGGCGATCACGTGGCACTCTTGGGGCAGGCGGGCGGGATTGCCACCTGGACTGGCACCGCCCCGGCCCCGGCCAATCCGAGCGTAGAGATCGGCTATGAGGGGGCCACACAATCCAGCACGCTGCGCGTGCCCGAAGGGGCCAATGCGGCCTGGGCGGCGCAGGAACTGACAACCGCTTTGCCGGTGCGCGCCGAGGCGGAAACCCGTCTGTCGCTGGATGTGCCCACAAGTGGCGTGCTGTCCTTTCAGCTTGCCGGGCAGAACCTGACACCCTTGGCGATCGAGGCCGATCTGGGCGCGGTCGGTGCAGCAGGGCTGCAAGCGGC
Organism: uncultured Roseovarius sp.; assembly: GCF_963972555.1. Classification (NCBI taxonomy): domain Bacteria; kingdom Pseudomonadati; phylum Pseudomonadota; class Alphaproteobacteria; order Rhodobacterales; family Roseobacteraceae; genus Roseovarius; species uncultured Roseovarius sp. The sequence goes on from NZ_CAXAUM010000003.1 coordinate 96,167, forward strand.
CATCAATGCACAGTCGGGGGCGACCGGCATCCGTGCTGAACTTGCCCCCAATGGCGGGCGGCTGGTGCTGGTCGAGGCGAGTGGTGCGGATATATCGATAAGCCGCGTGACCCATTCCGGGACCGAGCCCGTGACGCTCACACGGCTGGCACCGGATGGCGCGGCGTTGGGCACGGCAAGCCTTGGGGCCGGTGGGCCAGATGCGGCGCGGATTTCCGGCACGGTGCGCCTGAGCGGCAGTGCCGGCTTTGGCGTGACCGAGAATGGTATCTTGCAGACGGCGGAGCCTGATGGATTTGCCAATGGTCTTATTGCGCGGCAGACCAGCGCGGCGGGGGCGCAAGTGACCCTGACCCCGGCCGAGCCGGGACCGGGGGATCAGAGCCTGCGGCGGATCAGCTTAACCGGGGCCGATGGCCGCGTGGTGACGGCCGAGGCCGATCCGGCGCTAGGCACGGGGGCGGCCATGGCGCGGGCGCTGGCCGCTGATCTGCGCGCGACGGCCCCTGCCAGCCGGATCACTGGCGCGGCGCTCACCGCGTTGCCGCCCGAGGGCGCGCAGATGCGCGTGAGCCTTGGGACGCAGGATTATGGCATCCGCATGAGTGGTGGTGTGCCGGTGGTGAGCGGCCCTGAAGAGGGTCGCGTAACCGCGCGGTTTGACGAAAACAACCGCCTTGTTCTCGAGACCGAGGGTGGCACGCTAGACGGTTCCGCGCTGCACCTGCCTGGCGATGCGGGCGAGTCGGCACGCTTTGGCATGGGGGTGGGCAATGCGCCGGTGACAACTGTCATTGGCCAGCCGTTCGATGCCGGGAGCCTGCCCTCGAGTTTCACCATCAAGCTCAACGGGCAAGAGCATTTTGTCAGCGTGTCTGCAGGGGCGGTCGTGCTGCCCGCGACCTTCCCCGGCACGGGCCATATCAACACCGCCTTTGGCCGGGTTGAAATCCAGTTCAGCGCCCTTGACGGCGAGATGCTGATTGACGCGCAGCCGGGGGCTGCGGCGGCGGGCTTCGAGACCTTGGGCCTGCGCGCCGAACTCACAGAGGGCGGCGCGCTGCGTCTGACGGCCACGGATGACCGGGTATTGGCGGTCGACAGCGTCGCAAGCGGCGGTGGCTCTGTGCTGCGCCTCAACGACATTCCCGACGAGGATCTGATCGTGGTCATGGGCGGCACGGGGGCCTTGCGGCTTGCCGGTGAGATCAGCGACGCCCCCGCCACTGAGCGCGCACGCGAACTGCGGGTTCTGGATGCCACCACCGGTCTTGTCGGCCTCTTTGACAGCGAGAGCGGCGCACATCTGGCGTCGCGCACGCTGGATGCGTCAGGCACCACGCGTTTCGGCGATATCGAGGTGACATTGGGGGGCGGGCGCGTGACAGGCGACCGATACCTCTTGTCGCCCAGCAGCGGCGGGGCCGGGGACGGACGCAGCATCGAGACGCTGGCCAACCTGCGGCAGCGCGATGGGCTGACCGGGCGGGGCGGCTATGCCACCGGCTTTGCCAGCCTGCAACAGCGGGCGGGTGCGCAGGTCACGGCCAGCGAAAGCCGGGTCGCCACCGCCGAGGCCGAGGCCGAGAGTGCGGCACGCGCCGAATCCGAATTGGGCGGTGTCGATCTCGATGCCGAGGCGGCGCAATTGATGCAACAGCAACAGGCTTATCAGGCCAATGCGCAGGTTCTTTCCGTGGCGCGGTCCCTCTTCGACACCCTGCTGCAAGCAATATGAGGCTCTGAATGAGTATCGGCACCAGTTTTTTTCACAACGTCACCACGCGCAATCTGTCGCAGGTGAATGAGCGGATTTCCGATCTTCAGGGGCAAATTTCCTCTGGTGTGAACGATCCGCGCCCCTCTGCCGATCCGGTGCGCGCGCTGCGCTTGTCGGCGGCGAAAGAGCAGCAAGAGGCGCTAGATCGCTATTCAAACAATCTTGAGCGGGCCGGCGCGCGGCTGGATCAGGCCGATACGGTTCTGTCTGAGGCGGGAAATGTCATGCGCCGGATTGGCGAATTAGCGCTGCGCGCGGCCTCTGACACGGCGACGGCGACAGAGCGCGACAGTATCAGCACCGAGGTCCGCGCGCTGCGTGACAGTCTTTTGGGCCTTGCCAATGCCCGTGACGAGAGCGGTCGCGCGCTGTTCGGCGGTTATGGCACGCAATCCGATCCGTTTCTTGATGGCCCAGGGGGCGTGGTCTATCAGGGCGATGGCGGGCAATCGCGGTTGCAAGTGTCGGAATCCCTGAGCTTGCCCACAGGCCTAAGCGGGGATGCGGTCTTTGCCATGGGGGCAGAAGGCGGTGATGTCTTTGCCGTGATCGACGATTTTCTGGGCAGCCTGTCCACGGCCAGCAGTGCGCCGCGCGCCAGTGCCACGGGGGCTGGGCAACTGAGCCTTGATCCGGCGTTGACCCGAGCACCCGCAGAGTGGACGATGACACTTGAAGGGCCATTGGGAACGGCGAAGGTGCCGTTTGTTGCCGCCGAAGGGGCCATGTCGGGCGCAGTCGAGGCGATTAATGCCCAGACCACGGCCACCGGCATCAGCGCAGCCTTTGACCCCGAAACTGGCGGTCTGATCCTGACGGCCGAGGGCCCTGTTACGGTTTCGAATGTCGCCCGTCAGCCAGATGCGGGCGGGGTGCTGATGGTGGCGCGCGATGCCGAAGGGAGCACACAGGCGCTGGTGCCACAAGGCCGCACGCGAGATGCGGTGATCGACCGGCTGCGCGGGGCGTCCGAGCATTTGATCGACCAACGCACACAGCTGGGGGCCTTGTCTGCGGATGCCGCGCGGCATTCGGACTTGATCGACAACCGCAAGCTCGCGATGAGCCAAGCGGTGTCGGGGCTGGAGGACCTGGACCTTGCCAATGCGCTGACCAAACTTCAGCAATCCATGCTGACGCGGGATGCCACCCAACAGGCCTATGTGAGGATCACGCAGCAGAGCCTTTTTGATTTTCTGCGCTGAGGTTTTCGGGCCTTGGGTCAAACTTGGCCCGAGGCTTGCAAAGAGGGGGCATGAAATATGTTATCCTTCTTTGTGTGACACTATTCTGGGTGCCGTCCCTCGCTCTCTCCAGCTCCGCGAATTGCGAGGCATTGGCAGCGCAGGCCGCCGAGCGTCATGGCCTGCCCAAAGGCCTCTTGCGCGCGATTGCACGCACGGAATCAGGGCGCGCACAGGGGAAGGCGGGCGCTCAGGCCTGGGCCTGGACCTCGAATGTGCGGGGCAAGGGCTATTACTATTCCGGCAAGCAAGAGGCGTTGACGCATTTGCGGCAATTGGTGGCGCGTGGTGTGCGCGGCTTCGACGTGGGCTGTATGCAGCTCAATTATCGGTGGCATGGCGACAATTTCGCCAATCTGGACGAGATGATCGACCCGGCCCGCAACACTGAGTATGCCGCCCGTTACCTGAGCGAGTTGCGCGCGGAAACAGGGAGCTGGGATGCCGCAACCCGCTATTACCATTCCCGTGATCCACGGCGCGGTGCGGCCTATCTGGGCCGGGTGCGTCAGGCTATGGCGCGGCTGGGGCCGGTCGGGACCTCCCCCGAGATGGCGCAGGAGACCGAGGTTGCACGGGCCGCGATGGGGATGACGGGGCCGATGATCCCGCCGCGCGAGGCCCCGCGTCTTGCCGAGCCGGCGCCGCGCGAGGATCGGCGCTTTGCCGGATCGGAGCCGCTTGTGAGCCAGGTGCAGCAGGTGCGCTATTGGGAGACTGCGGCCCTGCCAGAGGGCACGGTACCGCAGATGCCTGCACGCAAGGCCCCCGACAAGACACGCCGTTGAGTGGTTGCCAAGGGCCCGATGCTTATCTTTAGATAATCGGCGGACTCCTTTTGCACGCATAGGTAACGTCCGAGATGCTGCTATTGAGGATGTATATCCTTAAGCATACCGGATTGCAGCGCATGACGAGTTATTGGCCCACCTCTTCTATCACGGAACAGTTTCCCATCGACCTGCGTCTGGATGCAGTGCTGGTCGGAGATACGCCGGTGATGCGGCGGTTGAAACAGGCGATCAGCATCATCGCGCCGAGCGATGTGCCGGTCCTGATCAACGGACCAACCGGCGCGGGCAAGGAAGTGGTTGCCAATGCGATGCACCTCATGTCCGGGCGCACGGGGCCGATGATCCCGGTCAATTGCGGGGCCATTCCCGCCGACCTGCTGGAATCCGAGCTTTTTGGCCATGAAAAGGGCTCTTTCACCGGTGCCACGGCGCAGCGCATTGGACTGATCGAACAGGCCGAGGGCGGCACGCTCTTTCTTGACGAGATAGGCGAGACGCCATTGCATGTGCAGGTCAAGTTGCTGCGCGCGTTGGAAACCCAGACCATTCAACGGGTCGGGGGCGGCGCGCCGATCCCGGTCAATTTCCGTCTGCTGAGTGCTACGCATCGCGATTTGCAGCAGGAAGTGGCCCAAAAGCGGTTCCGCGAGGACCTGTTGTTCCGGATCGAGGTGTTCAGCCTCTGTGTGCCTGCCCTTTGCGAACATGCCGAGGATATTCCGCAGATCCTGCGGTCAATGGAGCAGGGCAGCCGGGGCGGCAGCACGCTGCAGCTAACCCCCTGTGCGCTGGCGTTGCTGATGGCGCAGGAGTGGCCGGGCAACGTGCGCGAATTGCGCAATTTCCATGATCGGGCGCAGATCCTGTTCCGCAATCGCACCATTGCCGAAGACGAGGCGCGGATCGCCTTGGCACCGCGCCTGAGCTTTGTTGGAGGTGCCCCTGCGGTCGCCGAGCCGGTGGTTGATGCGGTGCCGGAGGGCGTGACCGATCTCAAGGCTATGCTGGCCGGAAGCGGAACCCTCGACCTGCGCACCATGTTGCAACGGGTCGAGGTCAAGGTGATTCAATCCGCGCTGGAACTGAGCGAGGGGCGTGTCACTCGCGCCGCAGAGATGCTGCGGCTCAAGCGGACCACACTCATCAGCCGCATGCAGAAGTTGGGGCTGGAATCAGACGGCCTCTGAGGACGTGTCGTTGCTGTTTTGTGCAGACAGAAGCGGCGCAAAATCGTTGCGTGCCTCTTGTAATAGTGCCCGCGCGGCAGGGACAAGATCGCTCGTGCCGGGGTCTGTGCCCGCCCGTGCCAGGGTTTCCGCTTCTGATAAGGTTTCTGTCAGTTCCTCCAGCCCGATAAAGCCAGTCGATCCCACCGCCTTGTGGATGATCAACACCTTGTCGTCGAGCGAGAGCATCGGATCGGTCATGGCCGCAAAGGCGGCCTCGGCATCGCTGAGCGTGGTGCTGACCAGCCGCAATGCGGTGTCGTGGCCCACCATCTCGCCCAGATCATGCAGCATGGTCGCGGCATCGCGACTCTCGGTTAGAAGATCCTCGTCGTCGTTCTCGTCCTGATCCTCGAGCGTGATCTCTGCGGTCTCATCGCGCCGCGTGTCACGGATGGCACGGGCGAGGTGTTCTTGGCCCACGGGTTTGGTCAGGATATTGTCCATCGCCACCGCTTGTTCGTCTCCGGTATGCGCGCCAATAAGGGCGGTCACGCCGATGATCACCGCCCGTGCCGATGGCCCACCGGAGGCGCGGATCATCTTGGCCGCGGTCGGCCCGTCCATCACCGGCATCGAAAAATCCATCAAGATCACGTCAAAGGCTTCGGTCCCGGCCTTGTCCAGCGCTTCTTGACCGTTCGTGGCGGTCTCGGGCTTGTGGCCCATGCGCCGGACCATTTCGGTCATCAAGGTCAGGTTGATATCGTTGTCATCGACCACGAGGATGCGCTTGGAAACTACGGATGTTTCGCGTGAGAGAGCTGAAACCACAGGCGCAGTCTCTTTCTGATCGGCCTGCGACAGCCGCAGCGGGATCGTGAAGAAAAAGCGGCTGCCGACGCCCGGCGTGCTAAAGAGCCCCAATTCGCCGCCCTGCCGCTCGATGGCAAGCTTGGCGATGGGCAGGCCGAGGCCGGTGCCCATTGCGGAATTCACCTCGCTACGGCCGACAGTCTCGAAACTCTCGAAAATGCGCTTCTGATCTTCCAGGGCGATGCCGACGCCGGTATCCTCGACCTCGACGGTCAGATCAAGATTGTCGGGTGCGTGGCCGCCGAGGCTGAGTCGGATGGAAATGACGCCGTTCTTGGTGAATTTTGCAGCGTTGCCTGCAAGATTGTAGAGCGCCCGTGAAAAGGCGTTGGGCAGTCCTTCAAGCCGGTGACTGTCAAAATCGCCTTGGGTGATCAACTCGATCCGGTTCTTGGCTTTCTTGGCAAGGGGTTGCAATTCGTCCACGATGTCGGCGGCGATGCGCGCGGGGCTGAATGGCACGGGCGTTTCTGTGCTCTCGCCCAGCCGGGTTAGTTCCAGCACATCATCCACCTGGACCAATGCGCGGGCGCTGCAATCGCGCGCAGTTTTGAGCAAGGCGCGATTTTCGGGATACATGTCGGATTCGTTAATCAACGACAACGAGGCCATCAACCCATGCAGCGGCGTGCGCATCTCATGACTCATGGTCGCCAGAAACATGCTTTTGGCGCGGGCGGCCTGTTCGGCCTGAACAAGCGCCGCGCGCAGGTTGGTTTCGGCCTCGACCTGCACCGAGATGTCGCGGATGAAAAGAATGACAATGGGATTGCCGGAAATGTCGTGATCCTCGACCATCGCGAAATCTACCGGGATCTCGCGCCCAACGGCGCTGCGGCAAGCGGCGACAAACGGGGCCTTTTCCCGGGGTGCCAGACCCTCGACCGCATCGCGCGGCACGGAGGGATCGAAGATCAAAATATCCTCGGCGCGCATGGTCTGCAGGTCATCGGCGGTATAGCCCAGCAGGCGTTGCGCGCGGGCGTTGCTGTAGAGGATACGCGACTGCGGATCAGTCACGATCACTGCGTTCATGGTCGAATTGAACGCGGTCGAGAGCATGGCCGCGATTCGCCCTGTTTCGGCTGTCCGGCGCTCCAACTCGCGCCACAGGCGCACTGCCAGAACCGCGCCGATGGCCATCAGACAAAAGAGCAACAGCGACTGAATGAAAAAGCGCACGAAGAGGCGCTGTTCTTCAGCGCGCGCGCGTGAGGTTTCGACGGTGATTTCCTGAAGCCCGGCCACGGTGATATCGCGGACCATCGGATAGGTCGCTTCGACGGCGCTGCGAAAAGCCTCGAGTGCCGCCGGGTCATCGCCTTTGATGGCGTCGATCCGATTGGCCAGCCGTTCTCGCGCGACCTTGAGCCGCTCAACCCTATTCAGCAGCTCCTCGGATACCTCCATGCGTTGCAGGGTCGAGCTAAAGATGTCCACGCGGCTGTAAAAAATATCAAACTCGCGCTTGACCATGGCCAGCGTGTCCGCTGTGAGCGGTGCCGTGATGTCGGGTCGTGTTACAAGAACCGCTGTGTCGAGTGTCTGCATCAACCCGAGATGGTCCACCTCGAGTTGTGCCACGACCCAGCCGCCATTGTCGGTGTTGGCCGATCGGATGTCTTCGAGGCGCTGCTGAAAGGCCATCGCGCTGACTAGCAGCGCGATGCTTGCCACAAGCATAAGGAACAGCAGAATTTGCGCCGAAAGGCGCTTGGTCGTATTAAAGACCTTGTCCGGACCAGCGCCTTTGGAGGGGGGGGGAAGCACGGGTCATTCCGCGAGAATGTCGATCTTGTTCAACTGCCAGACACTGAGGGTGAAATACTCTTCGCTCTGATAGCGGGTGTCCGAGTCATACGGAAACACCATCCAGAGCGGTCCCTTTTCGCGCACCGAAAAAGCCGCATCGTCAATCCGGATGGCGAGGATCGGCACGTTCTCTTCCATGCGCGCCTCTGGGAAGGTCACATTGTAGTCGTTGATGGCATAGACCCGCATGGAACCCGGCGTGCTGCCCGCGGCCTCGAGCACGGTTTTCAGAGAGGGGCCAGAAAAGGTCTTGGGCGTCGTGTCGGTCCAGATGGTCGTTGTCTCAAAGCTCTGTTGCGGCAGGGCGAGAAGATCCGCCTCGGTGAATGTCGTGGTCGCACCGCTGCGCAAATCGTTTACGGTCAGGATGACCTCATCGGCGAAAGCTGGGCTTGCGATGGTCTGGGCAAGGGAGAGGCCAAGAGCAGCGAGGGTCAGAAAAAATCTACGATTCATTGTATGTCTCATTTGGATACAGGAACAGGGCTGGGTCGCCTTCTGCGTTCTAACAGAGTTTTCGGATTAGGGGACGCTATCTAAAGGTATCGATATATCTAAAGATACTAACGCCTGACAAAAGTGTAGCGAAATCAACGCACACACTGTTCAGGGGAGGGCTCACATGAACGTGAGTTTTATTCCTGTATTTACTTCCGTGCCTAAGACTTGAGCGGTCGACGTAACGTCACATGATCGGCATGACGCGCACACCCTGGGCGATACGGCGCGCCCAGTTGGTGATATGCGGTTCGAATCGCTGGCGGGCATCGGGCAGGGCGGCGATCAGGACCATGATCGCGCGTTCGCGCCCGTCCTGCGGTGCCTTGAGGCCAAGCCGCGCATGCTGCCATGTGCCATCACTGAAACACACTTCGCCATCGCGGTCTTGCAACAGCCGGGCCGACCATTTGACGCCGAGCGTATCAAAGGCCATGTCATAGGGCGGTTGCTGCGAAGTCTGTGTCCGCACCGCATGGGTCATCAGAAAATCAAAGAGGACATCGGGATCAAGCAAAAGAATATCTGACCCCACCTCAATCCAGCCATCGGCGATGCGGCGGTCAAGTGCGCACCATTCCTGCTGGCCCTGCGCCCGAAACGCAAGGCGCTCGCCCTCACCGGTGGCCTCGGCGATTTCATAGCTGCGCGCGCCCAGCGAAAGCAACGCAAAGGGGGCACTGGCGCTACAGACATGCCCATGGCTCGCGCAGCGGGGGCGGCCCTCTGCGTGGGCGATAACGGTGTCGGTCATGAATGTCTGGCTGTGCATATGCGGTCTCTATCCTGGGTCCGGGTCTGCGTTTGTCAACGACAGAGCCGGCTGGAATGTTAGCTGTCCACTTGGCATGAACCCTGCAGGCTAGGGCCAAGGCCGGACCTTCCGGCAATCCGCAAAACCCAAAGGATTCCCGTATGAGCACCCCCCCGACCGAGCTGGAAAACAGTATTCAACTTGCGCTCGAGGCAGCAACCGCCGCCAATGACAGCGCCGAGGACGTGGCGCGCGTATCGACAGAGACATTGGCCGCCGCCGCACGGCTTGATAAATTCGCCAAGGGCATGAAACCGCTTTTGCTTGGTGTCGTCGCTGCAGCGGTTCTTTGTGTGGCATTGGCCGGGTTGGTTTACCTGCGCACCCTGTCGGATATGCGCACCGCAACAGCCACGCAGATCGAGGCGCTGACTGTATTTTCCAAATCCGTGGGCGATTTGCAGGCGCAGTTAGAGGCGTTGGGCGATATGTCCGAACGGGTCGCGGCGCTCGAAACGGCGCAAGCTGCCGGGATCGAGCGGCTAGAAGCGGCGATGACTGCCGAGACCGCGCGGCTGGCCGAGGCCATGTCCGGCGCCGAGGACCCCGCCGCACCGCAAATGCTGCGCGGTTTGGTGGACCGGGTCGAGGCCAGCCATGCCGAGACGCGCGATGCCTTTGCCAAGGGGCTGTCGGACTTGCAACTCGCGATGACAAAGATGTTGGCAGAGCGGGCCGAGGTGCTTGCCAAGGCCGCACCACAAACTGCTGCGTCCGCACCCAAGCCGGTTGCCAAGGCACCGGCGCGAAAGAAGCCGCAGGCCCGCGCCGAGCCCAATCCTTTTGGTTTCCCCTAGGAGGGTGGGCGCATGAGCCCCGCTGATCCATCGACGCGCGCCACCGCGCTCGCGCTGACCTCGGTCAATCCACAGGGCAAATCGCTGGGCCTGCGGTCTGGCGACATCCTGCTCCGTGTGGACGGGCAGTTGGTTGACGGCAAGACCAAGGATATCCAGGCCCTGTTCAAGGATCAGCCTGAGCGTGCGCGCCTGATTTGGATCTGCCGTGACGGGCAGGTGTGGCCGATACTGGGGCGCAGCGCCATTCTTGGGCGGTGGCGCGTAACGCCAAAGCCTGAGGGCATCGCCGCTCTGCCCGAGCATCGCCCAGCGGACCGCTGGCAGAATTTTGAGGTTATGATCGGCCCGGATGAGAGCTATGATGCACAACCGCGGACGCCATCGACAATAGCGCTTTTACCGCCGCTTTTCATGATCCAGATGCGGCTTTGGACGCCGCTGATCCTATGGGCGGCGTTGATGCTGGTCTCAATACCGTTAGGGTGGATTGCGGGTGCCGCGCTTCAGGTGCTTATCTGCGTTTATTTCTGGCGCGCTGCGCCGATGCTGGTGCGCGCGGATCGTACGGCGCGCGGCTTTCGCCTTTGGCGGGTGGTTGCCGCGAAGTCAGAGAGGGACTTGCACCGACAGATGACCACGCTGGCACCGGATATGCGGTTCGTTCACGCGCCGATGCGGTCGCTGCCCGAGCGGGTCGTGGCGCGCTAACGCCTCGACCGCGCTTTACATGCCGTTCAGTTTGCCCTGACGCTTGCGCTGAAAGGACGAGGGGATATGCAGCATGTCGCGGTATTTCGCGACCGTGCGGCGGGCCAGGACAGGGCCATCGGCGCTGATCATTTGGGCGATGGCATCATCGCTGAGAGGATTGGCGGGATCTTCCCCGGCGACCATCTTTTGAATGCGGTAACGGACGGCTGCGGCAGAGGCCCCGCCTTCGCCATCCGCATCCCCGGCAAGCGCGGTGCTAAAGAACCGCTTGAGGCCCATGGTGCCTTGCGGTGTAACCATCAGGATGCCGGTGGTCACGCGGCTTACAGTGCTTTCGTGCACGCCGATTGCCTGCGCCACATCGGCCAGCGTCATGGGCGCGATCTTGGCTGGGCCATGCTCGAGAAATGCCGCCTGACGGCGCGCGATTTCGGCACCCACGGCAAGGGCGGTCTGATTGCGATGCTCGACCGCGCGGCGCAGCCAACGGGCGACGCCAAGTCGCTCACCGACATACTCTCGGGCGCGCTTGTCCTGTGTTGCTACGGCGGCGCTCTCCTCGTCTACCAGCACGGCAGGCAGGGTCGAGCGGTTGAGTTCCACCTTCCAACCCGTTGCCCCACGGCTGACGATCAGATCGGGCTCACGTTCGGACAGATTGGCGATGTGGAAATCGGCGCCGGGCTTGGGATTGAGGCTGCGCAGTTGTTTCAGCGTGGCGCGCAGATCGTCCATGCTACAGGCGCAAACGCGGGCCAACCCGGTAAGATCGGCCGCCGCAAGACGCGGCAGATTGTTGAGAACCGCGCGGAAAAGAGGCGTCATCAACCCCTGATCCTCGGCTTGAAGGGCCAAACACTCCGCGAGGGTGCGTGCAAAGAGACCCGCAGGCTCGACGGCTTGCACCGCATGCAGCATGTGCTCTGCCTCGGTCATGTCGAGACCGCAGGCAAAGGCGATTTCTTCCAGAGGTTCGCCCAACCAGCCGTTTTCATCGAGCGCTTCGAGGAAGCGGTCGGCGATGAGACGGTCCTGAGGGGAATGAAACATCAGATCGAACTGAGCCGCGACATGGGCATAGAGCGAGAGCGGGTGATCGGCGATCCGGCCTGTGGCGTCGTCGGCATCCGTTCCCCTCCCGCCGACATGCGGCAGGCTGGGCAGGGCACGGTCAGAGCGGGCCACTTCGATAAACGGGTTCTCTTCGGCTTCCTGCTCAATATAGCGTTGCAGGTCGGTGTTGGACAGTTGCAACAAGGCAATCGCCTGTTGCATGTGGCCGGTCATCACAAGGCCCTGTGTTTGGGCAGCGCGCTGAGAAATTTGCAGGTTCATCGTTTTTTCTCCAATCTCGTGCTTAAATACCTAGCTGGCCTGCCGTTAGACTGAAGACTCGGAATTCGACGTTAAGGGCCTTGTCGATCCGGTAACAAGAAAATCCACTAAGTCGCTTTGATTAAATTGAAAAAACCCCAACGATACCGCTGGGGTTCTTTCGATACTGTCGAGATTTCGACGTTTACCGGAGCAGCGAGAGCATCCCCTGAGCCGACTGGTTGGCCTGAGCGAGCATTGCAGTGCTGGCCTGAGACAGAATCTGCGAGCGTGCCATCTCGGATGATTCCTTGGCAAAGTCGGCATCCATAACTCCCGAACGGGCGGCCTGAACGTTGACCGTGATGTTGGTCAGGTTCGAGATCGTGCTGTCGAGACGGTTGGACACGGCACCGAGGTCGGAACGTGCCTGGCTGACCTTTTGCAGGGCGACGTCGATCACCTTGAGCGCGTCGGCGGCCCCTTCGAGGGTCGTCAGGTCGATTTCAGCAACCGAACTCAGTTCCGAGGTATTGGCTGCGGCCTCGAAGAACACGGTCCCAGCGGTGACGACATCGGTCCCGACAGAGAATTGCTTGGTCGAGCTCAGTTCCACCTGGCCGCTGACTGCGACGTCGTTGTCGGTGTCATCCAGCGTTGCGGTATGGGTGCCCGCGGTGGCGCCAGAGGCCGTGCCGTCCGCATTCTGCGCCGTCACATCCATTGTCGAGGCGCCGGTGCCGGTTGTGAAATCCGTGATCAGGATGTCGGCGCCGGTGGCATCGGTCAGTTTGATGCTGGAATTGTCATCGCCCATGGTCGCGGTCACGCCGGTCCGGCCAGACTGGTTGTTGATCGCGGTGGCAATGCCGCGCAGATCGGATGTGTCAGAGATAGCCACCGTGCCGATGTTTACGCCGTTGACGTCAAAGGTGACGGTGTCAGCGGCCGAGAAGCCCGACAGCTCGAGGTTGGTTGTGGCCGAAGCGGTCACGCCGGTCGAGGCGCTGACGTCATTGATTGCGGAGGCCATTTCCTCGGCCGATTGGCCAGCGGTTGTGGTCAGCTCTGCGCTACCGGCAAAACCGGTGATGTTAATGGTCGTGGCGGCAGCAATGCCGGTGTCGGCGGTGCCTGCACCTGCGGCCAGCGACACGTTCGAGGTGACGGTATGCGCGCCAATGTCGGTGGCAGCGGCGCTGTCCACGCTGATGTTGAGCACCTGGCCCGAGTCAGCGCCGATTTGGAACTGCTTGCCGGCGAAAGACCCGTCAAGGATGTTCATACCGTTAAAGGTGGTGTCCTTGGCGACGCGGTTGATCTCGGTCACGAGCTGCTTGGCTTCGGCCCCGAGGTTCGAACGGTCAGAGGCGGTGTTGGTGTCGTTCGACGACTGGACGGCCAGTTCGCGCAGACGCTGGAGCATGTTGGAAACCTCGACATGCGCGCCTTCGGTCGTATCCAACAGGTTCTTGCCGTCGGTGGCGTTGCGGACGGCCTGGTTGAGGCCGGTGATCTGCGAGGTCATCTTTTCCGCGATGGCCATGCCGGCGGCGTCGTCCTTGGCGGCGTTGATGCGCAGACCCGAGGACAGGCGGCTCATGGCCGCGTTCATGTCGTCGTTGACGCGTGTCATGTTGGCCTGTGCCGTGATCGCGCTCATATTGGTATTGATCGTGGTCATTTTCAGTCTCCTGGGTTGACTTTCTACGGTGGGCAGCGCTTGGGTTGGATACGCTGTCCAGCGCTTGACAAGAGCAACGGCGGCGGCAGAAAATGTTTAGTGAGATTTCTCAAAATCGTTGCAAGTACCTGTAAACAAAAGCATTAATACTTTTGCGTTCAGCCCTTGTCGGCTTGGTATGGTTCTTGCCCCTTCTCTCTCGAGACTTGGCAGAGTGCCAGTTGCCACGCTTTTCAGGGAGTCCCGTCAATGGATATTGCTTCGCTCATCGGCTTGATCGGTGCAGTGGGAATGGTGATCGGATCGATGCTGGCAGCGGGCGGTCTGGGGCCGTTCATTGACGTGGCTTCGATCCTGATCGTGTTCGGCGGGACGTTCTTTGCCGTCATGTACAAATGCACCATGCCGGTTTTCCTGCGTAGTTTTGGGGCCATGGGCAAGGCGTTCATGCCCAAGGCCCCAAGTCCTGAAGGCCTGATCACCAAGATGGTCGAGTTGTCGGACATCGCCCGTAAAAGCGGGTTGATGGCGCTGGAGAATCAGGAAGTGCCGGACAAGTTCTTTTCCAAGGGATTGCAGATGCTGGTGGACGGCGCGGACGAATCCAAGCTGGTCAAGCAACTCTCTGATGAGATCAAGGCTATGAAAGTACGCCACGGCGAGGTTCACGAGGCGTTGCGTGGCTGGATCGACATCGCCCCCGCTATGGGCATGATCGGCACGCTGATCGGTCTGGTGCAGATGCTGGGCAACATGGCCGACCCCAAGGCAATCGGCCCCGCGATGGCGGTGGCGCTGTTGACCACGCTTTATGGGGCCTTTGTCGCGAACGTAATTTTTGGCCCGGTCCTGTCCAAGCTAGAGGGGTATACTGCCAGCGAGGCCGCGTATCGGGATATGGTTCTGGCGGGGTTGCGCAATATCGCCAAGGGTGAATCCGGGCGCAACGTGCAAGAGCAGATGGTCGCTGTCCTGCCGCCCAAGCTGCAGACCAAGCTGCTCGCAGCCTAAGCAAGGTGCTCTGACTCATGGCGCGCAAACCCATTCCCCTGCCTGTGCCCATTGAGGCCCCCGAGGACGAGTGCCCGAAATGCCCACCCAAGGGCGCACCGGCGTGGATGGCGACCTTTGCCGATATCGCCACGCTGTTGATGGCGTTTTTCGTGCTGATCCTGTCCTTTGCCGAATTCAACCAACCCAAGTTCAAGATGGTGGCGGGATCGCTCAGCATGGCCTTTGGTGTGCAACGGCAGGTGCCGGTGATGGAGCAACCCAAGGGCACCACTATTCTTGATCTTTCCTTTAGCCCCTCACCCGAGATGTCCGTCACCGAGCAGATGACACAGGACACGACCGAGACCGAGCAGCCCGAAATTCAGCGCCCCGTGACCGAGGAGGATGGCAAAGGTGCCGCCGAAGGCGAGGGGGCCGATGCGCCCGGCCAATCCGAAGCGCGCGAATTGGCTCAGGCCCTGCAGGAGGCGTTGCAAACTGGGCAGCTTAAGGTCGAAACCCGAGATGGCGAGGTGGTGATGAGCTTTGATGCGCCCGATGCCCAGCGCCTGCCGGCACAGTTGACCGAGGCGGCTGATGCCCTGCAGCAGGCCGCAGAAGCGACCGGGCAATCCACGTCCGACGTGATGATGCAGGGGCTCGCTGATAATATTCAGGAGATGGCCGAGGTTATGCAGGCCAAGGCCGAGGCTGAAACGCAGGCCGGACAATCCGCGCGCAACGCGGCGATCGCCGACGCTCAATTGCGCGTCGCCTTGCAACAGGAAATCGGCGAAGGGTTGGTATCGGTCGAGCAGCGCGAGGACAAAGTTGTGATCACCGTGGGCGAAGGTGGGGCGTTTCCCTCGGGCGGGGCGGACCTGACCGGCGAGGCGCGGGACGTGATGGCGCGACTGGCCTTTGCCGCGATGGGCGAGGCCAGCGAAATTGTCGTGACCGGGCATACGGACTCGGTGCCGCTGGGTGCGGCATCGCCCTATCGTGACAATTGGGGCCTTGCCGCTGCGCGGGCCTCTTCGGTGGTGCGTGAGTTGTCCGGGTCAGGGTTGATCGAGCCTGAGCGCCTGACCGCGACCAGCCGGGGCGAGTCCATGCCGGTCGCCGAGAATGACACCGCATCGGGGCGGGCACAGAACCGCCGGATCGAGATCGAGATCACCTATTGACGGGCGGGGGCTAACAGCCCTGTGCCGCGTGCCGTTGTCAGGGGCAAAGAGGGCTTATCATGGAAAACGAGATTCTGGTCGCGCTCAATCGCGGCGGCACAGGGATCAATATCGCGGAACTGGCCGACTCACTGACACAGGCCGAGATCACGCCCCGGCGGGCGTTGATCGCTGAGCGGATTGACCGGGCCGAATTGCGCCTGTCGGGTTATGATCGATTGCGTGGACAAGCCGAGCAGATGGGCGATGCGCTCGAACTGATGCGCGGCCTCTCCTCGCGTAGCTTGAGCAGCGATAACAGCGCCGTTTCCGTGACGGTCAGTGATCCTGGCGCGGTCGATCTGACAACGGCGCGCATTGGTGTCTCCGAGTTGGCGCAGGCACAAGTGCTGAGCTTCGTCGGCTTTGCCGAAGCGGATGCCGAGATTGGCGCGGGTGCGCTGACGGTGGACTTTGGCGCTTGGTCCGAAGATGTTCCGCCGGTGTTCAGCGCCGGGGCGCGCACGGCGCAGACCATCACCTTTCAACCCGGTAGCAGCCTTGCCGACATGGCCGAGGCACTCAGCAGCATCGAGGGGCTGTCGGCGCGTGTGATCGACTTGGGCGATGGCACCTATTCGCTGGGTGTCATATCAGAGACCGGATCGCAGAATGCGCTGCGACTCAGCGTGGCGGCTGATGCCGATCCGCGCATGGCGCAGTTCGACATCAGTGCTGATCCCGGCACCGTGCAGGTGCAGGGCGCGCAGGACGCCAAACTCAGCCTGAACGGCATTGCCGTCACCCGGTCCAGCAACCAGATCGACGATCTCTTGCCCGGCGTGACCGTCAACATCACAGCGCAGACCCTGACCGATGCCACCCTCTCCGGCCGGGCCAATGTCGAGGGCGCGCTGGAGGTCATGCAGAGCTTCGTGGACATCATCAATGCCACGCAGACCCTTGTGAAAAGTCTGACATCGCGCGGTTTCGGCGAAGGTGGCGTGGCAGGTGACCTGGCAGGTGACAGTCTGGCCGATGGTGTGTTGCGTGGCATGCAATCCGTGCTCTCGCGCGGGTTTGGCGTGCAGGGCGTGCATCTGTCGGACATCGGAATTCGCACCGAACGCGACGGGAGCCTCGCCCTTGACGCGGATCGCTTTTCCGCAGCCCTGAGCGCCAATCCTGGGCTGCTCGATCCGCTGATCCGTGACGATCTGGTGGGCAAGGATGTGCAGATCGCTGGAACTCCGGGCACCGCTGCCACGGCGGGGCACTTTGCGCTGACGCGCGATGCCGCGACAGGTGAGGCCACGCTCGGCGGTGTTGGATTGATCGGTTCGGCGCAGGAGAATGGCGATTGGACCTACCGCGTGCCCTCGGGGCCGATGCGTGGTCTGACGCTGACCGTCGCGGCCGAAACTGAGCAGGCAGAGATCAATTTTCAACCCAGCATGGTCAGCAGCCTGCAATCCTTTTTGTCAGGTGTCTTGGCCGACGGCAATGCGCTGGCGCAGCGTGAGGATGCACTGGGGGCCTCGATCGCCACCGAGACCACCGCGCTCGAGGCGCTGGACGGGCGATCCGAAGAGGTGCGCACGCGCTATCTGAGCCAGTTCACACAGATGGAAATGATCGTGACGCAGCTCAATTCGACCGGCGATTACCTGACCAACCTCGTGGATGGGTGGAATGCGGATCGGTGATCCGCAAAACTGCGCACCGGGATGCGGGACGGCACCACAGAAAGGCAAGCGGCATGGCTGAGTGGCATGTGGTCTATCAGGTCTATGGCGGCGCGTCTTTTGCGACGTGCCCTACCTACGTGCGTGAGGCGGTTCTGCGCGATGATCTCGGAGAGTTGCGCGAAGGTACGCTATCGGTGGATGGCTTCCTGCTCGAGGTGGGAACGCGTGTGACGCTGCGCGACGCACCATGCATCGTGCTCGGATCCGGGCATATCCAGCCGGGCATGCCCCTGCTCGATGTCATCGAGCCTGAGGGCGAGGCCCATGATCTGCTCCTGTTGCGGCAGGAAGATACCGGCGAAACCTATTTTGTTTACCCCCAAGGAGCGCCCTATGCGCCGAACATGGTGGCGCTGATCGTCGATCTGGCCCCCATTGGCTATCGCTGCGATGCAGGCGGCCCACTGGGTCTGGCTGCGGGCACCGAAATCCTGACCCCGACGGGCGCGCGAAAGGTGCAGACACTGGACGTGGGCGATCGGGTGCTGGATGCCTCTGGCGCAGAGCGGGTGGTGATCTGGGCGGGCGTGAGTGAGGTCGATCTTGATCCGCTCACCTCCAATTCCGTGGCCCCCGTCCGCTTTGAAGTGGGTGCGCTGGGTGCGGGGCATCCCATGCGCCCGCTCAAGTTGTCGCCGTTGCATCATCTGCCCTTGCCGGTCCCGGAGCCGGATACCGATGGGGCGCTTTGTCTTGGTCCGGCATTGGGTTTTGTGGGTATGCCGGGGGTGCGCGTTGCGCATCTGGCTGGGCGGATTGCCTACCATCACCTGTTGCTGGATCGGCACGCGCTGATCCTCGCCAATGGCACGGCAATCGAGAGCCTCTATCCCTGTCCAGAGATCATCGCGCGGTTATCCCCGGAGCGACGAGCCGAGATTTATGCCGCCTTGGCTGCGGCTGGTTATGCCGGACAGACCTATCCGCCGCTGGCCGAAACCTTGGGCGTCTGGCAAACCCGGCGGGCGCTTGCGCTCTGGCCCGAGGCCGCGCCCGAGACAGAAATCGCCATGGCAAGCTGACGCGCGCGTGCCTTGGCGGATCACTCCGCCGCGTCGTGATGCAGCCTTGCCTGCATCAAGTCGCGCAATTGTCCGATGGCCGCCTTCTTGATCTGTGACACACGCCCGGTCGTGACATCGAGGATGGCGGCGATTTCATAGACGTTGAGCTCTTCGACATAGTAGAGTTGCAGCACCAGCGCCGAGCGTTCGGGCAGGTCTTCCAGCGCGCTTTGCAGCAGCGCCTTGAGCTGGATATGTTCAACCTCATCCTCGGGGGTAGTGCCATGGTCGCTGAAAAGGAGCGAGTGGTCGGTATAAACCTCGTCGAGCGACTGAAGCTGATTGGTCTGAAAGCGATTTTCCCAATCTTGGAATTCTTCGGTCGTGAGGTCGAGCGATTTGGCCAGCTCCGGCACCTCGGGTTCGCGCCCCAGCTGTTGCGACAGCTTGCGGCGGGTGGCCTCGATTTTCTGGCGCATGGTGATAGAGTTGCGGCAGAGGTTCGAATTACGCCGCAGATGGTCGATGATCGAACCGCGAATGCGGATGGCTGCATAAGCTGCAAAGCTGACCCCGTCACAGACCGAATAGCGCTGTGAGGCGTCGATCAGCCCGAGGTAGCCCGCCTGCAACAAATCGTCGATCTCGATAAAACGGCCAACGCGACCATGAAAGTGCCAGGCGAGCCGTTGCACCAGTGGCATGTGCTGTTCGACCAGACGGGCCGGGTTGGGCTGTTGTTCGGCATAGGCTTGGGGGGCGATCATGACCGGGACTCCGCATCGGGGCCGTGGTGGCGAAAGAGCGTGGGCTGTGACGTGTCGGTTTGGTCATCGACGGTCGCGGCTTCGGTCGCGGTGTCGTCCTCGATGACGCGCAACCCGTCGACCAGCCGGTCGTTGGACGCACACCAGAGCGGCACGAGGCCCACAGACCGCAAGGCCGCCACATCTGTGGTCGCGTCCGGCATGTCCTCGCAGCCCGACAGGATCGCGGATATGGTCCGTCCTGCCCAACGGTGCTGAAGAGCGGCGATGCGCTCGGGGCGCAGACCACCGGGCACGACCAGCGCGGCGCGGGCCTCTGGCAGGCTCAGTGCGGCCTCGGCCAATGTCGCGCCGTCGTTGCCCCGCCCCGAAATCACGACGATCTGGACCGTGCCTGTCTGGGGCGCGGCGAGGGTGTCGGGTGTGTCAAACAGGGTTGTCATACCCAGCAGATGCGATTTCTGTGCCAAGACGGCGCCGTCACCGTGCGATCCGGTGCCACAAAAGCAGAATTCTACAGTGACGCCCGGTGTGCGGGTGAGGCGCATCAGGGCCAGTTGCAGGGCGATCTGCGATTTGCCCGCACCGACCGGCCCGACAAGGACGATCCGTGGCGTCGAGAGGAGACGGTCGCGCAGGATCAGAGGATCAGGCAGGCTCGGTGCCGGTGTTTCAGGCTCTGGCTGGGGCGTCTGGATGTCCGGAGCTTGGCCTTCGGTCGTCTCGGGGACAGGGGCTGTGGTCGGGGCGGTTGCCTTGACCTCGCCAAGTATTCGATCAAAGGGTTTTGGGGCCTGGGCATTCAGAAAGCTGGGCAAGCGCGACGCAGGCGCCGTCAACACGGGGGCAGGCGGCATGATCGGGTCAATCGGATCATTCACCACCACGTCAACGCGCTGAGACGAGGGCACCGCCCGCAGACGCGGCGCGGGATGCGCGATGCTTTCTGGGGCATCATCGCTGGCGACGATCACCACCTGCCCGTCGATCAGATCATTGGACAAGATCAGGGCGTCCGGCCCGAGGCGGCGTTGCACCTGTTCCAGCGCGGTTACGCTGTCGAGGGCGCGAAAGGTCATCGTGCTCATCGGTCACATCCTCAGTTGGACGGTTTGGGCGGGGTGGATCTGGCACCGCCGATAGAGGCCGCGATTTCGACGCGGCGGTTGTCGGGCAGTTCGGAGACCGCCATCACGATGGCATCGACGCCATGGGTGCGCAGGAAGGCAGCAAAGGCACGCCGTAGCGCGGCAGACACCACCACGACCGCCTGACGGCCCTGACCGGCCAGTGATTCCTGTGCCTCGTTCAATTGGCCAAGAATCTGGCGCGTCAGCCCCTGCTCGACGATCAGTCCAGCGGTGTCGTGCTGCGAGCGGGTCAGCAGGTCTTCGAGATCGGGGGCGAGCGTGATCAGATGCAGGCTTTCCTTGAGCGGTGCAATCTGTTGCAGGAGTTGCGGGGCGAGTGCCGGGCGCAGCGCCTCGGCCATGTCTTGCGGTTCACTGAGGCGCGCGGACATCCCGGGGAGATCCTCTAGAATGCGGGGCAGGTCGGCAATCGGCATGCGCTCACGCAAGAGCGCGCGCAAAACGGCAGTCAGCACATGCAGCGGCACCAGTTTCGGCACCACGGATTCCACCAGCGTCGGGGCGGATCGTTCGAGATTGTCCAAGAGCCCCTGCACGTCATCCGCGCCCAAGAGGTCGGCGGCATGGGCATAGAGCATCTGACTGAGATGGGTGGCGACCACAGAGGCGGGTTCGACCACGACGTAGTCATCGGCTTCGGCCTCGGTCTGTTGATGTGGCTGAATCCACACGGCATCCATGCCAAAGGACGGGTCCTTGACCTCGATGCCGCGCAGTTTGCGGGTGGTGCCGCCGCCTGGCAACGCCAGTTTGCGGTCAGGATAGGCCGCGTCCTCGGCCACGATGGCCTGACGGATGCGGATGCGGTAGCTGTTGGCGGGGAGGCCCATATCGTCGCGGATGCGCACGCCCGGAATGACAAAGCCCATCGCGG
The DNA here is from genome assembly GCF_963972555.1 of uncultured Roseovarius sp. Taxonomy (NCBI): domain Bacteria; kingdom Pseudomonadati; phylum Pseudomonadota; class Alphaproteobacteria; order Rhodobacterales; family Roseobacteraceae; genus Roseovarius; species uncultured Roseovarius sp. The sequence continues at coordinate 117,363 of NZ_CAXAUM010000003.1, forward strand.
TCGAAACCTCGCGCCGGATGCCGGTGATACGCGAGACAAGCGCGCCGCCCGCGCTCTCTTCGATCAGAGGAATGAGGCCAAAGCCGATCTGGATGGTGATAGGTGCATAATCCGTGACGTCCTCGGCGGTGATGGCACCGCTGGAGTCGGCGCGTGCGCCCGGCTGGCTGGTACCTGCGCCGGTGGGGGCGGGCAGGGCGGCCCGACGCGGCGCTTGACCGGGGGCCGGGGCGTCGGCGGTTTCGCCGGGGGCAAGTTGTTTGCGGGTGGCCCATGCCACACCGCCTGCAGCCAGTGCCGCCACGATAAAGAGCAGGTTGGGCATGCCTGGAATGAGGCCCATGATGGCCATGACCGCCGCCACCGGCAGCCATGCCCGGTGCATGCCGATCTGGCTTCCGATATGGCCTGTCATGTCCTTGGTCGAGGCCACGCGCGTCACGATCACCGCCGTGGCGATCGAGAGCAGGAGCGAGGGGATCTGCGCCACTAGGCCATCGCCGATGGACAGTAGCACATAGGTTTCCGCCGCCTGTCCAAGAGAGAGCGCATGTTGCGAGGTGCCAATGACGATGCCGCCCAGAATATTGGCGGCCAAAATCAGGATGCCGGCTATGGCGTCGCCCTTGACGAATTTCGACGCACCATCCATGGCACCGTAGAAATCCGCCTCTTCGCCCACTTCGGCGCGGCGGGCGCGGGCCTGTTCGGGGGTGAGGATCCCTGCGTTGAGATCGGCGTCAATCGCCATCTGCTTGCCCGGCATGGCATCGAGCGTAAAGCGGGCCGAAACCTCGGACACACGACCGGCACCCTTGGTGATGACCATGAGGTTGATGATCACGAGGATGACAAAGACCACCAGACCCACAGCGAAATTGCCCGCGATCACGAAATTGCCAAAGGCTTCGATCACCTTGCCAGCGGCACCGCTGCCCTCGTGTCCCGAGGTCAGCACGATCCGGGTCGAGGCCACGTTGAGCGCGAGGCGGAACACGGTGGCAATCAGCAGGACCGACGGAAAGGACGAGAAATCAAGCGGCCGATAGCTGTAGAGCGCGACCATCAGCACCAGAAGCGACAAGAGGATGTTGAACACAAAGAAGATGTCGAGCAGCGCCAAGGGCAGCGGCAGCACCATCATCGCCACAACGGCGAGGATGCCCACAGGCAGCAGGCCAGCCCCGAGTTGCGGGCGGTAAGAGGCACGGCTCAGCGCGGCCATCGGGTATCCCTTGTGTTGCGTCGCATCGGGGGAATGGGTGCAAGTCGCGTGCCAATTTTGCGGGCTTGGCACGGAGGAAGGGAGAGGGCCTGAACTGGGTCGGGGCTGGCACGGGCCTTGCAGGTCTGGCGCTGAAAACCGCGCCTGTCCGGCCCCGTCAAAAGAGGTTCCCATGTTATCCAGATTACTTCGTCCCCTGCTTCTGCCCTTGGCATTGATGCCGCTAGGCGCGTGCATGTCGTCCGGTCGGGCGGTGGATGCCCTGCCGCCTGACGCCAGCCCCCGAACCGAGGCCGTGGCCCAGCTCCGGGATGATCTGTCGGGTCTTCCGGTGCCCGAAGCAGCAAGTGCCCCCGAGATCGTACAGTTCACGGGGCTTGGCCTGTCGCAGGTCTCGACCCAGCCGGGGAGTTCGCTGAATGAGCGTCGCCTGATGGCGATCCGTGCCGCGCGGCTCGAGGCGATTCGTGATCTGACCGAGCAAATCCACGGCATACGCATCAATTCCGAAAGCACGCTGCACGATCAGGTGCTGCGCAGTGACGCGGTGCGCGCGGTCGTGGCGGGTGAAATCCGGGGCGCGCGCACACTGCGGATCACGCCCATGGGCAACGATTCCTTTGAGGTCGTGTTGGCGCTCGATCCCGATACGGTCCGCTACATCCTGCGCGCCGTGCGTCAGCGGGGCTAGGCCATGTGGGGGCATGTGTTCAGACCGCAATTCTGGTTTATGGTCCTCTTGAGCGGCCTTATTTGTGCCGCGGCCGGGGCCAAGGAGGCAACGCTCTGGGTTGAGGCCGAGGGGCGGGCCTATGTCGCCTCTCCGGCCGATCAGGACGCCGCGCGCCGCCGTGCGATCGGCGAGGCGCTGGTATCTGCGGCATTGTCGGGTGGAGCGACCCTGCGTGGGCATACCGTGATGGACAAGGGGCGTATCACCGCCGATCTGACCATCCTGCGTCCCACGGGGCGTATTCTGACCCACCGTATCCTGTCCGCCCAGTTGCAGGACGGGCAATGGCTAGTGCGGGTGGCTGCCGAAGTTGGCCCGATGCCGGTGGGGGCCTGTGCGTCGCGCCGGCGCATGACGGTCAGTGCCACGCCGCCGCAAATCCGCGTGGCACCCGAGGCCTCGGCTTGGGCCGTACCCTTGGCACAGGGGTTGGCGCGTGATTTGATGGAGGTGCTGCGCACCCATCCCGACACCGATCTTGAACGCATTGCGCCGGTGGCCAACGCGCCTGTTGCGGCAGCGCTGGATTACACCGCGCTGACCCGCGGGCAGTCGCTGCCCGCGCCGGGCGATCACCGCATGAGCCAGCGCATCACTGTGGACCGGCAAGGCAAGGTGCTGCGTCTGGCGCTCGACCTGTCCTTGACTGGTCAGGATGGCAGTACCCTTTCCCGTCGCTTTCAGCGCGAGGCCGTGGTGCCGCGTGGAGGGGTTGTCGGATACGTCGCAGGCCAGAGCCGCAGCCGCGCCGAGGCCGACTTGACTGCGGGCCTTTTGCAGGAGGTACGCGCCATGCTGGATGGGCTGGCCTGTCAGCCTGCCGAGGCGCGTCTGGTCCTCGCTTCAGACGGTCTAAGCGTGCCCTTGGGGCGGCGGCATGGGTTGACGCGGGCAAGCCTTGCCTTTGTCGATGATCCCAATGACGGCTTTGGCCTTTTGGAAGTGATCACGCTCGACAATCGCCATACCACGCTCCGCCCGCTTGATCCCACGCGCACCCCGGCCAGTTTCAATGGGTTGCGTGTCTATTTCGTCGAGGCAGGGCTGTGATCCGGGGCGGTATTGCCGTGCTTTTGGCTTGCCTCGTGCCGCATCACGCGGCGGCGCTCGATGGACAGGCGGTACAGGCGCGGATCGTGCAGGTGCTGGCCGACGCCGGGCAGGGCGGCGCACCTGTCGTTGCGGCCAACCGCCCCTATCCGCCCTGCGCGGAACTTCTCGACGTCACCCCGCATCAGGGCGGTTGGCAGGCAGTACAAGTGAGCTGCGCCGGGCCGGGCGGCTGGAGCCGGGTGATCCGCATCGAAGGCGGCACCGCCGCGCCGCGCCTGCCGGGCGCGCCCGGGGATCAGCCGCAACGCCCGGCACTGGTGCTGGCCGAGAGCCTGCCGCGTGGCACCATTCTTGAGGCCGCACATCTGCGCGAAGCACCGATTGGCACGCGGACAAGTGGCGATCTGATCGTTTCCCTGGAGACCGCCATTGGTCGCCGTCTCAAGAGCAACCTTGGGGCCGGTCAGCCGCTCTTGGCGCGGCACCTCGACCATGACTGGCAAGTCACGGACGGCGGGCCGGTAACGATTGTTACTATTTTGGGCGGAATCCGGATCGAGGCGGCGGGCGTCGCGCTTGAACCCGGTCAATTGGGGCAGGATATCCGCGTAACCAACGCGGGAAGCGGCGAAGTGGTGCACGTCACGGTGACGGGCCGCAACAAAGTGATGGTGCGTCCTAACATTCGGTGAACACCTGCCGTTTTTCACTCCAAGAACAGCGTCCCAATGACGCCTCACCGGAGAGATCAGATGGTCGATTCAGTCAATTCTTCCCACGCCGCGCGACCGCGGCTCATGCCGGTGTCGACCGAAGGCGCGCCGGGCGGTGCCGCTGGTGCCAAGGCTCACAAGCCGGTCAGCGCGGTGGATTCCGTGAAACTCAGCTCCTCGGCTTCGGTCGGGGTGATCGACAAGATGGTCGAACAGGGCCCGCCCTTTGACGCAGAGCGCGTCTCGCGGATCAAGGAGGCTGTCGCGAACGGCAACTATCCTGTGGATGCCAAGCGCATCGCAGATAGCATTTTTCAAGACTACAGCGCGATGACGCGCTGAGACGAGGCAGAGCATGACCTACTTTGAAATTACCCTCTACGCGCTTGCGGTGCTTTGCATGATCACGCTGCCGCTGCTGGTGGCGGTCTCTGTTCGTATTGCAAAGACCTTGGCGCATCTGAGCGGTCAGATGTTGCGGCTGAGTGATGCGGAGATTGATCAGATCGCGCGCCGTCTGGGGCACAAGTTGGGCCTGAGCGACGAGGCCTCGCTGATGAGCATCGCTGACCGCATGGATGAAATGCGCCGCGACTTCGATTGGCTGGTCAGTGATCGGATGATCGAACAGGCGATCGACATGGCCCGCTTTGGACAAAAGCCCGACAGTATCGCCCGCAACACCGGCATCAGCGCGTCGGAACTGGAGGCGATCCGCAAGCTGCGCAAGCACTGACGCGGTGCATATACTCAAGATGAAACGCCCCGGCCCAATCGCCGGGGCGTTTTCGTATCCGCGATCAGCCCGCCAACCCGTCGAACTTGCGCGCGAGTTTCACGTCAAGACTGCTCAGGCCGTCGACGTCATGCGTGGTCAGCGTGACTTCGACCTTGGAATAGACGTTGAACCATTCCGGGTGATGGTTCCATTTTTCTGCCCAGATTGCGGCGCGGGTCATGAACCCCATGGCCTCGGGAAAATCGGCGAATTTATAGGTCTTGGTGATGGCGTCGCGCCCCTCGACCATGGTCCAGCCGTTCTCCAGCAGCGGGGCCAGTGTGGTTTTGCGGGCGGTGTCGCTGAGTTTCTCGCTCATTCGTGTTCCTCTTCTGATGTCTTGCGAAACGGCCCATAGCTGGTGAGAATTTCGATATCCTCGTCAACGGCGGCGCGTTCGGCCTTGAGATACTGCGCCACCGCCTCGGCAAAGCCTGGATCGCGCAGCCAATGTAGCGAATGGGTCGGCACCGGCAGATAGCCACGCGCCAGCTTGTGTTCGCCCTGCGCGCCAGCCTCTACCCTTTGCAGCCCCGCTTCAATCGCAAACTCGATCGCCCTGTAATAGCAGAGTTCGAAATGGAGGTAGGGGTGATCCTCGATACAGCCCCAATACCGGCCATAAAGCGCCGATGCGCCGATCAGGTTCATGGCCCCCGCCACGGGCCGCCCCCCCCGCAGCGCGAGGATGAGCAGGATGTCATCGCGCAGGGTGTCATGCGCGCGGTTGAAAAACGCGCGGGTCAGATAGGGTGTGCCCCATTTGCGCGCGCCGGTGTCCTGATAAAAGGTCCAGACCGCATCCCAGTGTTCAGGCTGTATCTGATCCCCGGTGAGGGTGACGATCTCGCCGCCGAAATCCGCTGCGCGGGCGCGTTCCTTGCGGATCGCCTTGCGTTTGCGTGACGACAGGTCGGCCAGAAAGCCATCGAAATCGGCATAGCCGCGATTGACCCAGTGATACTGCTGGGTGCGCCGGGGCATGAGGCCAAGGGTGGCCCCCGCCTCTGCCTCTTCCCCGGTGCAGAAGGTGATATGCAGCGACGAGAGCCCATTGCGCTGCGCGACATCGCGCGCGCCCTCGACCAGCGCCGCCCGGCCCACCGCCTCGAACCCCGGACGGGTCAGCAGGCGACGCCCCGTGGCCGGGGTAAAGGGAACGGCAATCTGGAATTTCGGATAATAGCGCCCGCCCGCCCGCTCATAGGCATGTGCCCAGTTGTGATCAAAGATGTATTCGCCCTGAGAATGGGATTTGAGGTAGAGCGGGGCCACGGCGATGATCTGGCCCTCCTGTTCGGCGCTCAGGTAATGAGCTTGCCAGCCGCTGCCCGCGCCGACCGAACGGCTGTCCTCCAGCGCCTCGAGAAAACGGTAGGTGGTGAAGGGATCTTCGGGGCGGCCCGTGGTGGCCTCGGGGCAGGCGCAGGCATCCCAATCGGCCTGCCCAATGTCGGACAGGCGGTCATGCAGGGTGATTGTGATTTGACCTTGCGTCATTGGCGCTGACGGCCCCTTTTGCCCCGGCGGTTTACTTGGGTCACGCGGCGCGCGGATCAAGCCGGGTGATCGGGTAAATAGCCCTCGAAGGTGATATTGTCGGCGCGTTTGCGGGCCCCGGCCTCGGACTCTGGGCTGCGCACGGTCCAGCAGAGGATTGCGGCCCCCAAGGCGCGCAGGGTGTCGAGGCGCGGGGCGTTCAGATCGTCGATGTCATGGCTGACAAAGCTCGCCCCTGTCGCGTCATAATCGGGAATGTCGCGCAGGCGCGCGCGGGTTTCAGCGCGCAAGAGCGGCCAATCCTCGGCCGAATAGGCGCAGGTGACGATGCCGCGCGGGGTCTCCGGGGCGAGCTTGGCCATCTGCGCCACCATGTCCGGGTTGAAGGACATGACCGCCACGGGGCCTGCATATCCTGCAAGGGCTGCGGCGGTGGCGGCCTCGAGCGTGCCACAGCTTGCGCCCATCTGCCCCTGCTGATCCTTGAGTTCGATCAAGAGCGGCACGCGGCCCGCCACAAGGCTGAGGATCTGTGGTAGGTCGGGTATCCCCTCATCCCCGCCCAAGAGCGGGATTTGCGCGAGGTGCGCCGCATCGCGTTGTCGCACGGGGCCTTTTTCCGCCGTGAGACGACCAAGATCGTAGTCGTGAAACACCATCGCCTGATTGTCACGGCTCAGTTGCAGGTCAATCTCGATCCCGTAGCCCGCAGCAATCGCCGCCGCGATGCCCGCGCGCGAATTCTCGGGGCGGCCTGCGGTCAGGTCATGCAGGCCCCGATGGGCAAGGGGGATACGGCGGAAACCGTCGGGCAGCGCGCTCATTTGATTTGGAATACCCCGTCGATTTCCACCGCCACGCCAAAGGGCAGAGAGGGGGCGGATACCGCGGCGCGGGCGTGTTTGCCGGCGTCGCCCAAGGCCTCGCCGATAAAATCCGACGCGCCATTGATCACGGCGGGTTGCTGAGTGAAATCTGCGGTGGAGTTGACGAACCCGGTCAGTTTCACCACCCGAACCAGCCGGTCAAGATCACCACCACAAGCGGCCTTCACCTGCGCCAAAAGGGCAATCGCACAGGCGCGGGCGGCCTTGGCCCCATCGGCCACATCCAGATCAGCGCCCAGTTTGCCGGTTAAGAGCGTGTCGCCCTCCTTGGCGATCTGGCCCGAGACAAAGAGCATGTCACCGGCCTGCACATAGGGCACGTAATTGGCCGCAGGGGCCGGAGCCTCGGGTAGGGTGACGCCCATTTCGGCAAGTTTTTTCTCGAACTGGCTCATGTCTCGGTCTCCTGTCTGGATGCTTTGGCGGGACGCTAACCGCAGAGCCGAGGGAAGGAAATCGGAAATTCGACAGGACGTGCGCGAATTGCGCCCAAAGAAAAACCCCCGCCGGTCACGGCGAGGGTCTGGATCTGTTTGGCTGTGGACTTAGCCCAGCGAGGCAGCGCGTACATCCTCGTCGATGAAAGGTACAAATTGTGCGAAATTATCTGCGAACATTTGCACCAATTGGGCCGCTTGCGCATCATAGGCGGCGGGATCGGGCCAGGTGCGGCGCGGGTCCAGCAGAACCTCGGCGACACCGGGCACCGCCACAGGCACCTCAAAGCCGAAATTTGGGTCCTTGCGGAACTCGACCCCGTTGAGCGAGCCGTCAAGCGCCGCGGTCAAGAGCGCGCGCGTGGCCTTGATCGGCATCCGCGATCCGGTCCCAAAGGCGCCGCCAGTCCAGCCGGTATTGACCAACCAGCAGGTTGCGCCGTGTTTGGCGATCTTTTCCCGCAAAAGATTGCCGTAAACTTCGGGGCGGCGCGGCATGAAGGGGGCACCGAAACAGGTCGAAAACACTGGCTGCGGTTCTGTCACGCCACGTTCCGTCCCTGCCATCTTGGAGGTGAAGCCCGACAGGAAATGATACATCGCCTGCGCTGGGGTCAGCCGCGAAATCGGCGGCAGCACGCCAAAGGCATCGCAGGTCAGCATGATGACATTCTTGGGATGCCCGCCAAGGGCGGTCTCGGATGCGTTCGAGATGTAATGCAGCGGGTAGGCGCAGCGCATGTTGGGCGTCAGGCTGTCATCCTCGAAATCCAACTCGAGCGTTTCGGGGTCGAACACCATGTTTTCGATGATGGTCCCGAACATGCCGCAGGTGGCATAGATTTCCGGCTCGGCCTCGGCGCTCAGATTGACGGTCTTGGCATAGCAGCCCCCCTCGAAATTGAAGGTGCCGCGGTCCGACCAGCCATGTTCGTCATCGCCCAAGAGCGTGCGGTCAGGATCTGCCGACAGCGTGGTCTTGCCGGTGCCTGAGAGGCCAAAGAAGATGGCGGTATCAACCGGATTGCCCTGCGCGTGGTTGGCCGAGCAATGCATCGGCATGATGCCTTTTTCCGGCAAGAGGTAGTTCAGAAGCGAGAAAACCGATTTCTTGTTTTCACCTGCGTATTCGGTATTGCCCACGAGGATCAGCTTGCGGTCGAAATTCATTGCGATCACCGTCTCTGAGCGGCAGCCGTGACGCGCAGGGTCCGCCTTGAAGCCGGGGCAATTGATGACGGTGAAATCGGCGGTGAAACTGTCGAGCGCCGCGCGCTCGGGACGGCGGAGCATGGTGCGGTTGAAGAGGCTGTGCCACGCCAGTTCCGAAATCATCCGCATGTTGATGGAATGTGCGGGGTCAGCACCACCAATCAGATCCTGAACGAAAACATCGCGTCCCTTGAGATAGGTCAGCATGTCGGCATAGAGCGCCTCGAACCCTTCTGGCGACATTGCGGCGTTGTTTTCCCACCAGATCGTATCAGCGACGCTGTCGGTCTTGACGATATGTTTATCCTTGGGCGATCGGCCGGTGAATTTGCCCGTTGTCACGAGCAGCGTGCCGCCCTGGCCAAGCGTGCCCTCGCCATTTTTGAGCGCCGCTTCGATCAGCGCTGGTTCGATGAGGTTGTAATGGACATTCCCCAGCCCCGTGATGCCTTGATCCTCAAGCTGGAAATGCGGGTTCACCCGTCCGATTGTCATATTATCAAGCTCCTGTTCGCCAGATCCGCGCCGGTGTCGTCGGATCGTTCAGGGCGCCGCCGCAGCGGCGTCGGTCGGGCAACATGCCCGGCTGGGCCGCTCTTAGCACGCAGCCTTTGAAAAATAACAGGGCAGATTCATATGGTTAGCGCAACCAGCCGCAGGTTAGCGCAACCACGTGCATGTTGGCGCAAACATTGCACCCTCTGAGCGTGTAAAGTGAGTCAATTTAGCCATTCTCAAGAAATTTCTGCGTCAATCGACCATGGCGACCCGACTGATTCGCAGATTTGAATTGATCAAACGACTGGAAACAGAGCATAGTGGCACAAAAAATGCAGGCAGACCGAGCAGTAAAAGGAATAGAACTATGTCCAAAATCGCCCTCGTGGACGATGACAGGAATATTCTGACATCCGTATCCATGACACTCGAAGCCGAAGGCTTTGAGGTTGAAACCTATAATGATGGCCAACAGGCCTTTGACGCCTTCAGCAAGAAATTGCCCGACATGGCCGTGCTCGACATCAAGATGCCGCGCATGGATGGAATGGATCTCTTGCAACGCCTGCGCCAGAAATCGCAGATGCCCGTGATCTTCCTCACCTCCAAGGATGATGAGATCGACGAGGTGCTGGGTCTGCGCATGGGCGCCGATGACTATGTGAAAAAGCCGTTCTCGCAGCGCTTGCTGGTGGAACGTATCCGCGCCCTTCTGCGGCGTCAGGATGCCGCCAACGGGCATGTCGTGGTCGAGACCGAAGAAACCAAGGTGATCGAACGCGGCAATCTGCTGATGGATCCGCTGCGCCATTCGGTCAGCTGGAAAGGGCAGGACGTGTCGCTGACCGTGACCGAATTCCTGCTGCTTCAAGCGCTGGCCAAGCGGCCCGGCTTCGTCAAGAGCCGCGATCAGCTGATGGATGTGGCCTATGACGATCAGGTCTATGTCGACGACCGCACCATCGACAGCCACATCAAGCGGTTGCGCAAGAAGCTGCGCATGGTCGATCCCGAGTTTTCGGCGATTGAGACGCTGTATGGTATCGGGTATCGGTATAACGAAGAATAATGGCTCTGGTCGAGCGGATAGGGGTGCGGAGCGTGCAGCCGCGTAAGGATAACGACCTTGTCCTTGGCGATGATTTTGTCGCACCGGATCGTCTGGACGAAGGAGAACTGAATGCCCGCCGCGCCAAGCGCGGCTGGTTCAGCTTTCGTGACTCCTCGCTCACGCGCAAGATCATCACCTTCAACCTGATTGCCCTCAACGTGCTGGTTGTGGGCATTCTCTATCTCAACTCGTCGCGCGACAATCTGGCGATGCAGCGTGCCAATAGCCTGCTGGTGCAAACTGCCCTGATTGCTGATGTGGTTGAGGCGCGGCTACCAATCGGTGCGCCGGTCAGTTTTGCCACCGGCGACGGTGTGGATATGGTCAGTACGCTAGAGAATCTGGATATTCAGACCGGAGCCGAGGTGTTTCTGTTTGACCGCACCGGGATGCTGGTGGGGCGCAAGCAGGGCAACTCGATTGGACATGACCGCACCGCGTCCTTGCCCGCAACGCCGATGACGGACTTTCTCAGCCGGGTGTGGGAACAGATTTCCAGCCCGTTTTCCGACGTGGATCAGGTCGCCGCCAGTCGCGGAGTCGAGGATGTGGCGCGCGACATGGTCGATCTGGCGGTCGGTGGGGGCGTAGAAATGCGCACTGCCGAGACCGCGCAAGGTGTCGTGCTGACCGTAGCTGCGCCGGTGCTGCAGGGCGACACGCCCGTCGCGGTGGTCGCGTTGGCCAATGCCAGCGGCGAGATTGATAAATTGGCCCGGGTCGAGCGTGAGCGCGTGCTCCAGATGTTCCTGATTGCCACGCTGGTCTCTGTTGGCCTCAGCCTTATCCTTGCCTCGACCATTTCCAACCCGCTGGCCGATCTTGCAGCGGCGGCGGAAATCGGGCGGGACCGCAACAAGGGCAAGGGGGCCAAGGGGCGTATCCGCATCCCCGACCTGACCGCGCGCCCCGACGAAATCGGGCGCCTGAGCGGCGCGTTGCGCGGCATGGTATCGGCCCTCTATCACCGGATCGACAGCAACGAACAATTCGCCGCCGATGTGGCACATGAGATCAAGAACCCGCTGGCCAGCCTGCGTTCGGCGGTGGGCACCATGCGCATCGCCAAGCGCGAGGATCAGCGTGAGCGGTTGTTGGAGGTGATCGAACATGATGTGCGCCGTCTGGACCGTTTGGTGAGCGACATTTCCAACGCTTCGCGGCTCGACAGTGAACTGGTCAAGGAAGAACAAGAGGCGTTCGATCTGCTCAAGATGTTGCAGAACCTCGGGACTTATCTGGGCGAAGAGGCACAGAAGAACGGGATCGAGTTCATCATGGATTTCCCGCCGCAGCCGATTGTCATCACCGGGCTGGAGGGGCGGCTGGCGCAGGTCTTTGTCAATCTCATCACCAATGCGATCAGTTTCTGCGAAGAGGGCGACGCAATCCGCGTCTGGGCCCGGCGCCGCGCCAACCGCGTGCTGGTGGTGGTCGAGGATACCGGACCGGGCATTCCCGAACAGGCGCTGGAAAAAGTGTTCCAACGCTTTTATTCCGAGCGGCCCGAGGGGGATTTCGGCAATAACTCCGGACTTGGCCTTGCCATCTCCAAGCAAATCGTCGAGGCGCATGATGGCGTGATCTGGGCCGAGAACATCCGCCCTACCCATGCCGATGCCACCTCTGATCCGCTGGGCGCGCGCTTTGTCGTGGGCTTGCCGGTCTAAGCCGGTGACAACAGGCACGCAATCCTCCGGCCACGTCATCCTGCACGCCACCTGCGTGGCCCATTCCGGGCGGGCAGTGCTGATCCGCGGGGCGTCGGGGCGCGGCAAGTCCGGCCTTGCCCTCCAACTTCTGGCGCTTGGCGCGGGTTTGGTTTCCGATGACCGCACCCGTGTATGGGTTGCGGAGGGGTGCATCATGGCGGATGCGCCGGAAACCATCCGGGGAAAAATCGAGGCGCGCGGCATGGGGATCCTGAAAATACCCTCTTCCGGGCCGCAGCCGCTTGCCCTGATCGTTGATCTGGATGCCGAGACGACGGAGCGCATGCCGTCGCTGACCCATGCCGATCTATTGGGGCAGAGCGTGCCGCTTGTAAAAAAAGCGGATCATGCGCATTTTCCGGCGGCGGTCCTGCTATATCTCATCCATGGGACGCTGATCTGAAGGAGTCACGCCATGCCGCCCGAGCCTGATGCCCGCCCAAGAGCCGGGGAGGCGCGCAATCGCCTTGTTCTGGTGACGGGCCCCTCGGGTGCTGGGCGCAGTACCGCAATTCGCGCGCTTGAGGATATGGGTTACGAGGCGATCGACAATATGCCTCTCTCGCTCTTGCCACGCCTATTGGAGGGGCCACAATCCGACAAGCCTCTGGCGCTTGGCATTGACGCGCGCAACCGGGATTTCTCGACCAACGCGCTTGCGGGGATGATCGACCAAAGCGATTGGCACCCCGGCCAGCCGCTTCAGGTGCTCTATCTCGATTGTCGCGCCGAAATCCTGCAACGTCGGTTCTCGGAAACCCGCAGGCGGCATCCGCTGGCTCCGGACGAGAGTGCAGAGACTGGAATCGCGCGCGAATTCGATCTGCTCGCGGCCGTGCGCGCGCGCGCTGACCTGTTGATCGACACCTCCGACATGACGCCGCATGACCTTCGCGCCGAACTGGGCCGCTGGTTCGGTCCCGGCGAGGCTGAAAGCCTTGCGGTCTCGGTGCATTCGTTTTCCTACAAGCGCGGCTTGCCCCGCGGCCTCGATATGGTGTTTGACTGTAGATTCCTGCGCAATCCCTATTGGCAGCCGGAGTTGCGTCGCTTGGACGGACGTGCGCCCGAGGTCGCGACGCATATCGCGGGTGATCCGCTCTTCGCGGAATTTCGCCGCCGGGTGACAGAGATGGTCGAACTCCTGCTTCCGGCCTATGAGACCGAAGGCAAGGCTTATCTCTCGATCGGCTTTGGCTGCACCGGTGGGCAACATCGCAGCGTGGCCATGGCAGAAACTTTGGGTGCGACCCTTGCGAAAGACGGCTGGCAAGTGTCAATAAGGCATCGGGAGCTGGAGCGGCGCAGTGGGACAGTGGCCCCCGGCCACACCCACGACGTCTTAGGAGTGACGCAGTCTTGATCGGGATCGTGATCGTGGCGCATGGCGGGCTGGCCAATGAGTATCTCAGGGCGGTCGAGCATGTGGTAGGCGCCCAGAGCGGCGTGATGGCGATTTCCATCGAGAGCGACGATGATCGCGCCGCAAAGCAGGACGAGATCTGTGCCGCCGCCGATGCGGTCGATACCGGCGGAGGGGTCGTGCTCGTGACCGATATCTTTGGAGGATCGCCCTCGAACCTGTCGCTGCGTGCCTGCCGCCCCAATGACCGGCGTATTCTCTATGGGGCCAACCTACCGATGCTGATCAAGCTCGCCAAGAGCCGGCACATGGCGCTGCCCGACGCGGTGCGCGCGGCGCTCGAGGCAGGGCGCAAATATATCGACAGCCATAATGTTTCGGAAGAGTGAGGAGGCGAGGGTGAGCATGGACAAGGTGACGCGCCGCATGGAGATCGTCAACGAAAAGGGGCTGCATGCCCGGGCCGCCGCAAAGTTGGTTGAGGTGGTCGAGGGTTTTGATGCCCGCGCCGAGGTGTCGTGCAATGGGCAATCTGCCTCTGGTGACAGCATCATGGGGCTTTTGATGTTGGCAGCGGCCAAAGGAACCACTATTGACGTCGAAATCGTCGGGCCGGACGCAACCCCTCTGGCCGAGGCGGTTGCGGCACTGGTTGCGGACAGATTTGGCGAGAGCATGTAGGCGCGCAGGATCAGGCAGTCGCGACATGAGCGGGACAGGAACAAAGCAGTGAACACCAAGGCGCAGCCAGAGTCCGGCACAGAGACGGGCGATACGGTTCTCTTCACCAAATACGACCGCCGCAGCCTGACTTATGCCAACAGTTTCGACAATGGTCTCACATCGTTCATCATCCGCCTGATGGAGTGGATGACCGGTAAGATCACAATCCTGCGCATGATCCGCAAGTTCGAGAAGCGTGGCGCACCGACGGGTCAGGCGTTTTGGCGCGCGGCCTTGGATACTATGGGTATTCCGCTTCTGACCCCGGATGACGAGGTGGCGCATATCCCGTTGGACGGGCCGGTGGTGGTTGTGGCCAACCATCCGCATGGTCTGGTGGATGGGATGATCCTGGCCGATTTGATCGGGCGGCGGCGCAGTGACTACAAGATCCTCACACGGGCGCTCTTGACCGGGATCGATGAGGTGGCGGCCTCTTATATGATCTCTGTCCCTTTCCCACATGAACCCGATGCTCAGCGCAAATCGGTCGAAATGCGCGCCAAGGCGATGGCGCATCTCAAGGAGGGCGGGGTGATCAGCGTGTTCCCCTCAGGCGTCGTGGCCTCGAGCGATACGATGTTCGGGCCGGTGATCGAGCGGGAATGGAACGTTTTTACAGCGCAGATGATCCGGCGGTCGGGCGCGCGTGTCGTGCCAATCTATTTCCCCGGCGCCAATTCACGCTGGTATCAGATGGCCAACCGGATTTCGGCCACGTTGCGGCAGGGGCTTTTGCTGCATGAGGTGGTCAACAGTTGCAACCACCCGCAAAAGCCGGTGGTGGGCGCGCCGATCAGCGACGAACGTATGGCGATGCTCGAAAGCGATCCGCGCGGTTTCATGGAATGGCTGCGCGCGCATACGCTCTCGTTGGGCGAGACCAGCAAATAACGCTCAACGCGTCGGCACGGCCACTTCACCGCGATAGTCATAGAACCCGCGCCCGGTCTTGCGGCCAAGCCAACCCGCTTCGACATATTTCGTCAAGAGCGGGCAGGGGCGATATTTTGTATCTGCCAGCCCATCGTGCAGCACGTTCATGATCGCCAGACAGGTATCCAGCCCGATGAAATCCGCCAGTTCCAGCGGTCCCATCGGATGATTTGCCCCCAGCTTCAGGGATTCGTCGATGGATTTGACGTTTCCGACCCCCTCATACAGCGTATAGACCGCCTCGTTGATCATCGGCATCAGGATGCGGTTGACGATGAAGGCCGGGAAGTCCTCGGCTGAGGCGGCGGTCTTACCCAGCTTTTCGACCACGGCGAGACAGGCGTTATAGGTGTCCTTGTCGGTGGCGATGCCTCGGATCAATTCGACCAGTTGCATCACAGGCACGGGGTTCATGAAATGAAACCCCATGAACTTCTCGGGCCGGTCGGTGCGGCTGGCCAATCGCGTGATCGAAATCGACGAGGTGTTCGAGGTCAGGATCGTATGCGGTTCCAGATGCGGCAAGAGTTCGTCGAAGATTGCCTGCTTCACCGCCTCGCGCTCGGTCGCGGCCTCGATCACCAGGTCGGTCTTGCCCAGTTCGGTGAGGGTCTGCGTGGTGACAATCCGGGCAAGTGCGGCCGCCATCTCGTCTTGCGCGATTTTCCCTCGGCTGACCTGACGTTCCATATTCTTGCGAATCGCCGCCATGGCACGTTCTAGCGCTTCGGCGCTGATGTCGTTCAGCAGCACGTCATAGCCCGCGATGGCCATGACATGGGCGATCCCATTGCCCATCTGGCCCGCGCCAACCACACCGATTCTCGTGATCTCCATCCGCCCGATCCCTGTCCGATTGCTGCAGCAGCATAGGCCGCGGCGGGCGCAAGCCGCAAGGGCATGAGACAGGTAAAATAATCTGAGAATTGGTCGTTTAGCGATTTAGCAAGAGGAATCGTCCACCCTTTCAATGGGTGAGTGGATCAAGGTGGGTGACATGGGATTTGAGCGCGTGGGGCACAGGCCCCTCGATTATCGGCCTGTAACTTATGACGGGTCAAAACTGGTGTTTCGCGGGCCGCAGCGTCGGTTGACGGGCGATTTCGTGGCCTGTCTTGGCGGCACGGAAACCTATGGCACCTTCATCGACCGGCCCTATCCCGATCTGATGGAGCGGTCTTTGGCGCTTCCTTGTGTTAATTTCGGCTGGCCCAATGCCGGTGTCGATGCCTTTCTCAAGGATGAGGGGCTGCTGGACATAGTATCGCGCGCACGCGCCGTCGTGTTGCAGGTGCCCGGGGCAATGAACCTCAGCAATCCGTACTACCGCGTGCATCCGCGCCGCAATGACCGCTTTCTTGAGGCGACACAGCGCTTGCGGCGTCTTTATCCCGAGGTTGATTTTACGGAATTCCACTTCACGCGCCATATGATGCGGCGCTTGGAGGATGTTTCGCCAGACCGATTTGCCGTGCTGCGTGAGGGCCTGCAAGAGGCCTGGGTAACGGCCATGCAGACGCTGCTCGAGCGCATTGCCGCGCCGGTCGTGCTGATGTGGTTCTCGCGGCATCTGCCGGGTCTTGGGCATGAGGCGGCGGGTATTGCGGATGATCCGGCCTATGTCAGCCGCGCCATGCTGCGCGCGGTGGGCGCACGCGCGGCGCGGGTGGTCGAGGTGGTGATCAGCCCAGAGGCTTGCGCACAGGGCACGCGCGGTATGCGCTTTGACCCGATGCAAGAGGCCGTCGCTGCCGATCTGCCCGGATTGCTCGCCCATTCCGAGGCAGCGCGGGCGCTGTCGCCTGTTCTGGAAAACCTCTTGGCCAATTAAAAAACCCGCGTCGGTTAGGACGCGGGTTTGTTTTGGTTCTGCTTGACCTCAGAGTTTCTCGGTCAGTTCCGGCAGGGCGGTGAAAAGGTCCGCCACGAGGCCATAATCGGCCACCTGGAAAATCGGCGCTTCTTCGTCTTTGTTGATGGCGACGATGATCTTGCTGTCTTTCATGCCCGCAAGATGCTGGATCGCACCCGAAATGCCCACCGCGACATAGAGGTTGGGGGCCACGACCTTGCCGGTCTGGCCGACCTGCCAGTCGTTCGGCGCATAGCCCGAGTCGACCGCGGCGCGGCTTGCGCCCACAGCGGCGCCCAACTTGTCCGCGAGTTTCTCGATCAACGCGAAATCGTCCTTGGACCCGACACCGCGCCCGCCCGAGACGACGACACCTGCCGATGTCAGTTCGGGGCGGTCGCTTGCTGCCACCTTGTCCTCGATCCATTCCGACAGGCCGGGGTTGGCCACTGCCGAAATGGTCTCGACCGGCGCTGCCGCCTGTTCGCCTGCCGCGTCAAAGGTCGAGGTGCGGAACGAGATGACCTTTTTCGCATCGCGCGATTTTACGGTCTGGATCGCGTTGCCGGCATAGATCGGGCGCTCGAACGTATCGGCGTCCACGACGCCCGAGGCGTCGGAGATCACCATCACATCCAACAGCGCCGCGACGCGCGGCAGCACGTTCTTGGCATCCGTGGTGGCGGGGGCCACGATATGGCTATAGTCGCCCGCGAGGCTGACAATCAGCGCAGCGGTGGGTTCGGCCAAGCGGTGCCCAAGCGAGGCATCCTCGGCGACCAGCACCTTTTTCACCCCGGCGATTTTCGCCGCATCGGCACCCGCTGCCGCCGCAGAGGCACCGCAGCAAAGAACGGTCACATCGCCCAGTTTGGCGGCTGCCGTCACCGCCTTGGCGGTGGCGTCCAGCGCGAGTTCCCCATCGGTGACTTCGGCGAGAAGAAGAACGGACATCATACGGCTCCCACTTCCTTGAGTTTCGCAACCAGCTCGTCCACCGAGCCGAGGATCACACCGGCCGCGCGGCTTGCGGGCTCGGATGTGCCTGTGATTTCCAGCCGGGGCGTGACATCGACGCCGTAATCGGCGGCGGTCTTCTCATCCAGCGGCTTTTTCTTGGCCTTCATGATATTGGGCAGCGACGCATAGCGCGGCTCGTTGAGGCGCAGGTCCACCGTGACGATGGTGGGCGTCTTGACCTTGATGGTCTGCAAGCCGCCATCCACCTCGCGGGTGACGAGCGCGTGGTCGCCCTCGACGTCGAGTTTGGAGGCAAAGGTTGCCTGCGACCAGCCCAGAAGTGCCGAGAGCATCTGGCCCGTCGCATTCATGTCATTGTCGATCGCCTGCTTGCCGCAGAGCACGAGGCCGGGCTGCTCTTCTTCGACGATCTTGGCGAGGATCTTGGCGACGCTAAGCGGCTCGACGTCCTGATGCACGTCATCGGCGGCAATCACGAGGATGGCGCGGTCCGCGCCCATCGCCAACGCCGTGCGCAAGGTCTCCTGCGCCTGTTTCACGCCAATGGACACCGCGATCACTTCGCTCGCCTTGCCCGCCTCCTTGAGGCGAATCGCCTCTTCGACGGCAATCTCGTCAAACGGGTTCATCGACATCTTCACATTCGCAAGATCGACCCCGCTCCCGTCCGCCTTGACACGAACCTTCACGTTATAGTCGATCACACGTTTGACAGGTACGAGCACCTTCATTGGCATGG
The DNA here is from genome assembly GCF_963972555.1 of uncultured Roseovarius sp. Taxonomy (NCBI): domain Bacteria; kingdom Pseudomonadati; phylum Pseudomonadota; class Alphaproteobacteria; order Rhodobacterales; family Roseobacteraceae; genus Roseovarius; species uncultured Roseovarius sp. Next base: position 135,816 of record NZ_CAXAUM010000003.1, read on the forward strand.
TCTCCCTTAATGGTGGTGGGGGGCGTAGCACCCCCCGGATAAGCTCTCCAGCGCGTTGATACCGGCTCTGCCGCGCGGGAAACAGGGCAAAATCGTCACGTTAGCGTCTGGCGACGTCGCGTTTCAGGTTTTCAGCGCAAGAATGTTGCCAGAGTATTTCAGCGGTTCGCGCCGGGAACCCACAAAACATCCGCCTTGCCACTGTCATTGGCCATGCGGGATGCCACGAAAAACCAATCGCTCAGGCGGTTGAGATACTTGAGCGCCGCTTCGTTGACATTCTCCAGCGCCGACAACTCCACCGTCAGCCGTTCGGCCCGCCGCGACACGGTGCGACACAGATGCAGATGCGCGGCCAAGGGCGACCCGCCGGGTAGAATAAAGCTGCGCAGCGGCTCCAGATGCTTGTTCATCGCGTCAATTTCTGCTTCCAGCCGGTCTACCTGGCTGGAGGACATGCGCAGCGGCGGGTATTCGGCATCGGCGTCCCGCTCCATATCCGGGCGGCAGAGATCGGCCCCAAGGTCGAAGAGGTCATTCTGGATGCGTGCCAGCGCATCGTCCGTCTCATCCTTGGCATAAAGGCGCGCGAGACCCACGGTCGCGTTGACCTCATCCACCGTGCCGTATGCGGTGACGCGGGCCGAATGTTTTGCCACGCGCGTGCCGTTGCCGAGCGCGGTTTCCCCGGCATCGCCAGTGCGCGTGTAAATTCTGTTGAGAACGACCATGGATTATCCTCCCTGCCTGCGGAAATAGACGAAAACCAGAATGAGAATGATCGCCACGAACTGCGCGATCAACCGCCATTGCATGTATTTGTTCGAGCGTTTTGCATTCTCCACCCCCTCTTTGCCAAAGGTGGAAATGCCCCGGATCAGGATCAGCGCAACCGTGATACAGCCCACAGCGACGAGGATGAAAAGCGGATCTTGCAACATGCGGCGTCCTTTCGGGGTTTGTTCTGGGGCACATCTAGGCGGTGCGGCGGGAAAAGCGAAAGGGAAAATATGACGCGGGTGTGTGCCCGTCACGCTTTCGAGATCACCCAGTCCAGCAGGCGCGTTGGCAGCAGGCGGCGCAGCGTACCCATGAGATAGGTGGGCGTGGTCACGTAATAGCGCGCCTGCGGCCGGGGCGATTCGATGGCGTGGATCAGCTTTTTCGTGACCGCCTCGGGGGGCAGTTCGAAATTGTCCTTGGCGTAGGGGCCATAGAGACGCGGACGCAGTTTGTCTCGATATTCGTCTGCGCGATGCGCGTTTTCCCAGTCGATCCAGCGCTCGAAAGGCGCGCGGGCATTCTCGCGGATCTTGGTGGTCACTGGGCCGGGTTCGATCAGGCTGACATGGATGCCACTACCGCGCATTTCGATCCGCAGCGTATCGGTTAGCCCCTCGAGGGCGAATTTCGTGCTCACATACGCACCGCGCCAGCCGAGAGTCACAAGGCCCAGTACCGACGAGCATTGCACGATGCGTCCGTGACCCTGCGCGCGCATGGCTGGAATCACCTGTCGCGTCAGATCATGCCAGCCAAAGACATTGCTCTCGAAAATCTCACGCAGTGCCCCGCGCGGCAGATCCTCGACCAGCCCCGGACAGGCATAGGCCCCGTTGTTGAAAAGCGCATCAAGCCGTCCGCCAGTGGCGGCCAGAACCTCGGCCACGGCCTGCTGGATGCTGGTCTCATCGTTGTAATCAATGCGCGGACTTTCGAAGCCTTCGGCGCGCAGGCGCTCGCAATCCGCCTCTTTGCGACAGGCGGCAAAGACCCGCCAGCCGCGCGCACGCATGCCCTGCGCGGCGTCATAGCCGATGCCCGAGGAACAGCCAGTGATCAGGATAGAGCGCTCTGTCATGCCCGACCTTGTGGCGCGTGGAACGGCGCGATGCAAGCCTTAGTCAGCGGCCAGCGTGAGCAGGGTTTCCGCCATCCAGCCAATGCGCCCCGTTTCGACCACCCGCAGCTTGATCCAGCCTTCGCCGGGGTCGTTGAGCACGATCACGTCGGTGCCGCGCTTGAGGCTGGCTATACGGCCAAAGCCTGTTCCGGGACCAGTGCGCAGATTGACCGAATTGCCGGACACCCGACGCAAGTCAGGGGCGGGTGCCAGTGTTTCGACCTCCAACACAGCCTCTTGAACGGGTTTCGTGACTTCGGGTGTGTCGGGAATTGCGGCGGGCGTGGTGACCCGTGCGGTGGGTAGGCTTACCGCAATGGGGGCCGGTTCGACATCTCCCTCCGCAGAGGCCAGCGTCAACACCACCTTCTCTCCCATATTGAGACCCAGATCATGCAGTGATGTAATGGTGCGCGTTACCTCCGCGTCGTGCCGCGGGGTGCCATCCTGCGCCAATTCGATCACATTGACGCGCAAGGGCCGCGCTACAGGCCGCTGATTGTCGAGCAGGGCACGCGCCTGAATGGAATTGGCCGAAGGGCGATAATCGGCCCCGCCGCTCAACTCATAAAAAGACCATCCCAGAAAAGCAAAACTCACAAGAATAAAGCGCCACATTGCGCGTCCCCCCAGTACCACACGATAAATTGAATGCTTGGCAGCAGATACAGTATATCCGATTCGCCCGTCTCTATGAGGGGGAAATCGGAAAAGATTGAAACCTGTGGCCTCTGAATGCTTTACGCCGCAGGATGGCAGGGCTATCACCACATACATGAGTGATCTGCTGGACGACCCCAATATTCAGCCCGAGGCTGTGTCAGAGCCGCTGCGCCGCGCGATCGGCGAGCGCTATCTCACCTATGCGCTGTCCACGATCATGCACCGGGCGTTGCCGGATGCGCGCGACGGGTTGAAGCCGGTGCATCGGCGCATCCTCTATGCGATGCGCGAACTCCGGCTTTCCAGCACCGGGGGCTTTCGCAAGTCGGCAAAGATTTCCGGTGATGTGATGGGCAACTATCACCCGCATGGCGATGCCGCGATCTATGATGCGATGGCGCGTCTGGCGCAGGATTTCGCGGTGCGGTATCCGCTGGTGGACGGGCAGGGCAATTTCGGCAATATCGACGGCGATAACCCCGCGGCCAGCCGCTATACAGAGGCACGGATGACCGCCTTTGCCGAGGCGCTGCTGGACGGTCTGGCCGAGGATGCGGTGGATTTCCGCGACAATTACGACGGCACGCTGCGCGAACCCGTGGTTCTGCCCGCATCCTTTCCAAATCTGCTGGCCAATGGCTCTTCGGGCATTGCTGTGGGCATGGCAACCAACATTCCGCCGCATAACATCGCCGAATTGATCGACGCCTGCCTGCATCTGATCAAGGCCCCCGACGCCCGCGACGATACGCTTTTGCAATACATCCCCGGTCCCGATTTCCCCACAGGCGGTGTCATCGTCGAACCGCCTGAGAGTATCGCGCAGGCCTATCTGACTGGGCGCGGTGCCTTCCGTTTGCGTTGCAAATGGGAGTTGGAGGATCTGGGGCGCGGTCAGTGGCAGATTGTCGTCACAGAGATTCCCTATCAGGTGCAGAAATCCAAGCTGATCGAGCGCATTGCCGAACTGATCCAGACCCGCAAGGTGCCGATCCTTGCTGATGTCCGCGACGAGAGCGCCGATGATGTGCGCCTGATCCTTGAGCCGCGCTCCAAGAATGTCGATCCCGAGGTGTTGATGGGCATGATGTATCGCAACTCCGAATTGGAAGTGCGGTTCTCGCTCAACATGAATGTGTTGATCGACGGGGTCACGCCCAAGGTCTGCTCGCTGAAGGAGGTGCTGCGCGCCTTTCTCGATTTCCGGCAAGAGGTGCTGTTGCGCCGCTCGGCGCACCGGATGGAAAAGATCGACCACCGGCTAGAGGTTCTGGAAGGCTTGATCGTGGCCTTCCTCAATCTCGACCGGGTGATCGACATCATCCGCTATGACGACGATCCGAAGTCGGCCCTGATGCGCGAGGATTGGAGCCGCACCGTGCCGCGCGCCATGTCCGAGGCGGATTATGTGCCGCACCCTCCGTCCGACGAGCCGGGGCTGACCGAAGTGCAGGCCGAGGCGATCCTCAACATGCGCCTGCGCTCCTTGCGGCGCTTGGAAGAAATGGAACTGCGCGCCGAGCGGGATGCGCTGATGGCGGAACGCGCAGGCCTTGAGGATTTGCTCGACGATGTATCCCTGCAGTGGGTGGCGGTGGCGGATCAGTTGAAAGAGGTCAAGAAGACCTTTGGCAAGAGCCACGCCATTGGCGCGCGCCGCACACAGTTTGCCGAGGCGGGAAGCGTCGAAGACGTGCCGCTCGAGGCTATGATCGACCGCGAGCCGATTACAGTGGTGTGCAGCCAGATGGGCTGGATCCGGGCCATGACCGGGCATCTCGATCTGAGCCGCGAGTTGAAGTTCAAGGACGGCGACGGCCCGCGCTTCATGTTCCACGCAGAGACGACCGATCGGATTCTGGTCTTTGGCAGCAATGGCCGCTTTTACACGCTGAGTGCTGCGAACCTGCCCGGTGGGCGCGGCATGGGCGAGCCGCTGCGCCTGATGGTCGATCTGCCCAACGAGGCAGGGATAGTCGATCTGCTCATTCACAAGCCGGGGCGCAAATTGCTGGTCGCCTCTGACGCCGGGGACGGTTTCATCGTGCCCGAGGAAGAGGTGATCGCCCAGACCCGCAGCGGCAAGCAGGTGCTCAACCTGCGTGATCCCGCACGCGCGGTGGTTTGCCGCCCGGTGAACGGCGATCACGTGGCCTGCGTGGGCGACAATCGCAAGGTGCTGGTCTTTGCCTTGGACGAATTGCCGGAACTTGGGCGCGGCAAGGGTGTCCGGCTCCAGAAATACAAGGATGGCGGGCTGAGTGATGCCACCACCTTTGATCTGGCAAACGGGTTGACATGGCGCGACCCGGCCGGGCGCACCCGCACCGAAAGCAATCTAGACGAATGGTTGGGCAAGCGTGCGGGCACCGGCCGTATGGCGCCACGGGGATTCCCCCGAGACAACCGCTTTACCTGATCGGGCCTTGTCTGTTGCGGATGCGCGGCGTATAGCCCCGGCCTGACCCAAAAGGAGCCCTTGCAATGGTAGGTAGTGCCAATCTCAACGTCATGCTCAAGGCCGCGCGCAAAGCGGGGCGGGCACTGGCCAAGGATTTCCGCGAGGTCGAGAACCTTCAGGTCAGCATGAAAGGCGCGGGCGATTTCGTCAGCCGCGCCGATATTGCTGCGGAAAAGATACTCAAGACCGAGTTGATGGGCGCGCGTCCGACCTATGGCTGGCTGGCCGAAGAAGGCGGCGAGGAAGAGGGGCAGGACCCTACCCGCCGCTGGATCGTCGACCCGCTGGACGGGACCACCAATTTCCTGCACGGCCTGCCGCATTGGGCGGTCTCAATCGCGCTGGAACATAAGGGCGAAGTGGTCGCGGGCGTCATTTACGACGCCAGCAAGGACGAGGCGTTCTTTGCTGAAAAAGGCGCGGGTGCCTGGATGAACGAAAGCCGCCTGCGTGTCTCGGGGCGCAATAAAATGATCGAGTCGATCTTTGCCACCGGACTGCCCTTTGGCGGGCGGGCCGACCTGCCCGAAACCTTGCAAGATCTGGCGAAATTGATGCCGACCTGCGCGGGCGTGCGCCGCTGGGGATCGGCGGCGCTCGACATGGCTTATGTGGCGGCGGGCCGGTATGAAGGGTTCTGGGAACGGCGTTTGAACGCTTGGGATCTTGCGGCGGGCGTGATCATCGTGCGCGAGGCGGGCGGGTTCGTTGAACCGCTGCGCCCCGGCGGCAATATTCTGGCCGATGGCGAGGTGATCTGCGCCAACGAGGCGATCTTTGACAAGTTCGCGGGCGTGATCCGGGGGTGAGCGGGCAAGTATCGGCGTCGCGTTTGACGCCGTGAGTCCGCGCTTTGGCGGTTAGGGCCGATGTCAACTTTCGGCCAAACTCTTCCTAACGGCCCTTCACGCATCCGACGGATGGTTTACCCCGTCGACCCATCCAATCGGGTCGAGATCACGCGGGTTCACGCCCTCGATCGCCCCGAGATTGACGCCATACTCATTTGGGTTCGATCGGCGCCGATGATGCGTGTAAATTCCGCAAGTCTTGCAGAAATAGTGTTTGGCCGTGCCAGTGCCCCATTGATAGAGCGTGAGATTATCCGCGCCACGGAGCACCTCGACCCCGTTCAGGGGTGCCGAAACTGCCGCCGCGCCGCGCCTGCGGCAAAACGAGCAATCACAGCGGCGCGCGGTCGATAGCCCCTCCGAGAGCGTCACGCGCAGTTCAACCGCGCCGCAATGGCAGGTGGCCTTGAGGGGGTGGGTCATCGGCGTTTCCTCACGGTCGGAATGGAACTGGGACGAAAGCGGTAGTCGGGCGCAGGATGCGGTGGCGAGCCGTGGGTCTCGCGCCAGAAACGCGGGCCGCCAAGCCGCAGAAAGACCGGCAGTGTCAATGCCAAGCCCGCAACAAACCCACCCGCATGTGCCCAATAGGCGACCCCGCCCATGTCGGGATCGCTGCCGAGCCCGGCCATGACCTGAAGCGCGAACCACAGCACCAGCATGATCGCTGCGGGAATCGGGATGATGCGAAAGAACACGAAGAAAAACAGCAGGATATCCACCCGCGCCCGTGGAAAGAGCAGGAGATACCCGCCCATCACCCCCGCAATCGCGCCCGAGGCCCCGACGGTCGGCACCATCGAGCCCGGACTGCCCAGGATATGCGCAAGCCCCGCCGCCACGCCCGTGGCAAGGTAAAAGCCGAGATAGGGCAGATGCCCCATCCGATCCTCCATGTTATCCCCGAAGATCCAGAGAAACAGCATGTTTCCCGCCAGATGCAGCGCGCCCCCATGCAGGAACATCGAGGTCAGCAACCCGCTGAAATCCCCCAGTTGCGTCACCTTGGCGGGGATCATGGCCCAATCGTAGAAAAAGAGATTGAGCGCCCTCTCATTCGCGAAAAGCGGCCAGTAGGATATGAAAATCACGATATTGAGCGCGATCAGCCCGTAGGTGACATAGGGTGTGCGCCCCGAAGGGTTATGATCGCGGATCGGGAACATGGGCGAAAGCTAGCGCGGATCACGGGGGACGGAAAGCCGGTGATTGCACCCGCCGTCTCGATTTGCGCAAGAACCGGGTCGCCCAATATCGCGAACGGTGCGCAAAGTTTTCCCATCCATAGGAGATGACGATGACTCAGCTTGCATTTGCGCTGGTGCTTTTTCTTTTGCCGCTGGCCTATAGTCCCGGTCCCGGCAATCTCTTTTTCGCCGCCAACGGTGCGCGCTTTGGGATTCGAGCGACGTTTCCGGCAAGCTTTGGGTATCACATCGCCACATGGCTGGTGACAGCCGCGATAGGTTTCGGTTTTGTCGGCGCGCTGGAGGCCGCGCCGGGGATTTTCGTCTTGCTCAAACTCGCTGGTGCGCTTTACGTTTTCTGGATCGCTTGGGGTTTGCTGCGTGCCGGGGCACGCGACAGTGCGATTGAGGCACGCCCGGCCTCGTTTCGGGATGGGGCGGTGCTCTTGCTCCTCAATCCCAAGGCCTATGTGATCATTGCGTTGATGTTCACGCAATTCCTGAGCGTTTCGGACACCAACCAGACACTGTTGGTACTGGGTATCACCACGCTTTTTACGCTTAACAACCTTGTGGCCTTTACCCTGTGGACCATGATGGGCGCGAGATTGGGTCGGCTTTTTGCCCGCGCTGGAAGCGCGCGGGCACTGAATACAGCTTTCGGCGTGGTCCTCGGGACCGTGGCCTTGTGGATGCTTTTGGCCTGATCGACCTGGGCCTCAGGACATTCCGCTCAAGAGCGCCGCGTTGCCGCCCGCCGCCGTGGTGTCGACACAGACATGCCGCTCGTGGAGCGCGTGGCCGGTGTCGGGCATGCCGGTGATCAAGGGCAGGATCGGGCCTGCACGTCGCGCCATGGCTCCGGCATAGGCGCGCGCCTCGCTTTCGCAGCCCCACCAGAGCACGCCCGATAGGCCGCCCATGGTTACAAGCGCCTCTGGGTCGACCCGGCCCGTGGCGGTAACCGCCACACCGCCCAGCCCCTCGACCGCGCGCGCCTGCGCTGCCGCCAGATCCGCCCCCGGCCCCATGCACAACAGCGCAGGGCGTACATGGGTGGTCAATCGGTTCGACTCGCCGGTCGGCCCCGGCAGAACAAGGGCCGCGCGGGGCGCACGGGCGGCGGCATTGGCGGCATCGAGCGCCTTTTGCGCCGCTTGCGCCGACATGGCCTCGGTCCATTTCTCGCCCTTTTCCGACGCGGGGCGCGCGGTAAAGCGCGTGAGGTAATGTGGCCCCCCCGCCTTGGGCCCGGTGCCCGACATGCCCTCGCCGCCAAACGGCTGGCTGCCTACGATGGCCCCGATCTGGTTGCGGTTGACATAGATATTGCCCGCATGCACCGCCTCGGTCACATGCTGCACGCGGTCGTCGATCCGCGTCATCAGGCCAAAGGTCAGGCCATAGCCGGTGGCATTGATGGCACCGATCACCCGGTCGAGATCGCCGGATTTGAACGTGGCGACATGCAGCACGGGACCAAAGATTTCGCGCTCGATATCGCCGACCCCGCCAACCTTGATCAGCGTGGGGGCAATATAGGTGCCTGCGTTCGGGGTTTTAAGCTCGTGCAAGAGCCGTCCTTCGGCGCGCGCGGTCTGGATATGCGCGGCAATGCCGGCGCGCGCCTCTTCGTCGATCACCGGGCCGCAATCCGTGCTCAGGTGCCACGGATTTCCGACGGTCAGCGCATCCATCGCACCGGTCAGCATCTCGAGGAAATGCGGCGCGATGTCATCCTGCACATAGAGACAGCGCAGAGCGGAGCAGCGTTGACCCGCAGATTGAAAGGCGCTTTCGACAATTGCCTGCACGGCCTGTTCGGGCAGCGCGGTCGAATCCACGATCATCGCATTCATGCCGCCCGTTTCCGCGATGAGCGGTGCGCCGGGGGCGAGATGCTTGGCCATGGCCGCGCGGATTTTGAGCGCTGTTTCGGTCGAGCCGGTAAAGGCCACGCCACCCACGCGCGCGTCAGAGGTAAGCGCCGCGCCCACATCCCCGACCCCGGGCAGAAGTTGCAGGGCCGTGACGGGCACGCCAGCCTTGTGCATGAGGCCCACCGCCAGATGCGCGATGAGCGGTGTCTGCTCGGCGGGTTTCGACAGCACCGCGTTGCCGGCGGCCAAGGCCGCCGCGATCTGGCCGGTAAAGATGGCCAGGGGGAAGTTCCACGGCGAAATGCAGGTAAAGGTGCCGATCGGCGCGTCCTCGGGGGCGTGGGCGGCGTAATAGCGCAGGAAATCCACCGCCTCGCGCAGCTCGGCCACGGCATCGGGGATGGATTTCCCCGCCTCACGGGTCAGTAGTGCGAATATCTCGCCATAATTCTCCTCATAGAGGTCCGCCACGCGGTTGAGGATCGCGCCACGCTCCTTGGCGGGGGCACCCCATGCGGCGGCGGCGTTCAAGGCCACCTCGATATCGGCCTTGCTGGCCCAGGCCACGGTGCCGGGGGTATCGGCGGGATCGGCCGGGTTCTCGACGGCCTCCGCTGCTTGCGGTGCGGGCGTGCCCGCGATCAGCGGCGCGGCTTCCCAGAGGTGCTGCGCAAAGGGCGCGCGCGCTGCCTCGATCTGGTCCAGCGTCGGCTGGTGGCGCAGATCGAAGCCGCGCGAATTGGGGCGCTCGGGCTGGAACAGGTCCTGCCCTTTGGGAAGATGCGGTTGCGGGTCGTTCACGGCGACAAAGGGATCGCGCGCGACCTCTTCTGGGGCCACCTCTTCATTGACGATCTGGTTCACAAAGCTGGAGTTTGCACCGTTTTCCAATAGGCGCCGCACCAGATAGGCCAAGAGATCGCGATGCGCGCCCACAGGCGCGTAGATGCGACAGCGGGTGCCTTCGGCCTTGAGGATGATGTCATGCAGCGCCTCGCCCATGCCGTGCAGGCGCTGGAACTCGAATGCGCCCTTGTCACTCGCCATGTCGAGAATGGCGGCGGCGGTGTGGGCGTTGTGGGTCGCGAACTGCGGATAGATGCGGTCGGTCATCGACAAGAGCTTGCGCGCATTGGCGATATAGCTGACATCGGTTGCGGCCTTGGAGGTGAAGACCGGAAAACCGTCGATCCCCGCCACCTGCGCGCGCTTGATCTCGGTATCCCAATAGGCACCCTTGACCAGACGAACCATGATCTTGCGATCCAGACGCGTAGCCAGATCATAAAGAAAATCAATCACATGGCTGGCGCGTTGGCCGTAGGCCTGCACCACCACACCGAACCCGTCCCATCCGGCAAGGGCGGGCTCTGCCAACACCGTCTCGATCACGTCGAGCGAGAGCGACAGACGATCCGCCTCTTCTGCGTCGATGTTGAGACCCATCTTGGCCGATTTCGCCAAAAGGGCGAGGCTGCGCAGGCGGGGCACAAGAACCTCCATCACCTGCGCGCGCTGCGCCACCTCGTAGCGCGGATGCAGCGCCGAGAGTTTCACCGAAATGCCGGGATTGCTGCGAATGTCGGCCTGCGTGCAGGCGTTGGCGATGGCAGTGATCGCACGGGAATAGCTGAGGTGATAGCGGGTCGCGTCCGCATCGGTGCGCGCCGCCTCGCCCAGCATATCATAGGAATAGCTGTAGCCCTTTTTCTCCATCCCCGCCGCGCGGTCCATGGCGCCCTGAATGGTCTCGCCCAGCACGAACTGGCGGCCCATTTCCTTCATTGCGCGGCCCACGGCGGTGCGGATGACAGGCTCGCCCAGCCGCTTGATCGCACCGCGCAGATGGCCCACGGGCCCCGGCTTTTCATCCTTGAGCACCTTGCCTGTCAGCATCAACGCCCAGGTTGAGGCATTGACCAAAGGCGAGGTGGAATGCCCCATATGCTTGCCCCAGTCCGACGGCGCGATCTTGTCCTCGATCAGCGCGTCAATGGTGTCGGCATCCGGCACCCGCAACAGCGCCTCCGCCAGACACATGAGCGCAATGCCTTCATCGGTCGAGAGGCCATATTCGGCCAGAAACACCTCCATCAGACCGGGGCTTGATTGCCCGCGAATGGCGCGCACCAGATCGGCACCCCGCGCGCAGATCCGCGCCCGGTCAGCCTCGGAGAGATTGGCAGCAGCGGTCAGGCGCGCCAGCGTTTCCGCCTCGTCCGCATAGGTGGCAAGGTCGATGGCGCGGCGAATGTCGGTGTCGTATGGCATGCGGGTCCCCATGGTTGGATGGCACATCATAGCATCATTGAACCAGTGACTTTTCCTGATTAGAATGAAATTTCAGGCCGGATGGTTTGAATTTGGAGCATACCATGGATCAAAACGAACAACTCGACCTTGACCGCTTTGACCGGGCGATTCTACGGGTTCTGGCCGGCGACGGGCGGATCAGCGTTACCGAGCTTGCGCGCGAGATTGGGTTGTCGAAATCGCCCACGCAAGCCCGCCTTCGGCGGCTGGAGCGGGACGGTGTGATCACCGGCTACCGCGCGCTGTTCGATCCGATCCGCCTTGGCCTCGATCACGTGAGTTTTGTCGAGGTGCGCCTGCACGACACCCGCGAGGCCGCCTTGGCAGAGTTCAACGCCGCCGTGTCAAAGATTCCCGAGATCGAGCAAGTACATCTGATCGCAGGGAATTTCGACTACCTGATGAAGATCCGCACGCAGAGCATGGCCGACTATCGCCGGGTGCTGGCCGAACACATTTCGACCCTGCCGCATCTGGCCAATACCTCGACCTATGTTGCGATGCAGGCAGTCAAGGAAAACGCCCTCTCCGATGTGATCTGATCCGTCCCACACCCCTGCGTTTGGCTTTACACCCACGTCAAAGCGGATATTGTCCGCCCCGCATACCCCCGTGCCCGCGTGGTGGAATGGTAGACACATGAGACTTAAAATCTCCCGGCCGCAAGGCCGTGCCGGTTCGAGTCCGGCCGCGGGCACCACAATAATGCTGTTAAAATAGCGATATGGATGAATAAGTCGGGATGCCGTTAAGTGTTCACCCGGGTGGCGCGGGTGCGATCCTCGTCGCGCTGTCGCTGCTTGAGGGCGATGCAACGCCCGATGTGAGCTATAGCCCCTAAATCTATGGATCGCGCGCCGGATCAGGCGCGGACAATCGCATGATCGGGATCATAGGGGCCCGGTGCGATGACCTCGGCCGGGGTCAATCTGCCGATTATGTCGATAGTGACCTGTGTTCCGGGGGTCGCAAGCGCGGGGTCGACAAAGGCATATGCCAAGTTCATGCCGAGCCGATGACCCCAATCACCGGATGTCACTGTTCCCTTCACTGCGCCGTCCACCATCACCGATGCCCCGCCATGGGCCGGGGCGTCGCGGCTCTGAATGGCCAGCGTGACAAGCCTGCGCTGCGGGCCAGACGCCTGCCGCGCCAACAGGGCGTCGCGACCGATGAATTCGGCCTTCTCCATCCTGACGAACCGTTCCAATCCCGTCTCGAACGGGTCGAATTCGGTCACGATATCCGCTTTCCAATGCAGATATCCCTTTTCCATGCGCATCGACTCGACGGCGCGGGCACCAAAGACCTGCATGTCATGCGTCGCGCCCGCCGCGCGGAGCGCAAGCCAGGCCGCATAGAGATGCGCATTGGGGACATGGATTTCATAGGCCAGTTCCCCCGAGTAGCTGACTGACATGACCACCGCCGGGGCAATGCCGACAAAGCATTCCCGCGCACTGAGCCAAGGGAATGCGTCGCGGGACCAGTCGGCACGGCTGACCGCCTGCATCACGGCGCGCGATTTTGGCCCGGCCACGACAAGGATCGTGTGGTCATTGGTGATCGAGCGGATTTGCACATCTTCCCCGGGTCTCAGATGCGCGCGCAACCAGTCCATGTCGTGATATTCTGCCGCCGCGGCAGATCCATACCATACCCGGTCAGGGCCACGGTCCGACGCGGGCAGATTTGCGATCGTGGCCTCGGCCTTGAGCGCGCCAAAGTGATTGAGAAGATAGCAGAGCCCGACCTTACCGGGCTTGCGCGGAATATGGCCGCAGCTCATCCGGTCAAGAAAGTTGTGCACACCGGCACCGGTCAGTTCGATACGGTTAAAGCCGTTCACCTCGCAAACGCCGACACCTGTCTGAACCGCCGCCACCTCGCGGGCCACAACGTCAAAGGTTTCGTTGAACCGAAAGCTGTGGGTCTCGTGGAATTCGGGGCCGGGTTTCATATAGTCCACTCGCTCCCACCCGTTGACGACCTTGAACGCCGCACCGGCCGCCGCCAGGATCGGCGTCAGCGGCGTGGTCTTCATCGGTCGCCCGGCGGGGCGGTGTTCATGCGGAAAATGAAAGCGAAATTCGTTCTGATAATCCTCGATAGCCTTTAGTGCGGTCAATTCCACATTGGCATGGCTGGTGAACCGGCGCGGGTCCGTGACCCAGGTGTCATATTGGGCCTCGCCATGAACGATCTGTTGCGCAAGCAGCCAGCCATGACCGCCCCCTTCGCCAAGTCCCGCCCGCAGGCCGATGATGCAGAATGCATTGCGCTTGCCGGGAATGCGCCCCACCAGAGGCGCGCCGTCGATGGTATAGGTGATCGGGCCGTTGACAACGGTATGTATGCCGACGTCCATCAGCGCCGGCATACGGGCAAACGCCCCCTCCAGCACATCCGTGACCCGGTCAAGATCGTCAGGGCAGAGCGCGTTGACGAAATTCGGGTCGATCCCATCCATGCCCCAGGTTTTGCACCCTTGCTCATAGAATCCGAGCAAAAGCCCGTTCTTTTCCTGACGGCAGTAGTAATCGCTGATCGGGCAACGCAAGAGCGGCATGCGGTGGCCCGCATCGCGGATCGCAGGAATTTCTTCGGTCAGGAAATACTGATGTTCCATCGACATCACAGGGTGGTGCACGCCCATCATCACGCCCACCTCGTTGACACGATAGCCGCATGCATTGACGACGATCTCGCAGGCGATGTCGCCCTTGTCTGTATGCACGGTCCAGCTGTGATCCCGATGCTGGGTGAGGCCAGTCACGGGGGTATGACGATAGACTTCGGCCCCTGCTGCGCGCGCACGCCGCGCGAGCGCCTGACAGAGCTGCGCCGGGTCGATATCGCCATCCAGAGGATCCCATAGGCCGCCCAACAGGTTTTCGGTGGAAATCAGAGGGTGCCGGCGCGCGCATTCGGCCGCGTCGATCACCTCGAAATGCACCCCCATGCCCCGAGCCATTGAGGCAAAATGGCGATAGCCATCCATCTGCGCCTCGGTGTTGGCTAGCCGGATACCGCCGTCGCCATGGTGGTAATTGATCGGATAATCCGGGTCTTCGGACAGTTCCTTGTAGAGCGCAATGGAATGCGATTTGAGACCAACCATGGTCTGGGTCATGCCAAAATTCGTCACCTGCGCCGCAGAATGCCAGGTGGTGCCCGAGGTCAGTTCGTTGCGCTCGACCAGAACCACGTCGGTCCATCCCTCGCGTGTCAGGTGATAAAGGGTCGAACATCCAGCGATCCCGCCGCCAATGACCACAACGCGCGTTTGCGATTTCATATCATTCCTCCCAGAATTCCCGGGCACCGTCTCACTTTGGCGGAATGTGTCAACACGAGCGGCATAAGTTCGAAATCATCGAATTAATTTTATGATTTTATCGCGCAGCCTTTGTTGATCTTGCAGGCTGCGCCGCCCCACACGCTAAGTGATCATGCCATTAGATCTGGAGTGTTTTGACATGACCGAGGCCTCTCCCGGAACCAGACGGTCCGGCCGAAAGGACCGCATGGCCAAGCGTGCGGCCAAACAAAGCGCCAATCCAGCCGCGCCCGGTCAGCTAGGCGGCAGCTACAAACCACTGAGCGAGAGGGATCTGGTCGCGATCTTCGAGACAGCGCTCCGCTTGTTGGCAGAGCTTGGTTTGGGAGAGGTGCCAGACAGGCTCGGCCGGGATCTAAAGGCGGCAGGAGCCGTGGATAATGGGGCCGGGCGTCTTTTGTTTCCGCCCGAATTGACGCGGGCCGCGATCAAATCGGCGGCCAAGACCTTTGTGCTGCATGGGCGCGATGATGATCGCTCGATAGAGGTTGGTGGCGACCGGGTCTATTTTGGAACCGGGGGGGCCGCGGTGCAAACACTGGATTTGGATACGGGGCAATACCGCCCTTCCACCTTGCAGGACCTGCACGATTTCACCCGGCTTCAGGACACTTTGACCAATGTCAGCTGGTTCACACGTTGCTGCATTGCTACGGATGTGCCCGACAATTTCGACCTTGATGTCAACACCTCGTATGCCTTGCTGCGACATACGACCAAGCCTGTCGCAACGGCCTTTACCTTGGCCGGGCATGTGGCGCCTATCGTCAAGATGTACGACATCGTTGCCGGTGGTCCGGGGAAGTTCGCGGAAAAACCCTTCGTCAAGGCGCATATCAGCCCGGTGATTTCACCCATGCGATTTGGTGAGGACGCGGTGGATGTAGTCTATGAATGCATTGCCCATAACATCCCGATGTCTTGCATCACGGCGGCCCAATCCGGGGCCACGGCCCCCGCGACCTTGGCGGGGTTTCTCGCGCAATCGCTGGCCGAGACATTGGCAAGCCTTGTCATGGTCAATGTCATAAGCCCCGGCTTTCCCATGGTCTTTTCTAATTGGCCATTGGTCATTGATTTGCGAACGGGCGCTTTTACGGGCGGTGGAGGCGAAATTGCGGTGCTGAACGCGGCCTCCGCGCAGCTTAGCAACTGGCTCGGGCTGCCATCCGGTGTCGCGGCATCCATGACCGACGCCAAGGCGATTGATGCCCAATACGGGGTGGAAAAAGGCCTGACCTCGATGGCTGCAGCTCTGGCAGGGGGCAACCTGATTTACGAATCTTCGGGCATGACGGCTTCATTGCTGGGCGCCAGCTTTGAGGCCTTCGTTCTGGACGACGAAATGCATTCTGCGACCTATCGCGCCTTGCGAGGGATCGAAGTGACCGAAGAAAACCTTGGCTTCGACGCCATATGCGAGGCGGTTCTGGGCGACGGTCACTTTCTCGGAGGGCAGCACACTTTCGCGGCGATGGAGCGGGATTATTTCTACCCCGTGCTCGCGGACCGGGACCAGCCCATCACTTGGTCGCGAAACGGATCGCAGGACGCCTGGAGCAGGGCGAGGGACAAGGCCCGTAAGATTCTCGCCAGTCATCACCCGTCCTATCTGACACCCGAACAAGATACGGAGATCCGCGCGCAGTTCAGAATTCTTCTGTAGTTTTGGTAGCTGGAAAGAGGTGAAAACCCGCCTTGAGCCACGGCATCTTGTCGGTGGTTGGATCAATCACCTTTGACTGAATCTGCAGTCGCAAGGTCGTTACGACAAGATCGACCACCCCGCTGCCATATCCGGGCGATGTATAAACTGAGATATAGCGTGAAAAACCGCGACCGGGAAATGGCAGCAGTTTCAGACGCGACTGAAAGCGCAGGGCGCGGTAATAGTTGGTCGGGGTCGTGATGGCCCATCCCTGACCCTCGGCCACAAGTCCAAGCACCGATTGGTTGCTCTCGAACTCGAACCGATTGGGCGGGCTCAGCTTCATGCGGCGCAGTTGTGTTTCGATCCGTGATCCGATCAGTTGACGTTGGCTATAGCGGATCAGGGGCAGGGTAGTGCGCCCCTCTACGTAATCCTCTGCCACAAGATCGCTATCGGCAGGAACCGCAAGAACGAAGGGGTCCCGCAGCAGCGGATATTCATTGACGTCCTCAACTTCGACGCTTGGTTGCGCCGCGACGCCAATATCCAACTCCCGACGGCGTATCAGATCGATCACCTCATGGCTGGGTCGAGTATAGTGGGAAAACTGGCATTTAGGCAGGCTTGCTGCCAATTGCCGCGCCAGTAACGGGGCAACTTCGCTATCAAAATCCTCGATCAATCCGAGGCGCAAGTTGCGCGTTTCGGCGATCTGATCCGAGAACACGGCGATTGTTCCGCTTTCCAACATGGCAATCGCCGCATCGACATAGGGCAAAAGCAGTGTCCCTTGAACGGTCAAAGCCATTGGACGCTTCGCATGATCCAGTAGGCGGCACCCCAAAGCATCTTCTAGGCAGCGCAGATGATGCGATACTGTGCTGACGGAAAGCCCACTGTGCTGGGCTGCGACCTTCACAGAACCATGTCGCGCCGTCAGTTGAAAAACCTCCAGCCATTTCAAACTCATCTGAGAAAGCTTCACAGAAATTTTCCCGCGTCGGACCTGCAAACTGAAATGTCATCCGCTATGATCGGAATGTAAATGCAATTAATTCGAATGGAGGCATGGAGACCACCGTGGCTTAGTGATTTTGTGTGTCGCTCATGTTCCTGCACCGCCTTGCGCGTATCCGCTCTTGATGTCTCAAGGGTGTCCTCGCGCAAATGGATCGCGGTATCCATTGGTTAGGCACCAGCGAGCTGCTGTGCTTGATACGATGGATCGAATGCGCAATACGTTGA
Source organism: uncultured Roseovarius sp. (assembly GCF_963972555.1). Taxonomy (NCBI): domain Bacteria; kingdom Pseudomonadati; phylum Pseudomonadota; class Alphaproteobacteria; order Rhodobacterales; family Roseobacteraceae; genus Roseovarius; species uncultured Roseovarius sp. The sequence continues at coordinate 153,310 of NZ_CAXAUM010000003.1, forward strand.
GCAAGCCGAAGACCGGTCTGGACCTGTCGATAAGATAGCCCCAGAGAATGAGCGGGAGTAGCAGCATCAAAGTCCTGTTTCTTGTTTCAAGCGCCTATGGGCACATGGATTTCGGCGGTCTCGGGTTCTTGCGTCTTAGCCAGAAGCTTGAGGTCGAAGGGCACAGTTGCATATGGATCACCTGCGGGGATCAGGTCGCACGGCTACGCGGGCATGGCTGCCAGGTTGAGGAAGAGAGCCTTCTGAACCAGCTAAGTCTGATGCAGATGCGTCAGATCGAAGACTTGGAGAAAAACCCCGCGTTGCACGACGGCAGAATCGACGGTTTGAGGCGTGTTCGGCAGCGAATGGCGCAACATCGACCTGACGTTATCTTTATCGACCGCCTGCTCGTCGGCGCCGGACTTGCCGCCGCCCAGCTTGATCTGCCTTATGCGGCGATGGGGACGCCCGGTGGGTACTGGCGTTTTTTCCTGTCTCCCGCCCAAGGGCGCGTCAACATTCATCCTAGTCCCGAGCCGATCCAAGAGTATCGCGATCTCGGCGAGCGGCTAAAGGAAGAGCTTGGTTGGCAAAAGGGTGGACTGAACAGCGGCTGGCTGCGGTCTCCTTATTTGAACGCGCAGTTTTTGCCTGCGCGGTTCTACGAGCATATCAACGATCCCGCGAGCATAAGTATCTACAACCATACCACGCCCGCGCCAGCGCTTGAGGTCCGACGAATTGGCGTATCCTTTGGAAACCAAGGCCGCAAAGAAAACCTGATGCGCCAGACAGAGGCGCTGATCGCGGACATACCCCAAGGTCAGGGTGTAAGCCTTTTTCTTGGCAACGATCGCGACCTCTACGCGCACTTTCAGTCGCTCAGCCAGGGCAAGGATGTCGATTTGCATCGGTGGACCGACTTCAACGCAGTCATGCCGGGGCTTTCGTCGTTTCTGTTTCTGGGTGGCGTTGGCACGATCTGGCACTGTCTGCAGAATGCTGTGCCAATGATCGTTGCCCCCGGATTTATCGGGGATCAGCTGGAAAACGCCCGACGTATCGCGGCCCTAGGGCTTGGCGTGCATATGGCCGAAGACCGGCCGGTTGAAGAGATCACGGCTATTGTTCAAAGCGTGGCGACGGACGCAGAGATGCGAAAACGGCTGGCGCAGGCGCGCGATCCATCGTCCTTCTCTCACACTATGGACAGCGTTTTTGAGCAGATTTGCGACTTGGCCGGGTGATAGGATGCGGGATCACTCGTTTCAGTTCCATTGTTTTGCAATTGTCGTGCAACGTCCGCATATCGACCCGCTTGACGAATTGTTCTACACACCAAACCGGATCAACGCTGGCGATGGCTCTCCGGCACAGCAGGGCGGTATTTGATGGCAGAAATCTATCAGGCAAAGGTTGTTTGCATCCTTGGAATGCATCGGAGCGGAACCAGCTGTTTGGCAGGAAGCCTGGAGGAACGCGGTCTGTTTCTTGGTGATGTGATCAATTTTGCAACGTTCAACCGACGGGGCAACAAGGAAAGTCCCGAGATCATGCAGATCAACAATGACCTTCTGACGCTGAATGGTGGGTCTTGGGACAATCCGCCTGAAGAAATGCGGTGGAATGATGAACTGAGGACGCGTCGGGACAAGCATATTGCATCGCTGGACGGCCGTCCGATCTGGGGGTTCAAAGATCCGCGCACCGTGTTCACGTTGCCATTCTGGCAAGAGGCGCTGCCGGACATGCACTATGTGGCGACCTTTCGGCACCCTTTTGCCGTGGCGCGCTCACTGCAGCGGCGCGGCCCGAACCTGCAACCTGCTATCGCTCCGTTGGAGCTTTGGATGAAGTACAACCGTAAATTATTGCAGCACATAACGGCCCACGACATCCCTCTGGTCAACTTTGATTGGCCTGCCGATGTTTATGGCAAGGCGGTGGATTATCTAGCCCGTCACTTTGGCGTATCAGCCGATACCCCGGCGGAGAGCCACTTTTACGAACAGAGTCTGCGCACAAGCGATGGGCATGCAGGCATGCCGCAGTCACTGGGCCCCAAAGTTAGCGCTGTATACGAAGAGCTGTTGGATCGGGCGATGCCTATCTCTGAGATATTGTAAACTGCTGCGGCGCGTTTGTCCGAACGGCCAAGATGACGAGGCCAGCAGATCGCTGACCCGAAGTCCAACCCCCGCAACCTTGCCTGTCGGTACTGCCTCGTTCCCGCGGTATAATTGGATCACGAGGTTTGACGTTGCGGACCCTGTCATGATCCGCCGTGACACCCGCCTCAGATGGGTGGTGCGGCGCGTTCGGTCATCAACTGACGGGCTGTGACCCTCTCTCGGTGGATCATGTAGAGACCCGCCCCGATGATGATGGCGATGCCTGTCAGGGTCAGCGCGTTGGGGAAATCGCGGAACACCAGATAGCCCAGCAATGTCGCCACCGGCAGTTCCAGATATTGCAGCGGGGCCAGTGTGGCCGAGGGTGCCAGCGACAGCGCATAGGTCATCATCATGTGGCTGAGCGTGGCGAAGAACCCGACCCCGAGCAACCAGAGCCATGCGATACCCTGAGGTTTGACCGGATCGAGCATTTCCATCCCCGTGCCCTCCGCCAAGATCATCACCGGCAGACAAAGAAGGCTGGCGATCAGGCCGGTGTGAAATTGCAAGGCCACAGGATGCATCCGCCGCGACAGCCCGCGTGTCACGAGGATATAGAAGGCAAAGCCAACCGCCGTCCCAAGCGGAAAGAGTGCCACTACGCCAAAGGCCGCGAAACTGGGCTGGATCACGAAAAGGACCCCGACAAAGCCCACCATGGCCGCGCCCACGCGGCGCGGGCCGACATCCTCACCCAAATAGAACTTGCCCACCAAGAGCACGATGAACGGCGCCACGAAGACAATCGCCAGCGCATCGGCCAGCGGCATGACCCGGATTGCGGCGATAAAGCAGAAGGTCGAGACAAAGAGCAGCACCGCGCGCGACAAAAGCGCCAGCCATTGCGCGCGAGGCACGCGCAACGACAGCCCCATGATCCAGACAAACGGGGCCATCAGCGCGCATTGCACGAGGAAACGCGCGGCGGTGATCTGGCCCACCGGCACGCTGGTCGATGCCAGCTTGGCTGCTACATCGAGAAGGGGCGCGGTCACGCAAAACCCCAGCATCAGGGCAACACCTGCAAGGATGCGGTCGGTCGAAGGAGAGGCAGAGGCAACGCTTTTCATGCCCCCCGCATAGGATGTCACCCCGGTGGCGTCTACCCTCTTTGCGACGCCTCGCGGCCCCCAAGGGCTATGCAATACCCCTCGCCACAGCAGGACCCTAGACTTTGTTCCGGCAGAGATTACCATGCACACAGTCTCATTCCACACCATCCTCATCCCACAAGGAGATCGCCATGGCTGACGGAAGCCCCGACCTGACCACAGCAAAGCGCAGCGTTGTTGTGAGTGGTTTTACAAATAGCGTGCTGGACCCGGAGGCCCCGATGCTCGGGCCTGTTGAAAGTGGCGGCACGATTATCGCCAACACGGCCCCCGGTTGCTGGGGCCCGATGATCACACCTCGGTTGCGTGGCGGTCACGAGGTGACGCAGCCTGTTGCCGTGGCGGGTGCCGAGGTGGGCGACGGCGTGGCGATCCGGATACGGGATGTGACCGTGACCTCGATTGCCACGGCTTCGGGGCATGACAGCTCGCCCGAGGGGTTTTGTGTCGGCGATCCGTATGTCGCGGCGCGCTGCCCGGTCTGTGATACGGTCTGGCCCGAAACCCATGTCGAGGGGATCGGGCAGCAGTGCGTCAAATGTGATGCCTGCGGCAACGCGGTGACACCGTTCGAGATTGTCCACGGCTACACCGTCACCTTCGACGACACGCGCACCGTCGGCCTGACCCTGCCAGAGGCGGCGGCGGACAGGATCGCCCAGAACCCCAACCACTATGCCGCCCTGCCGGATGCAAGCCGTCAACATTCGATCCTGAGCTATGCGCCGCATGACATGCCGGGTGCCATGGTCCGGATGCGGCCCTTTCTGGGTCAGCTCGGAACCTGCCCGTCGATGGCCATGCCCGACAGCCACAATGCGGGGGATTTCGGCGCGTTTCTCGTCGGTGCGCCCCATGCCTATGCGATCACCGCCGAACAATTGGCCGAGCACAAGACCGATGGGCATATGGATATCGACGCGGTGCGGCCGGGGGCGATCCTGATTGCGCCAGTCAAGGTCAAAGGCGCGGGCGTCTACATGGGCGATATGCACGCGGCGCAGGGCGATGGCGAAATCGCGGGTCACACGATGGATGTCTCGGGCAGCGTGACACTTCAGGTGGAGGTGGTCAAAAACTATCCGATCGACGGGCCCGTGCTCTTTCCCCTGCTCGAAGACCTGCCGCCGCTGGCCAAACCCTTTAGTGCCGACGAGCGCGCAAAAGCGCAGCGCCTGGCCAACCAGTGGTCGGTTGCCGAGATCGAGACGGTTGCACCTATTTCGGTCATCGGCACTGCCGCCAATCTCAATGACGCGATCACCAACGGATTGGAGCGGGCGGCGAAACTGCTCGGCATGACCGTTGCCGAAGTGCGCAACCGCGCGACAATCAACGGCGCGATCGAGATTGGTCGGGCGCCGGGGGTAATTCAGGTGACATTCCTTGCCCCCCTGTCCCGGCTCGATGCTGTGGGTTTGGGTCACTACGCGCGCGAACAGTATAATCTCTGAACCAGCGGGTTGGGGGGCACCGTCCCCCAACCCGGCCGGCATGACCTCTCTGGTCTAGAGCTTACTATGGCTTCCGTCGCAAAGCGGCGGCTTGCCGCTGTGCTTGCAGCCGCAAAAGCACACCCGCTTGCTTGTCTCCGCGGTATATTTGACCGGGGCAAACCCCGTGTCCTTGTGGCTTCCGTCGCAGAAGGGCTGCTTGCCGCTCTTGCCACAGGCACACCAGAAATAGGTTTTGCCCTCTTCAACTTCGACGGGGTAGGGGGCCTTTTGTGCGATAACGGGGTCTGACGTATGCTCTGCTCCGGTGATGAACTCTTGCTTTCGATGCGTGCTCTTGCGCCCTGATCACCCTGCGATGGCGGCGCGGTAGAGCGTGGCCGCGTCGTTGCCCGACAGATCGACATCGTCGAGCATCAACACCGCCCCCGCCGCGATGTCGCGCGTCATGCGCACCCCATGGGCCAGACCGATGGGCAGCGCCGCGCCCGCGCGGCTGAGCGGGAGCGCCTTGCCCCAGACGGTATAGCCGCCCTCGCCATCCAGCACCTCTCCCGCCTTCAGTGCGCGCTTGGCGACCGAGGCCACGGTGCCGCGCATCTCGCGCGCTTGGCCGGTAGGCTCGTGGCGCAGCGCGGCGCTCAGGACGGAAATCGACAGTTCCAGCCCGATCAGGTGAAAGGGCTTGTACATTGACGCAAAGCGCCCGGTGGAATCCGTGGGCAGGCCGTATTGCTTGAAACAGGCGGCGGCATAGTCGTTCGGGGCCTCAAGCACCACATAGACGCCCCAGCGCAGATCGCGGAACACAGGCCGCCCGTCGCGTTCGAGCGAGGATACGGTTTCCACCATGCCGCGCCCGTCCAATTGCCCGCCCACCGCGCGCGGGCGCAGCACATGCGCAAGGTCGTCCACGCCGCACGGGGGGAAGCTGAGGCCGTTGTCAGGAACATCGAGACCGCAGGCATTGGCAATCGCCACCATTTCGATCGCGCTCTTGGTGCCGTCGAGAAAAGAGTTGAACATCTGCGGATTCATCCCCGCCGCAGCCGCTTGTTCTGCAGTCAGGCCATAATGCGACCAGACGTCATCGGGGGTGACGGCGTGATAGGCGGGAAGGTATTTGGTGCCCTTGCCCGCCGCCGTGACGTGAAATCCGGTGGCGCGTGCCCAATCCACCATCTCTGACACCAGCGCCGGTTGGTCGCCGTAAGCCATGGAATAGACCACGCCCGCTGCCCGCGCCTCTGCGGCAAGGGTGGGGCCAGCCAGCACATCCGCTTCGACATTCACCATCACGACGTGCTTGCCGCCTGCAATGGCGGCGCGCGCATGGATAATCCCGGCGCGCGGGTTGCCGGTGGCTTCGATGACAACATCAACGTCGTCACGGGCGGCAAGCGCCTCGCCATCGTCAACATAGGCCGTGCTGGCGATGCGGCTGTCGTCCCAGCCGACCGCGGTACAGGCGGCCCGGGCGCGGGCAGGATCGAGATCCGCAATCGCCGTCACCTCGAGCCCCGCGATGGTTGGCACCTGGCTCAGGAACATCGAGCCAAACTTGCCCGCCCCGATCAGCCCCGCCCGAACAGGCTGCCCTCGATCCGCAGCCTCAGAGGCCAATCGCGCAAGGTTCATATCACATCTCCACGTCTGCCCCAGAGCATGCGACCCGCAAGCCGCTGCCGGGGGATGATAATCCGCTTTTCACTTGATCATATCAGGCTTGCCCCCGACAAGCGGATTTCAAACCGCCATGGCCGCCGCCTTCTCCAAGCCCCCTTTTCACACCAAGGCAAAGCGGCTCAGTCCTGCGTTCCCGTCACGCCGGGAATATCGACCGTACCGAACACGCGCCCCGATGGCCGGCCCGTTGGCGACCCACCGGGCGGCTCTTCGGAAATCCCCAAGGTCAGCGTGCCCCGCACTGCTGCAATCTCGGGCGGCAGCGCCAGCGCCACGCTCTCTCCATCGGGCCAGAGCCCTACGGATTGCGCAGGCTCGTCTGGCCCATGCGCCCAGACTTGCAGGATGCGCCCTGCAGGCGCTGCCCCTGCGGTTCGGGTTAAAAATACCTCGTCCCGTGCCTTGTCCACCAGCGCGACAACGCGGAAGTCGCCTATATCCGACGCAATTTCTGCCGCGTAGAGCGGCCCAGGCTGAGGCGGCGCAACCGGCCCCAGATCCACCACTGCCAGCGCCACCGCAACGGCCACCGCGCCCCCCGCCAGCGCCTGCCACAGCCCAAGACGCCGCCAGAACGGCGTGCGCGCGGGTTCAGGGAACAGCCTGTGCAAGAGCGCCGCCCGCGCTCCCGCAGGCGGGGCGAGTGACGGCAGGTCGGCCAGAGGCGCAAGCTGCCGCTCCCAACTCACGACGCGTGCGGCAAAGGCGGGGTCAGACGCCATGCGCGCGCGCGCCGCCTCAAACGCCTCGCCCGTGAGCAGACCGATGGCATATTCCGCAGCCAGCATGTCATCGTCATCCAAGGTGTCGGTCATCGGCTCATACACTCCCGCAAGGCTGCAAGCCCGCGCCGGAGCCATGTGCGCATGGTATTGAGCGGGATACCCGCGCGCGTGGCCAATTCGGCATAGCTGAGACCGTCGAGATAGGCACCGGTGATGGCTGTGCGGCGGTCCTGTTCCAGTTCTTCAAGACAGCTTTGAATACGCCCAGCCTCTGACCGCGCCACTGCGATGTGCTCTGGATTTCCGCCCGGCGCAGCGATCCCGCCATGATAATCCTCGACGTCGTCATGTAGCCTCCGCGCCCTGAGCCGGTCAATTGCGGTGTTACGCGCAATCGTGATGAGCCACGTCATCGGCGAATGCCCGGTGACACGGTAACGCCCGGCATGGGCCCATATCTTGACGTAAGCGTCCTGCATCGCGTCCTCGGCGGCATGATCCTGACCCAAGACACGGGCGCAGACCGCATAAAGTTTCGCGCTTGTCGCATCATAAAGTGCGGCAAAGGCGGCACGATCACCAAGCGCGCAGCGCGAAATGAGATATTCGAGATCCTCAGCCACGCGCAGACCCCCTGCGTTCTGCGGGGGGATCGGTTTTGTCTGTAGCGGGCCAGAGCGGCGCAGTTTCGGAATTCGTATCGATTGGTCTGGCCTTGTCCAAAAAATGTGCCTCGCCGTGAAACTTTCGCTCCGGTCGAGTCGTGGCTGTTACGAATTGGCCCGCATTGGGCGGTCCAATGCAAGAAGAAAGGACTTTTTCCATGTTGTTCAAGACCACATTTGCCCTGACCACCGTCGCAGTTTCCTTGGGCGCCGCCGCTCAGGCCGACGATCACGTCACGCTCAGGGGCTATGCTCTGGCCGCGGATGGCGGCACGCTTGTCACCATGGCCGATCTGTCCCAGGCCGGTGCCGTTGAAACCTACGCCCTCGCCACGCCCCTGCGCGCGATTGCCTATCGCCCGGTGACAGGTCAACTTCTGGGTTATGCCGATGGCGCGATTTATGCGGTCGATCCGGAATCGGGCCAACTCACGGATCTTGGTGCCACCTTTATGGAAGATGCGGTTATCGGCGAAGGGGCCGTGGCCTTCGACTTCAACAATCAGATCGACGCCGTGCGCGCGGTCGGCACGGACGGATCTAACCTTGTCTATTTTCCGCAAGGGTTCGGCGACAATGACGAACGCGCCAATTCCGTCCGCCGCTTTACCGATGCATTCTATGTTGCGGGGGATATGTCGGCGGGTGCCGACCCGGTAATCTTTGCCAATGCCTATACCAACGCCATTCCGGGGGCCAAGGCCGCATCGACCGCGCAATATGCGCTGGATGCTGGTGCTGATGCGCTTGTGACACTGGCCAACAACGCGGGTGAACTGGCCAGCGTGGGAAAACTGAGCCTTGACGGCGCGACCGTGGATGTGTCCGACTGGGGCGGCTTTGACATCGTCTCGCCTGAGGAAGGCACGGATATGGCCTATGCCATCCTGCAAATCGAAGGAGCGGAGACCGCTGGCCTCTACTCAGTTGACCTTGGCTCAGGTGCACTGACCGAAATGGCCGATCTCGGCATGGGCGGATTTACCGGCTTCGCGGTCGCGCAGGCACAATAACCTGTGCACGGGCCGCCTGCGGCGCGCTTCTTCACGCATACTGCCGCCCCCGGTCCTCGACCGGGGGTTTGCGCGTGCGGCGGCTTTATCGTGTTGCCAGCGCCCGCTCCCAATTATCGATCGCGGCTGAGGGCATGGTGGGTTTTAGTGCCGCAGTCTTGGTATGATCTTGCGTCGTAATATGTCGTAAGTGCCTATATTTATTTATACATTTCTCATGTATCGGGCGTTCCAATCTCACGCATGGCGCAGGCTGGCATGCGTCGTCATGGTCCATTGGTCGCGCGGGTTGCAAGGCTGTCGCTGGCCTCTGTTGGAAGCATTATGGACGCTTGGAACCCGGACGCTGCCCCCGGACGCGGCGACTCCAGACAAAGCGGACTTCCGATCCGGTTTGCGATGGCGGCAACGATGGCCAGGCCCAGCCCACTGCCCTCTTCTGTCGCCTGCGCACGCTCAAACCTGGTCGTCAGGCGGTTGAGGGTGTCGCGCGGCACAACCGGCCCGTCATTGGCCACCACCAGCCGTCCTGCTGCCGTCAATGCCACATCTACCGGAGCGCTCTGTGCCCCGTGGCGAAGCGCGTTGTCCACGAGGTTCCGGCAGAGGATTGCGAAAGCATCCGGGTCGATATCCGACAGAACGGCCCTGTCCGGCAGGGTAAGCGTTATGCGCCCGGGCGCGGCCATGCGTTCCAGATCGTCCACCACCAGACGTGCGACGTCTCGCAGATCGGTTGGATGATCCGTGCGCAGCCGCCCACCTTCGGCGCGCGCAAGCTGCATGAGGCGCTCGGAAAACCGGGTCAGACGCTTGAGCGTCGCCTCGATCTCTGCGGCGCGCGCCTCTGTCGCCGGGTCTGATGTTTCGGATTTGAGCCGTTGAGCTTGCGCGATGGCCCCTGCAAGGGGCGTCCGCAGTTCATGTGCCGCGTTCGCCGCAAAGCTGCGCTCGGCCTCGAAAGCGTCGCGCAATCTTGAGAGCAAGCTATTCAAGGTCGCAGCCAGCGGGGCGATTTCCATTGGCAGCTCGTCTGCGGGAACCTCCGAGAGATCACGCGCACCGCGTGCCTCGAGTGTGGTGCGGAACCGGCGGAGCGGCGCAAGACTGAAACGAACGGCGAAGATGATAGCGGCCAGAGAAATTGGCAGCATGACAAGCAGAGGCAGGCCGAGACCCATCTGGATTTCCCGTGCGACAGAGGCACGATGCGCCAGCGGTTCGGCAACGGTGATGCGGACCGTGCCCTGAAGGGCTGCGTCGCTGTAAAAGCGGTGGCTGGCGGTCTCGTGAAATCCCGGACCGTTCCAAGATGGAAACATGGACGGATCCGCGGCATGGGATTGCAAAAGGACACGCCCCTCGGCATCGCGGACGAGATAGGTAAAGAACTCGTCATGTGCTCGGATTGCGGCCAGACGCTGTGTGACGCCTTGATCCTCGCGTCCGACGATGTCGATCACGGCCAAAGGCAGGATGCGCTCTGCGGTTTCGCGCAGGGCGCTGTCGAAAACCTCGTCCATCTCGTCCCGGACAATCAAGGCTGTCACCGAGGCGGCCAACAGCCAGAGAACTGTAAGAACAAGGCCAAGCGTAAGCCCAAGCCGCGCCTGAAGACTGGCGGGCCACCTCATGCTTTGCCCAAGCGGTAGCCCATGCCGCGTTCGGTTTCGATGATGGCGGCACCAAGCTTCTTGCGCAGGCGGCTGACATGCACCTCGATTGTGTTGCTCTCCACCTCGGCGTCGAAGCTATAGAGTTTTTCTTCCAGCTGTGCCTTGGACAAGAGCTGACCCGGCCGCGCAAGCAGCGCTTCGAACAGCGCCCACTCCCGCGCTGTCAACTGGACCGATTTGCCATCACGGTGCACGCTGCGCGCCGCAAGGTCGATGTCGAGCGGGCCATGGGTGACGATCGGGTTTGGGTTGCCGCTGTAGCGCCGCGCGACGGACCCGATGCGCGCGGATAATTCGGCCAAGTCGAACGGCTTGACTAGATAATCGTCGGCCCCCGCGTTCAGCCCCTCGATCCGGTCAGAAATCTGGTCCAGCGCGGTCAGGATAATGACCGGCGTCACGTCGCCTCGTGCGCGCAAACTCTTGAGAAACCCGATGCCGCGCCCATCAGGCAGCATGAGGTCAAGAAGGATCAGGTCATAGGCCGTGCTGCGCTGTGCGTCGTGCGCGGCATCAAGGCGCGTGACCCAATCGACAGATTGGCCATCGCCCGCGATCTGGTCGCGCACTGCGGCACCAAGAACTGTGTCGTCCTCGATCAACAGGATGCGCATGCGTGGTTTTCCTTTCTACCGGGCCCCGGTTTCTCGCAGGCCTGTATGACGCAAAGCTGACGCGCGTGGCTCAGTCTCTTCAGGCTCCTGTCAGCTTTGTCGCGCATCGTTGCTGTCACGTTAGCCGCAAAAAGGAGTTTGGCCCATGAAGAAGACGGTGACAATTCTGGGATTTCTCGCGGTGTTTCCGGCCGGTGGCGCGTTGGCGAACGATGACTGCTTTGTGCCGATGGCCGATTGGAAACCGCGCGATGCCGTGGCCCAAATGGCGCAGGAGAAGGGCTGGACCGTGCGCCGCATCAAGATTGACGATGGTTGTTACGAGATCCACGGCCGCGATGCGACGGGCCGACGGATCGAAGTGGCGATCCATCCGGCGACGCTTGAGGTAATAGAGCTCGAATATGAGGACGAAGACGATGAGTGACGCAAGCTCGCGAACGGCGGCGCAAGCGGAAACCTATAGATCCGCAGAAATCAGGGTCTGGGACCCGGTGGTGCGGATGTTCCATTGGAGCCTTGTTGTCGCGTTCGCCGTGGCATGGCTGAGCGCCGAAGAACTCGACACACTGCACGAAATTGTGGGCTATGTCGTCCTTGGCTTGATCGCCCTGCGCGTCATCTGGGGCTTTGTCGGAAGTCACTACGCCCGGTTTGCCCAGTTTCTGAGGGGGCCGCGCGTGATCGTATCCTATCTCGGGGACATGGCACGTGGCAGCGAGCGGCGCTACATTGGCCACAACCCGGCGGGTGCAGCCATGGTGATAGCCCTTCTGGTGACGCTCTCGGGCACCGCCTTTACCGGTTGGCTCATGGCAGAGCCCGGCCGTCTGGCACTCTTGCCGGATATGCCACAGATCGTCGCCCCCGCCTGGGCCGATGATGACGGCGACAGGGAATCCGGGGCCGAAGGCGTGCTGGAGGAGGTCCACGAAACACTGGCCAACCTGATGCTCGTGCTGGTGGCGCTGCACGTCGGCGGTGTCGTGTTGGCCTCAGTCCGGCACCGCGAAAACCTTGTTCGGGCGATGGTCACAGGGGAAAAACGTGGGGCCGGTCCTGATGATATTGGCTAAAGGGCGACATACCGCAAGTCTTGGCCGCCCCTGAGATTGCAACTGGCCTCGCAGTCAACTGCGGGGCCTTTTTTTTGCTTACGTCAAGCTGAAGCGAAAAACGCTGTGATGTCAGGGTTTCCTCAGGTCTGCACCCGAGATTGGGCACAGCAGACGAAAGGAGACCCTGCCATGAAAAAGACCCTGACACTTCTTGTCGCCTCGACCGCATTGACCGCCGCCATTGGTGTCCCGGCTTGGAGTACGATGCGCGTCTCTGGAGGCGAGGACCTCTGGCCGCTCGCTGCGCATTTCGACGAGGGCACGCAAGCGCTGCCGCTCGTGCGGGTTAGCGATGATGACGATGACGACGACCGTGATGACCGTGATCACGACGATGACGACGATGACGACGATGATCGCGGTGGTGCCCGCAATCCCGCCCCTGCCGGCACCGTTGCCCCGCCGCAGAACGGCCTTTTCGGTACCGGCACCCCGCCGCAAGTCAAAGTCAACTGATCCATTCTGCGGCGCGGCGGAAGCTGCTGCGCCGCACGTTGAACACCACGCACCAAAACAAGGAATTCATAGATGAAATCGCTTCTCGCAACACTTGCCCTGACCACCGCGCTGACGCTCCCCGGCCTTGCCATGGCCCGTCCCGTGACGCTGACCACCGCTCTGACCAATTATGGTGGAGATGGCGCATATCTCGTGCTCTACGTCACTGATGCGTCGGGAGCCTATGCCGGTAGCCTGTGGATGGCAGGCGGAAAATCTAAATATTACAAACATCTGAGCGACTGGCATCGCGCCACGGGTGGCGACACGGCGCAGGTCAACGGCATCACGGGTGCCAGCGTCGGGGCGGGCCGGACGCTTGAAATTTCCCTTGATCTCGCGGATGCGCTCTTTGACGCGGGCTATACGCTCCACATTGATGCGGCCGTCGAGGACATGCGCGACAGTCCCAATGAGGTGGCTGTGCCCCTGACAACGACGGGCGTTGGCACGCCGGTGCGTGGTCGCCGCTACGTTGCCAGCTTTGCCTACGATATGTGAGGAGAGGGACCATGATCCGCGCAATCCACCGCTGGCCGGGTCTGTTGGCCTTGGCGCTCATGTGTATCCTGTCCCTGAGCGGCGCGGCGCTGTCGGTCTTTCCTGCGGCCGAGCGTTTGACTGCGCCGCAGGCCGAGGCAGGGCTGACGGTTGCCCGTCTGGCGGATCGCATTCAGGCCGCCTATCCGGGTGTCGAACAGATCCGGCGCGCGCCCTCGGGGCGGATCACGGCCTATTGGTTCGATCAGGGCGCGCCCGGCGCGGCCGTAATCGACCCTGCGACCGGGCAGGGCGTGGCCTCGGCCGATCCAAGCCAGGTTCAGCGTTGGCTCACGAACCTGCACCGTTCGTTGTTTTTGGGGGATGCAGGCCGCATCGCCATGGCGATGGGGGCAGCGGCGCTCTTGGTTCTTTCGGCCTCGGGTGGGGTGCTGGTTATGCGCCGGGTGGGGGGCTGGCGGAACTGGTTTGCGCGGTTGCGCGGGCCGCGCGCCCATCGTCTTCATGTAGAAGTCGCGCGCATTGCGGTGATTGGCCTTGTCCTGTCGTCCGGCACGGCCCTCTGGATGGCGGCCTCCACCTTTGATCTGCTTCCGGACAGTGATCCCGCGCTTGCCATGCCGGCAGAGGTGAGCGGAGAGACCGGGGTCGCATTGGCCCGTATCCCGGTTCTGAACCAGACGCCTGTGAGCGCTCTTCGCGAATTGAATTTTCCCTTCCCGGGCGATGCGACGGATGTCTACACGCTGCGGACGGATCAGGGCACCGGGTATCTTGATCAGGGCACGGGCGCGCTTTTGGGGTGGGCGGACCTGACCGGATGGGCGCGTGTGTCGGACACCCTTGTCATGCTGCACACCGGACAGGGTGCAGCGGTGTTGGGGCTGATCCTTGGCCTCTTGGCGCTTGGGGTGCCGGTGATGGGCGTGACGGGCGTTTGGGTCTGGCTTGCCGGGCGACGTGGGCGGCCTCGGATACGGGGCAACATATCGATGGCACGCGCCGATACGATCGTCTTGGTCGGCAGCGAGGGGGGCAGCACCTGGGGCTTTTCCGCGACATTGCAGGCCGCGCTGAAACGGGCCGGGCACCGCGTTCATGTCGGCGCGATGTCAGGCTTTGCTCCAGAGCGTTATGATGCCGCCGAGAGAATCATTCTGCTTGCCGCGACCTATGGCGACGGGGCGGCGCCGACCTCTGCCACCGGGTTTCTTGAGCGCTTGCGAAGGGCCGCAACTGCCCGCCGCATTCCGCTGGCCGTGGTTGGCTTTGGCGACCGGACCTTTCCGGCCTATTGCGCCTATGCCGAAGAGGTCGCGGAGGTGGCCCAAGCACAGGGTTGGTCCCAACTCGTGCCGCTGGATACGGTCGATCGCCAAGCGCCGCAGGATTTTGCCCGCTGGTGCCGCGCGCTTGGCGAGGTTTTGGGGATCGACCTCGACATCACGCATCAGCCTGTGACGCCGCACACCGAGACGCTGACGCTCGTGTCACGCCGGGATTACGGGGCCGAGGTTCAGGCTCCAACCGCGATCCTGCGGTTCGCTCTGCCGCGGGTCTCTCTCTGGCAACGGCTGATCGGGGGCGGCTTTGCCTGGTTCGAGGCTGGTGATCTGATCGGCATTCTGCCCGAGGGCAGCGCGCTGCCTCGGCTCTATTCGCTTGCCTCTGCACGCCGTGATGGATTTCTTGAGATTGTCGTGAAAAAGCAGCCTGGCGGCCTTTGTTCGGGTCAACTCGCAGCGTTGGAGCCAGGGGACACGGTGCGCGCATTTCTACGTCCCAATCCCGGTTTTCACGCAGGGCGGGACCGCGCGCCGCTGATCCTGATTGGTGCGGGCACCGGTATCGCCCCGTTGGCAGGTTTTGTGCGTGGCAATGCCCGCCATCGGCCCATTCACCTGTTCTTTGGCCTGCGCCATCCCGATAGTGATTTGCTCTATGGCGAAGAGATGCCTCTTTGGCAGGCACAGCGCCGTCTTACGCGGCTGGTTACGGCGGTCTCGCGCTCGGCGCGGCCCCGTTATGTGCAGGACGCGTTGCGCGGTGATGCCGCCGAGGTTGTGCGCCTCATCTGCGACGGAGCCCGCGTGATGGTCTGTGGCGGGCGCGACATGGCGGCGGGTGTGGCCGATGCGTTGGCTGACATTCTGGCGCCAACCGGGCTTACGCCTGCGGGTCTCAAGGCGGAGGGGCGGTATGTCGAAGACGTTTACTGAACGGGAGCGCGTAGCGCTCAACGGTCCAACTATGGGCACGCGGTGGTCGGCGCTGTTTTTCATGGAACCCGGTTTTGACACGGATGTGATCAAGGCTGCACTGCAAGCGGCGGTCGATGAGGTCGATGCACAGATGTCCACCTGGAAGGCGGGGAGCGACCTGATGCGTCTCAACGCAGCCCGGGTGGGTCAATGGGTGGCGGTGCCCGCGCGGCTGACAGAGGTCTTGCGCCTTGGCCTCAGGATCGGGCGCGCCTCGGGTGGGGCCTTTGATATCGGCATGGGCAATGCGGTCACGGCGTGGGGTTTTGGCCCGAAGGTCGCCATGCCCGAGGAAATTCGTGCGGCGATGGCCGCTCAAAGATGCCCGGCGCACGAGGTGCTGGATCTTGACGACACACAGGCCTGCAAGCGAGCGCCCATTGCGATTGACCTCAATGGAATTGCCAAGGGCTATGGGGTCGACCGACTGGCTGAGGTCTTGCGCGGTCATGGGGTTTCCGATGGCCTGGTCGGGATCGACGGCGAGATGCGTGCGTTTGGTCTGCGGCCCGATGGGGAGGCTTGGACTATCGCCGTCGAAGCGCCGGACAGTGCGCGCCGAGCGCCCCACTCCATCCTCGCGCTTTCAGATGCCGCCGTGGCCACCTCGGGGGATTATCGCCACTGGGTCGAGGTGCGGGGGCGGCGTCTGTCGCACACGATGGACCCGACGCGCGGCGCGCCCCTGATGACCGCGCCCGCCTCTGTCACCGTTGTGGCCCGGACCTGTGCAGAAGCCGATGCTTGGGCGACAGCGTTGATGGTGCTGGGGCCGGATGCGGGTGTCACGCTTGCGCGACAACGTGGGCTTGATGCGCTCTTTCTCTTGCGGGAGGAGGGGCAGTCCCTGCGAAGCATCGGGGTTGGGCGATTGTTTTCCGCAGAGCCTTGAGACTGGAACCGGAGATGCAATCCGCCGCCCTCATGCTCCAAGCGCAGTTTGCCATGCCGTGCGTGCCCGTTCACGCCGCAGTGGATATCGCCTGCCGCGCACTGCCAAGCTGGATGACGGTCGTGTTCCGCCTGCGAAGGTGACTGGACAATCGCATCCGGATACTCTCATCGACCTCGGGCCCCAGCAAGAGCAGCTTGGGTTGCGAAAGCCGGACACGGGCAAGGCTGATCGCAAGGCGCTCGGTGTGGGTCAGGTTCTTGCCGCCCTCCAGAACGGTTCCGCTCAATCCCCCCAGCCGGTCGAGCAGGGGGCCGAGCCCCAGGTCGCGCGCCAGGTGCTCAAGCGTTGCCTCATCTGGCCGATGGTCACACCCCATCAAGAGGGCACGGCGCAAGGACCCTTGCAAAAGCTCGGGGGTCGCGCTGAGGCACTGCACATTGCGGCGCAGGCTGCCGCGGCTCAGATCGCGCAGGTCAACGCCGGACAGCAGTATCCGCCCCGCCGTCGGCGTATCGAGCCCGAGCAGCATGTCGCGGACAGCCCGCGCATCGAGCTCGTCAATGGCAAGATGGGTTTCTGTTCCGCCCTTGGTGTGCAGATTCAACGACGGCCCGGAGGGCAGGGGCACATCCTCGAACGTGACATCGACCGGCCCTTTGGGCAGACCCTGACCAGCCCGGTAGAGATCGCGTTTCTGCCGCGACAGCGCGGCATGCGCCTTGATCGCGGCGGCCCGAAAGGCGGCCCGATGGTTCCAGACTCCCCCCAGATCGCGCAGGGGCGACAGCAAGAGGCCAAGCACGGCCAGTGCAGCGGCAATGCTGCCTGGTCCCAGCCCCGCGCGGTGCCCCGTCAGAATGACCAGCGCCGCGGCAATCCCCGCCGCAAGATCGGGTAGGGCGTTGAGGGTTTCGGCGCTCAGGCGATGGCGCAGGGCGGCACGGATCATCGCCTCTGTGCGCTTGTCCAGCTGGGCCAGTTCCTTGCCGCGTCGGCCCAGGCGGTCCAGCCGTGGTGCCAGCGGCATCCGCTCGGCCATGTCGGCTGCGATCCGGGCGCGCCGCACCCGCAGACGGCGCTGCAACGGGATCAGCCGCAAACCCCCAAGCGCGATGGCAAGCAGTGTGATCCCGAAAACCGGCACCACGGCCAGGGCAAAAATCGGGTCAAGCAGCCAGAGGGTGACAAGCATCGCCGGGATCAGCACGGACCCCGCGACAAGCCGCGGCAGACCCAAGCCCACCCAGTTGCGAAAGGCTGTCATGTCGCCGACAAAGCGCAGCGACATATAGCCGGCGCGCCGCTCCGCCACGGCGCTTGCGGGCATGCGTGCCGCATGCTCGAACAGGGCCGCCCTGATCTGGCGGGCATAGTCCTGACCGATGCTTTCGCCCAGGTATCGTGCGGCGATGCGGGTGACGGCGATCATAGCCCCAGCCCCTGCAAGCACGGTCAGGCCGGTCAGCGACAGCGGGCCGCCGCTGTGCATCCCTTCGAACAGCGCGCGGGTGGCAAAGGCGGCGGCCCCGGCCGCCGCGCCCTGCACCAGGGTCAGCGCGGCAACAAGGGCAAGGCCGCGCCCGCGTCCGCGATCCAGAAGCGGGGGCAGCGCCATCACGCGGCCCGCCGATCCGTGCCCAACGCGCGCAAGGCAAAGACATTCGCCTCAGCCGGATCAGCCAGATCGGTTTTGCGCAGGACCGGCACGCCGGTGGCGGTCTCTGCCTCGGCCGCAGCCATCGGCGAACAGCTCAGGATGCCGGTCAGCGCATCGGGGCGCAGCCCGTGCCGGGCCAGTTCGGCCATCCCACCCGCTGCCGCGACGGCATCGCCGCAGGCAAAGATCAGGCCCGACTGCCGCGCGCGCAACCAAGGGTCCGCGACCAATGCGCCGGTCTCACGCTGGAAAAGCCCGTCGGCGATTTCCATCACGGCGATCTGGCACCCCCGTTGCGCCGCATGCCCCAACAAGAGGTCAAGCCCGGCCTTCACCCGCTCGAGCGGTTCGCGGTAGGTCGTGACCATACCCGCATCAGTGAAATCGGCCACCCAATGCGCGCCGGTGTCGGCATATTCGTTGAAGTCGCCAAAGGCCCCTGTGCCGGTTCCTTTGAGCGCGGCCACCTTGTAGCCCGCCCGCCGCAGCCCAAGCGACAGTTGCGCGGTGGCCAAGGTCTTGCCCGAGTTCATCGCGGTGCCAAGAACAAAGATCACCGGAATGTCGCGGGTGCCGGCGAGGGGCGAAAGGGCATAGCGGTCAAGGTTCACGGGCTTCCCCGCGTCATCAAGCAGGCGGCCAACGGGCAAAAGGCGGGTCGCAGTCTTGATCCGTTCATTTCGGGATACCATCCGCCCGATACAGCCGCCACCTGCCAAGAGGTCGGCCCCTTTGGGATCAATTTCGGCAAGGCCCTCGAACTGATCGGGCGCATAGCGCGCGCCGCAGGCCAGAACCACCATATCCCCCGGATAGATCAGGGAAGGCCGCCCTGTGGCAAGCTGGACACGGTGGTGCTGTCCAAGGCTTGCGACCTGCGCAAGGATCAGATCCCCGGCACGGGCCGCGCCAAAGTTGGTGTCCAGTCCGGCAATGTCGCCGTGATCGACCCGCCGGGTCGAAAAGGTCCATTTGGCATCTGCAAGGCAAGAAAGCATGTCATGTGTCATGGGCGTTATCCTGAGGTGAGGGTGTGAGATCAGCTTGCGACTTCTAGGGGAAACCAGGTGCGGGATGTGTTGAGGGTCCGTGCCACCTTGGTCGCCAGTCCGGCGTCGCGAATGGCTTGGGTCACGTCATGACCAATCCCCGGCAGATGAGTCAGGGTGATGTCGGGGGTGATCCCCTTGGCCTGCGCCGCTTTGCGGAAGTGCGCGACATAGGTCCGGGCCCTTGCGATCCGTGTCGGCCCCTGAAGACGGTCGAGCCGGGGGGTCTTGCGCAGAGTGTCGTCGCGAAGGGAATCCTCAAGCCCGACGAAGACCTGAACCGGCAGGCGGAGATATGCGCCGAGGGCCTGCTCATGTCGCCGTGCCCAGCACAGGCTTGCGGGATCTTCATCGACCCCGAGCCCATAGGGATAGGCCATGCTGGCGTCAGGCAGGCAATACCACCCGGCAGCCGCGAGGCTGAGGCGCCCCACGCGATGCGGATAGAGCATTGCAAAGCGATGGGCGAGTTGCGCGCCCCCGGAATGACCAAAGACATCGACGGGCCCGGCAAAGGCAGCGTCGCCCCGGGCCAGATGTGACAGCACCGCCAAAAGCGCCTGATCGGGCCGCGCAGCGCGGCAGGGGCGTTGGAAATGCGGCCAGTCCGGTTCGGAAAAATGCGGTACGACCACGACACGCCCGCTTGTCTCGGCCTCTGGTGTGAACAGATCGACCAGTTCATCTGCGTTGCGCGAAATGCCGTGAAGAACCACCAGCGGCGGCAGACCGGATCGTCCTGCCGGTTTGATGATCCGCGCAGGTAACGTGCCCGACGGCGAAGCTGCGCGATGCGCGGTGACGATTGTTGCGAATGTGGGGCGATGCATGTGCGTCTCCTGCATGATGTTCTGCTAGGGAAACGGGGCACCGGTGGGATTATTCCACCGCCCTGAAATTTTTCAAAACGCGCGATGAAGCGCCTGTGTTGAATCTTGCTTTGAATCTGGGCGCGCTCGGTCATCTGTTCTGTCCGCTGATGTCTTGCGAGAGACCCGAGTAGCGATGACCGATATGATTGCGGCCCGCGCCGAAGCCGAGACAAGGCTGGAGGCGTTTGTGCCGCGCATGGGGCGGAACGATCCCCGCCAAGGGTGGGCTTTTGTCCGCGGCACATTCTGGCGTCAACCCGAAAGGAATGGCAGCACCCTGGAAGGGCGGGCGACCATCCTGTCGGCCATGTGTCTTGCATCAATGCGATGGCTTATGCCGATCAGCCCAAGAAACGGCTGCCCGCTGCAGCCAAGTAGGAATTTACTGCCGCTCAAGCCACATTGGCTTCAGGTATGTCTCCGCCTGACGCCTAAGCCTTGAGCATCTAGAACAAAAGTGACGGCAGCCATGTGGCCAGGAATGGCATGGCCCAGACCAGTAGAATGCCAACAGCCTGCAACCCGATGAAGGGCACAACGCCGCGATAGATATGGACGGTCGTGATTTCCTTGGGCGCCGCAGCGCGCAGGTAGAACAGCGAGAACCCGAACGGCGGGGTCAGAAAGCTGGTTTGCAGGTTGATCGCCAAGAGCACGCCCAGCCAGATCGGATCATGCCCCATCAGGATCAACGAAGGCGCAACAAGCGGCAGCACGATCACCGAGATCTCGACGAAATCCAAAAAGAAGCCCAGCACGAAGACAAACAGCATCACGAAGAGCAATGCGCCGGTCGGACCACCCGGTAGGTTCTCGAGCATATGGGCCACGCGCTCTTCACCGCCCAGCCCGATGAAGACCAGCGAAAAGAAACCAGCGGCCAGAATGGTGGCAAAGATCATCGATGTCATGGTCAGTGTTGAAGACAGCGCATTATGGATGATTTTCTCGCGCACAGCGGCGCGCAATGCCAGAAGGACAGCGACAAGGCCAACGATGGCCAACAGCGCATAAAAAGCTCCGATCGCCCATTCCAGCGTGCCGTTGTCACTGCGCTGCAGCCGGACGGGATAAACCCCTGCGAGAAGGCCCAGAACCACCAAAGCTGCGGCGCCCAGCAGGATCAGCTTCGGGTTGACCCCGATCTTGCGCCCAGCCATCAGCAGCGCACCGATGGCCCCGACTGAGGCGGCCTCGGTCGGGGTGGCGATCCCGCCAAGAATGGCGCCGAGAACCGCGAAGATCAGCAGAACCGGTGGAACGATCGCGGCAAAAACTTCGTGCCGGTCTGGTTGTGCGAGACCGATGTCCGCCGGGGGCATGTCGTGCGGGCGCAAGGCCCCGCGGATTAGGATGTACAGCAGATAAAGCGTGACAAGCAGAAGCCCCGGGATCATCGCTGCGGCAAAGAACTGTCCGACCGAAAGCGCCTCGACCGAGAATTTCCCTTGTTCGTATTGCGCTTGTTGGAAGGCGTTGGACATGACGTCCGCAAGGATGATCAGCAAGGTTGAGGGGGGGATGATCTGCCCCAGCGTGCCAGCGGTGCACACGATGCCCGCCGACAGCGCAGGATTATAGCCCGCGCGCAGCATCGTGGGCAGGGCAATCATGCCCATCGCGACCACCGTCGCGCCGACGATCCCCGTAGACGCCGCCAACAGCGCCCCGACCAGAACGACAGAAATCCCCAACCCCCCGCGCAATTGCCCAAAGCTGCGGCCCATGGTGTCCAGCAGCTCTTCGGCGATGCGGCTTTTTTCAAGAATGGCCCCCATCAGCACAAAGACGGGAATGGCGATGAGCACGGTGTTGGTCAGCAGACCAAACGCCCGCTGCCCCAATGCCCCCAGCAGAGAGACATCCATGACCCCAAGCATCCACCCCAGATATGCAAAGGCAATAGCCACGCCCGCAATGCCGAACGATACTGGAAAGCCAGACAGGATCGCCACCATGAGGGCGGCGAACATAATGAGGTCAAGATACCCAGTCATGTCGCGCTCTTTTCATGAAAGAGGCGCACCAAGAGCGCCAGTGACTGCAACAGAATCAAGACGCAAAACGCAGGGATCAGGGATTTGAGCAGGAAGACCGCCTCAATCCCGCCGACCGAAATCGGCCCTTCGAGGATTTTCCATGAATTTCGCACGGTCGGCCACGACCAGTAGAGCAGGGTGATCATGGATGGGATCAGCAGAAAGATATGGCCGAATATGTCGATACGGCGCCGCGTGGCGTCCGTGACCTTGGCGTAGAACACATCGACGCGGACGTGTTTGTCCACCAGCAGCGTGAACCCCGCGCCCAGCATGAAGAGCGTTGCGTGCATATACAAAACGCTTTCCTGCGCGGCGATGGAATTAACGCCGAAAACGTAGCGCCCGATGACGATGCAGAATTGCGCCAGAACCATAAGGAGGGCCAGCCACCGGACCACGTCGGCGACAGCTGTGTTCATTCGGTCAATCGCATTGGCAAAGCGCAGCATGGCGGACCCTCTTTTGGCATGGACGTGGTGCCCGACACAGGCCGCGCACCACGGTCTGCATCAGTAACCGAACACGCCTGCGCGGGCATTCATCTGCCCGTTGTCGGCGTAGGGCATGTAACCGCCCACCAGATCGCGGTATGCGATAAAGCTTTCGGTGATCCGCACGACAAGCTCGTCTTCATCGGCCAGATATTCCTGCATGACCTCGTCCGCCGCGACGCCCATGGCTGCAATCACATCATCGGGCAGCTTGCGCAGCTGAACGTTGTGTTCGGACACCAGCGTCTTCAAAGACTGCGCGTGCTTGGTCATGTATTCTGTCCAAACGGGGTTATAGAGGCCCTGACAGGCCTGCGTGACCACCTCCTTGAGGTCATCGGGCAGCTCGGCATAGACATTTGCGTTCACGCCGCATTCCTCCGCTGACGACGGCTCGCCCACGCCGGGCCAGTAGTAGTAAGGCGCGACCTGGTAATAGCCAAGCGCCGAGTCCGTCCACGGTCCAATGAATTCGCCAGCGTCCAGCGCCCCGGTTTGCAGAGCCTGGAACATCGCGGGACCTGACATGGCCTCTGCCGCCATGCCCAGCTTGGTGGCCATCTGCGATGCGATGCCGGTGGTTCGGAACTTGAGACCCTTGAGGTCCTCGACCGAGTTGATCTCGGTCTTGAACCAGCCCGCCCATTGCGGGCCGGAGTTGCCGCACAGGAACGGCTTGATGCCGAAACGGCCATACATTTCGTCATAAAGTGCCTGACCGCCGCCGTGATACATCCAGCCAAACTGTTCATCCGCGCGCAAACCAAAAGGCTGCGAGCCGAACAAAAGGATACCCTTGGACTTGCTGCCCCAATAAGCCGGAACAGCGTGGTAAAGCTCTGCCGTGCCTTCTGCTACGGCATCGAAAACGCCGTTGCCGGGCACGATTTCACCAGCGGCGTAAAGCGTGACGTTGATCCGTCCGCCGGACAGCGTGGTGATACGATCGGCAAGTGTTTGCGCCGCGACACCGGGCCCGGGCAAATTTTTGGGCCATGCCGAGACCAGTTTCCAGTTGCGCACATCCTGCGCGATGGCGGGCGCTGCCAATGTAGTGGCTGCAGCGCCAATACCGGCTGTCGCAATAAATTTCCGTCTATCCATAATGTCGTCTCCTTGTTGGGTTTTCTCTTGGTTGGGTTTTGACCGTCTGACGCAGCCTTCTTGGTTCTTCAGTTCCCCAGAATGCGGGGGAGGCGCAGCCCGTTTTCTCGCGCACAGTCGATCGCCTCTTGATAGCCGGCGTCAGCGTGACGCCAGACGCCGCTGGCCGGATCGTTCCACAGTACGCGTTCGATGCGCTTGGCCGCCTCTGGCGTGCCATCGGCGCAGATCACGACGCCGGAATGCTGGCTGAACCCCATACCAACACCGCCGCCATGGTGGATGGAAACCCAAGTGGCACCTGACGCAGTGTTGACCAGCGCGTTCAGCAACGGCCAATCAGATACGGCGTCAGATCCGTCTTTCATCGCTTCCGTTTCGCGGTTGGGCGAAGCAACTGACCCGCTGTCGAGATGGTCACGACCAATGACGACGGGCGCCTTCAACTCGCCACTTGCCACCATCTCGTTGAACGCAAGGCCCGCACGGTGCCGGTCCCCAAGACCGATCCAGCAGATACGGGCCGGCAGGCCTTGAAATGCGATCCGGTCGCGCGCCATGTCGAGCCAGTTGTGCAGATGGGTGTTGTCGGGGAACAATTCCTTCATCTTCTGGTCGGTCTTGTAGATATCCTCGGGATCACCCGAGAGCGCGGCCCAGCGAAATGGTCCGATGCCACGGCAGAACAGCGGGCGGATATAGGCTGGCACGAAGCCCGGGAAAGCAAAGGCGTTGTCTAACCCTTCCTCAAGCGCCACCTGACGGATATTGTTGCCGTAGTCCAACGTCGGCACACCGGCGTTCCAGAAATCAACCATCGCCGCAACATGGGTTTTCATCGACGCGCGGGCGGCCTTTTCAACCGCCTTGGGGTCGCTTTCGCGCTTGGCCTTCCATTCCGCCATGGTCCAGCCTTGGGGCAGATAGCCGTTTAGCGGGTCATGGGCGCTGGTCTGGTCGGTCACGATATCAGGGCGGATACCGCGGCGGAACAGTTCGGGAAAGACATCAGCGGCATTGCCCAAAAGGCCGACAGATTTGGCCTCTCCGGCTTTGGTCCATCGGTCGATCATCTCCAGCGCTTCGTCCAGCGTGTCAGCGCGTTCGTCGACATATTTGGTGCGCAGGCGGAAATCGATGCTGTCGGGGTTGCACTCAACGGCAAGACAGCAGGCGCCGGCCATCACAGCCGCCAAAGGCTGTGCACCGCCCATGCCGCCCAGACCGCCCGTGAGGATCCACTTGCCTGTCAGATCGCCGCCGTAATGCTGACGGCCTGCCTCAACGAAGGTCTCATAAGTGCCCTGCACGATGCCTTGGGAGCCGATGTAAATCCACGATCCGGCCGTCATCTGACCGTACATGGCCAGACCTTTCTTATCCAACTCGTTGAAGTGATCCCAAGTCGCCCAATGCGGCACAAGGTTTGAATTGGCAATCAGAACGCGCGGCGCGTCTACATGTGTCTTGACGATGGCGATGGGCTTGCCTGATTGCACGACAAGTGTCTCGTCCGCCTCCAGATCGCGCAAGCTGGCGACGATGCAATCATAGTCCGCCCAAGTGCGCGCGGCGCGTCCGATGCCACCGTAAACCACCAGCTCATGCGGGTTCTCGGCGACATCGGGGTGCAGGTTGTTCATCAGCATCCGCAAGGGGGCTTCGGTCTGCCAACTCTTCGCGCTCAGTTCAGTCCCCGTTGCGGGATAGATGTCGCGAGTGTTCTTGCGCGGGTCGCTCATTGAGGCCTCCAGTCAGACAGGGATTCGAGAATGGATGTGAGGTGGCGGCGCAGGCGGTCCACGCGAGAGGGGTCATAACTCCAGGGCGGTGTTTCTGACGCCAGATAGGTGGATTGGGCCAGTTCCATCTGGATGGCATGAATGCCGTCCGCCGGTTGACCGTAGTGCCGCGTGGTCCATCCGCCCTTGAAGCGACCATTGAGGATGGCCGTGTAACCTTTTGCGTTCGAACAAATTTGCATCGTTCGTTCCACAAGTTCGGGGGTGCAGGTGGCACCGTTGTTGGTGCCGATGTTGAAGTCCGGCAATGTGCCGTCAAACAAAAACGGAATATGCGACCGGATCGAGTGGCAGTCGTATAGGATCGCAAAACCATGGATCGCTTTCACGCGCTCCAGCTCGGCGGCCAGAGCGGCATGATAAGGGGCGTGATAGGCGATGCGTCTGCGTTCGACTTCCGTGTCGTCGGGCTCTTCGCCCGAGGGGTAGATCGGCACGCCGTCGAAATCGGTCGTCGGGCAAAGGCCGGTGGTGTTTTGGCCGGGGTAAAGGCTTGCGCCCGAAGGGTCGCGGTTCACGTCAATCACATAGCGATGCACGGGCGTGCGCACATAGGTCACATCCACCACGAGACCATCATAAAGCTGGTGAATATGCCAGTCGGTATCGGCCATGGCTCGGCCCGTGTCGTTCAGGCGGGCAAGGCAATCGTCGGGAATATCGGTGCCGGTATGGGGCAGGCCAAGAACCAAGGGGCTATCGCCTTGGGTGATGTCGATCAGGCTCATAGTGACATTTCCAGGCCAGAGGCCGCTGCAAGGCTATCGTTGCTGATACAGTCCGCCGCAGCCCGCAGGTCGGGGGCCAGATAGCGATCTTTCTGCAAGGTCGGGACAACCGTGCGCAGGTGGGCCATCGCCGCCTGTAAGGGCCGCGACGTGACAAGAGGCGCGCGTTGTTCAATCCCTTGGGCGGCGCAGATCGCCTCGATCCCAAGAATGCCGTTCAGGTTTGCGGTCATCCGCCGCAAGCGGCGTGCGCCATGGGCGGCCATGCTGACGTGATCTTCCTGGTTGGCTGATGTCGGCGTGCTGTCGGTCGAGCAGGGATTCGCCAAGTGCTTGTTTTCGCTCATCAAGGCGGCGGTGGTCACTTCGGCGATCATCAGGCCCGAATTCAGCCCTGGTTCTGGCGTCAGGAAGGGCGGCAGATCAAATGACAAGGTCGGATCCACCATCAAGGCAACACGCCGCTGCGCGATGGCCCCGATCTCGGCAAGAGCCAGCGCAATCTGATCGGCGGCAAAGGCGACGGGTTCCGCATGAAAGTTGCCGCCCGACAGAATTTCACCCGTCTCGGCAATGACGAGTGGGTTGTCAGTGACTGCGTTCGCCTCGATCTCCAAAGTCCGCCCAGCAAAGCGCAACAAATCGATGGCCGCGCCCGTCACCTGCGGCTGGCACCGAATGCAATAGGGGTCCTGGACGCGGGTGTCGCCGTCCCGGTGGCTTTCCCGGATCACGCTGCCGTCCAGCAGGCGAGTCATTGCCGCTGCGACGTCAATCTGGCCTTGATGGCCGCGCAGGCTGTGAATGGCGGGATTAAGGGGTGCGGTGGAGCCCATTATCGCATCTGTTGAAAGCGCCGATGTCACGACTGCAGCCCGTGCCGCGCGCCAGCCCTCAAACAACCCAGCCAAGGCGAGGGCCGTCGAAAACTGCGTGCCGTTGATCAATGCGAGGCCCTCTTTCGGGCCAAGCACCACCGGCGCCAGCCCAGCTTTGGTCAGCGCCGCGCCGCCGTCCATCGTCTGGCCTTCATACGTCGCTTCGCCCATCCCGATCATCACGGCCGCCATATGCGCCAGCGGCGCCAGATCGCCCGAAGCCCCGACCGAGCCCTGCACGGGGATCACCGGCATGACGTTGCGCGCGAGCATCGCCTCTATCAATGCGCAGATGTCCCACCGCACGCCAGAGGCACCGCGTCCCAATGAAAGCAGCTTCAGCGCCATCATCAGGCGGGTTGTCTCTGGCTCCAGCGCATCACCGACCCCGCAGCAATGCGACAGGATCAGATTGCGTTGCAGGGTTTCCGTGTCTTCGGGCGCAATGCGGACGGAGGCGAGTTTGCCGAAGCCCGTGTTGATCCCGTAAACGGGCGTGTCGCCACTTGCCGCCAGCGCGACAGTACGGGCGGATGCCTCGACCGCACCGCGTGCTGTGGGGTCAAGTCGCACGGGGCCTTGCCCGCGCCAGATCGTTTCCAGGTCTGCCAGTGTTGCCCCGCCCGGGCGTAGGGTCAGAGTCATTCAGCACCTCCAAAGATGCGTGTGTGTAGTGGGTTGATCCCGATGCCATAGGACAGTTCCGCCGGATCGCTGACGTTCCAGATCGCCAGATCGGCGCGCATGCCCGGCGCGATGACGCCGCAATCGGTCAAGCCAAGGGCGCGTGCCGCGTTTCGCGTCGTGCCCGCGAGCGCCTCGGCAGGGGTCATCCGGAACAGGGTGCAGGCCATGTTCATCGCCAGCAGGATCGAACCCAAGGGCGACGATCCGGGGTTCCAATCGGTGCCGACGGCCATCGGCACAGCATGGTCGCGAAAGGCCTGGACGGGCGGCGCTTGGGTTTCGTGAATGGTGTAAAACGCGCCGGGCAATAGCACGGCCACGGTGCCGCTGGCGGCCAATGCGGCGGCATCTGCGGGGGTGGCGTATTCCACGTGATCGGCGGACAATGCACCGAATTTCGCCGCGAGCGCTGTGCCGCCGATGTGGCTGAGCTGTTCGGCGTGCAGTTTGACGGGCAAGCCTAACGTGCGCGCTTTGTCGAACACCCGCGCGATTTGCCTGGTGTCAAAGGCGATACCTTCGCAGAACCCGTCCACCGCGTCGACCAGCCCTGCCGCATGGGCGGCCTCAAGCGTCGGCACGCAGACGGTGTCAATATAGGTGTCAGCATCCATCCCCTTTGGCACTGCGTGCGCGCCCAGAAAGCTGGTTACGATGCGAACAGGGCGCTGTTTACCAAGGGCGCGTGCAACACGCAGCATCTTGAGTTCGGTTTCCGTGTCCAGCCCATAGCCGGACTTGACCTCGATCACGCTGACGCCTTGGGCAATCAGGGCATCGACGCGGGGCAGCGCGCTTGCCAGCAGGTCAGCCTCAGAGGCATCCCGTGTCGCACCAACGGTTGAGACGATACCGCCACCCGCGCGTGCGACCTCCTCGTAGCTGGCCCCTTTCAGGCGCATCTCGAATTCCCGCGCGCGATTGCCGCCGTGAACGATATGCGTGTGGCAATCAATCAGCGCAGGCGTGACAAGGCGCCCGTCAAAAGACCGCAGGTCAAGATCCGCGTAGTCGGGTGGTAATTCGGACGCCGGACCAACCCACGCAATCTGCCCGTCAGACACGGCAATCGCCGCTTCCCGGACTAGGCCATAGTCACCTGCCAGGGGTGCCATCGTGGCAGCGGTGATGTCAGTGAGGATATAGGAACGAGACATCAAGATTCCTTGCTAAAAAGCGTACTTAATATTAATATGTAACTACTTAATTTTGTCAACGGAGTTGTTTCTGTGCAAATCATCCACGCAAAACAGGTGCTTACCCCACAAGGTTGGCAAGATGATCTTGAGATCACGATCGATGCGAATGGTCGAATCGCACATGTCGGGATGCAACGCCAAGCGCCAACCGACCGCGTGTCTTTGTTATTGCCCGCGCCGTTGAACCTGCACAGCCACGCCTTTCAACGCGCCATGGCAGGCCTGACCGAAGCGCGCGGTCCTGACCCCAGGGACAGTTTCTGGAGTTGGCGGCGGCTGATGTACAAATTCCTTGACCAACTCACGCCCGACCACGTCCAAGCCATCGCCGCGCTGGTGTTCATGGAGATGCTGGAGGCTGGGTATGGCGCGGTGGCCGAGTTTCACTATCTGCACCATGATGTCGGTGGAGTGCCCTACACCAACCTTGCTGAAATGTCGCACAGGATCACTGCCGCGGCTGAGCAGGCCGGTATCGGTCTGACGCTTCTGCCGGTTCACTACCAATTCGGTGGTTGCGATCTGCGGGCTTTGAATGGCGGGCAAAGGCGGTTTGGAAATGACCCCGAACGGTTCTTGCGCCTTCATCAAGATGCCGTGGCTGCTGTTGCCGCCGGTCCGGCAGACTTCGCCGTCGGCATTGCCCCCCATTCGCTGCGTGCGGTTGATCCCGACGGCTTGGCCACGATCCTTGAACAGGCCACATGCGGCCCAATCCACATGCATCTTGCCGAACAGGTTGCCGAAGTCGATGAGGTGCTCGCCCATCTTCGTGCCCGACCCACCGAATGGTTGCTGGCCAATCATAATGTAGATGCGCGCTGGTGTCTGATCCATTGCACGCAGATGACGCAAGCTGAAACCATCGCCCTCGCCGCGAGCGGTGCGGTGGCAGGTCTGTGCCCCTTGACGGAATCAAACCTCGGCGACGGTATCTTCAACGGGACGGCTTACCTCGGGCAGGGCGGTACGATCGGCTTTGGCTCGGACTCAAACGTACACATCACACTGTTCGAAGAACTCAAGACGCTGGAGTATTCCCAACGCTTGCGCGATCTGTCGCGGGCGGCACTGGCGACGCAGGACCGTTCAACCGGGCGCGTTCTGTTCGAGTCGGCGGCCAAGGGAGGCGCGCAGGCGGGCGGGCGGCACTGCGGTGTGATCGAAGCAGGTTTCTGGGCCGACTTGCTGGGGCTTGATGACGACAATCAATGGCTCTGCAACCGGCAGCGTGATGCGAGCATCGACAGCCTGATATTTGGCGGTGGCGGGCAGGCGTGTATCTCGGATGTCTGGAGCGCGGGACGACATGTGGTCCAGCAAGGTCGTCATTTCCGGCGGGACGCGATACTCAACACCTTCAAGACAACGATGAGTCAGCTGGAGACCAACATTTGAACGGGCAAACGCGCCTTTCCTGGACTGATGTGCGTGATGAAATCCGAGCGCGGATTCTCAGCCGTACTTATGCCCCTGGTGACAAGTTGCCCCGCGACGAAGACATCGCGATCGAGCTTGGCTGCGCGCGCACGACGGTCCATCGCGCCATGCAAGACCTGTCGCAGATCGGTTTGGTCGAGCGGAAGCGCAAAGGCGGCACGCATGTGATGACCGATCCGGTCACGCGCGCAACCTTTGACATTCCGATCACCCGTCGCGAGGTGGAACAGCGCGGCAGCAAATATGGATACCAATTGATCAGCAGCACATTGGATGACACGCCGATGCCAGTCATGGCGCGGTTTGGGATCCATAAACCCAGCCAGATGCTGCATGTCAAAGCGCTGCATCTGGCGGATAATCGCCCCTATATCTTTGAGGACCGTTGGGTGGATACCCGATCGACCCCCGATATTCTGAACGTTGATCTGGAGGTTGAAAGCGCGAACGAATGGCTTGTGCGTAACAAGCCCTACAGCCGCGTTGACGTACGGTTCTACGCAATGAATGCCCAAGGCGAAAGCGCCAAATACTTGTCCACGACCGCTGGCACTGCGTTACTTGTAATCGAGCGGACGACATGGATCGGACAAGATCCAATCACGTCTGTACAAGCTGTGGCAGCGCCAGGGTATCAGCTGACAGCGCTGAACTGACCAAGCAAACCCGCGGATCCGGTTCTTTTAAGCAATGAAGATGCACGTTCTCCCTTGAAGGTGAATGCCACCGACTTGAAATCAGCAGCACCTAAATGCAAAGACACCGACCTTCGCCGCTGCGCGCCTGACTTCACCCTCCTGGGTTGGACTGTCCCAATTGGTGTGCAGTATGTCTGCTACAATACGGGCGCGAAAATCGGATCGTGGACCATAGGAGAGCTAAGAACGCCCACCAACGCAACCACCGAGGCCGCGCTGTTATTTTCTGCGCTTATGATGGATGGTGGATAGTTTGACGAAATATTAATTGGTTGTGGGGTGCCGCGTGCAGTTCCGTCCGTGCTCAAATTATTGACATAGTCGTGGTCAAGCCCTGATCATTGGCAGACGACGCGGTGTCTCTCCAGTGAATGACCGCCAGGCATTCGCCACGGCAGGTGCGATTGGCGGTGTGCCGATCTCGCCAACACCCGTCGGTATGTCGGTGCTGGGTCGTATATCCACGATGATTTGTGGCATGTCCTCCAAACCCAGCACGCGATAACTGTCGTAGTTGCGTTCTCGCACGGTGCCGCCTGGCTCCAGCGTCAACCGCTCATAAAGTGCAGCACTCAGGCCAAAGCCTATTCCCCCCTCAATCTGCGCGCGAATGATGTCTGGGGTCACGGCAACACCGCAATCCACCGCACACCAGACGCGGGTGACATGGGGTGCGCCATCACGGTTCTCGACCTCGGCAATCTGCGCCACGTAGCTGCCGAAGGATTTGTGCAACGCCACGCCAAGACGGCGATCGCCGTTGCCCGGACCGCTCCATGCCGCCATGTCCGCCACACGTTCCAGCACGGCACGGTCCCGTGCGCGATCCGGTGTGATCAACTCCAGTCGTCCCTGTACGGCATCGCGCCCGGCGGCTGCCAGTAATTCATCCAGAAAGGTCTCTGTCGCATAGGCTGTATGGGTGTGCCCCACTGCGCGCCACCAAAGCACCGGGATCGGATTGATCATCTGCGCCCAGGATACTCTGCGCCGAGGCAGCCCATAAGGCAGATCGACGGAGCCCTCCACGGCCATTCGGTCCACGCCGTCGTTCATGACGGCCTGTTCGAAAATCGTGCCAAAAGCAATCGACTGGTTGACGATCGTGTTGTCCCATCCTGTGATGTTCCCGTCCGTGTCAAGGCCCGCACGAAGGCGGTGAACGGTCAGAGGGCGATAGTACCCTTGGGTCATATCATCCTCGCGGGTCCATTGGAGTTTGTAGGCACCAGGCCCCCCTGCCGCCGCGACTGCGGCAAGCTCGGCCTCGAATTGACCGCTGGCTGTTGCGCGGCGACCGAAACTTCCGCCCGCATACATCGTGTGAACCGACACAGCATCTTCCGCCACTCCAAGAGCCGCAGAAAACACAGGACCAGCGACAGTCGGGATCTGGATCGCCGACCAGATTTCGGCGCGCTCAGGTGTCCATTCAACGACACCATCCAACGGCTCCATCGCGGCATGTGCGAGGTAGGGAAAGACGTATTCCGCCTCAAAGGTCTGCGCGGACTCGCTCAGGGCCGCCTCCACATCGCCGGTTTCCTCCGAGACGGTGGCGGGTGCGCGGGCCGCGGCGATAAACTCCGCCTCTATTCCTTCGGATGACCGCGTCTCGGCGGCGCTTTCGTCCCATGCCGCAACCAACGCCTCGCGACCGCGCAGGGCAGAATAGGTATCCACAGCGTAAACGGCGATGCCCGAGGGTATTGCGCGCACGGCAAGCACACCTGACACATCCAGGGCCTCTACCGGATCGAACGATGCGACTTTCGCTCCGAACTTCGGCGGATGCAGTACCGCAACCACCTGCATTTCGTCGTGCATTACGTCGATGGTAAAGGTGGCCAACCCCCGCGCCTTTTCCACCGCATCAAGCCGCGTGATTCCTTCGGCGCCGATTAGGGTGAAATCAGCGGGATTTTTCAGCGTCACATTCTGCGGCATCTCCAGGCCAGCGGCGCGCTCGGCAAGCGCCCCAAAGCCGCTGCTCATCCCGGACGCCGCGTGACGAACCACACCGGCCGTCACGGTGATCTCACCCGCAGGCACGGACCAGAGCCGTGCTGCGGCCTCGACCAGCAAGGCGCGCGCCGTAGCGCCGGTTCGGCGCATGGTCATGTAACTGTTGGCAAGGCCCGTGGAACTACCGGTGCTTTGAACACCTCCGAGGGCCGGATTCCAATAGAGAAGGGGATTGTTGGGGGCCTGTTCTGCCCGCATCTGATCCCAGTCGGCGTCCATTTCTTCGGCGGCCAACAGGGTAAGGGCGGTGTTTGCCCCTTGCCCCACCTCAATATGCTTGATCAGGACCGTGACGGTATCGTCCGGCGCGACCCTGATAAAGGCATTCGGTGCAAATGCTCCCGATCCGTCCACCAGCGCCTGGGCTCTACCCTTGACCGGGAGGGCGAGGGTGATGACCAACCCGGTCGACCCTGCGAGAAAATCGAGCCGCGAGGATACAGGCGCCGATTGGGTTTGCGGGGTTTTGACGGTTGAGATCGGGTACATGCCTCAAGCCTCCAAAGCGTCGGATGCGGCGCGCACGCCCTTGCGGATGCGGGCATATGTGGCGCACCTGCAGATGTTGCCGCCCATGGCCGAGGTGATCGACGTCACCATGACAGATCGCGGCATCCGCATCGACGAGGTCTGGATCGCCGCCGATTGCGGCACGGTATTCGACCCGGTGAACGCCGAGGCGCAACTGACCGGCGCCGCGATCTTTGGCCTTGGCCATGCCATGAACTGCGAACTGACCTACGAGGACCACGCGTTCCAACAGACCAATTTCCATGCGCTTGAGGGGATGCGCCTGTATCAGACCCCGGTTTTCCACTCCCGGCTCCTTGGGCAGGCTGAGCGGGTGAGGGGGCTGGGAGAGCCTGCAACGGCCCCCGCCGCACCCGCCCTCGCCGATGCCATCTTCGCCGCGACAGGCCAGCGCCTGCGCGAGATGCCGTTCAACAAGTCCATCGATTTTGTCTGAGGTCGCCATGCGCCGTTTCCCGATCTTCGCCATGGGCCTCATGGCCACCACGGTCGCCCTCGCGCAGGAGGGCCCTCATCTCGATCTCTCTGGATTGCCGGCGGCCGGGACGGTCTCGGCCTCCGACGGACTGCTGGCCTGGGACCGGATCCACGATGTGCTGACCCATCCGCGCTGCCTGAATTGCCACGTGGGTGCCGATAACATCCCGCTTTGGGGCACGACCCGCGACCCCGACCAGATCCATGGCATGTCGATAAACGCCGGTGACAGTCGGATCGGGGCCCAGGGTCTGTCCTGCAACGCCTGCCACCAGATCAGCCACGCGCCCCAACGCGCCCCCCCACGCGCCCCCGCACACGGGCATGGACTGGCGCCTCGCGCCGGTCGAGTTTCAGTGGACCGACCGCACCAGCGCCGAGATCTGTGCCCAGTTGCGCGACCCTGACCGCAATGGCGGACGCGACGGGGCGGGTCTCATCGAACACATCCGGCATGATGCCGGGCTGATCGGCTTCATCACCTGGAGCTTCGCGCCGGGTGCCGGTCGCGAGCCTGCCCCGGGCAGTCTGCAGGCCCATCTTGAAGACATGACCGCCTGGACAGCCGCGGGCATGCCGTGCCCACAAGGATGATTTTCGTGAAGACAATAGACCTGTCTTGATCTGCGGCAGAATGGCGTGAACGGCCCAAATCCATCCCAAGGGATTGCCCACAAATAATACTCAGCACTGGGCACATTAGCTGGGGGCGCATAGGCGTTCCCGACCCGGACGCTCCCGAGGCAATTGCCGGGTCTCGTTGGTGTGTAAACGTAGACCACGGAGGATCGGAAAAACCACCGGAGCTCCGCAGTTCGCGGTCCAGGTGAACGCACCTCCCGAACGTCGCCGTTTGCCTGTCTTTATACGGGGCAGGGTGGCACTACGCTTATCGTGAGCGTATGGTGTATGAAGTGGGTCCGTTCAAAAAGTTTCGGACCCAAGGAGATCGCAGAATGCCCCTGAACGCAGCCACCGAGGCCGCGCGGTTTTCTACTGCGCCGATGATGGACTGGACCGACCGGCATTGCCGTTACCTCCATCGGCGGCTCAGTCGGCATGTCTTGCTCTATACCGAGATGGTGACGGCGCCTGCTTTGGTGCGGGGTAATGCGTTGCATTTGTTGGACTTTTCTGTCGAGGAGCATCCGGTCGCCTTGCAACTGGGGGGATCGGACCCTGCGGAGTTGGCGCTGGCGGCGCGGATGGGGGCAGAGGCGGGCTATGCCGAAATCAACCTCAACTGTGGCTGTCCGTCGGACCGCGTGCAGTCGGGGCGGTTCGGGGCGATCCTGATGACCGAGCCGGCGCTTGTGGCCGAGTGTTGCGCCGCCATGATTGCCGCGCAACCTGTTGAAGTTACGGTAAAATGCCGAATCGGGGTGGATGACCAGAACCCCGGGGAAGTGTTGCCGGAGTTCTTGGCACGGATCATCGCGGCGGGCGTGCAGCGGGTGCAGATCCATGCGCGCAAGGCCTGGCTTGACGGTCTGAGCCCGAAGGAAAACCGCGACATTCCGCCCTTGGATTATGATTTGGTGCAGCGGATGAAGATGCTTTTCCCCAATCTGCACATCTCGATCAACGGTGGAATTACATCGCTTGATCAAGCGGTTAGCCTGCTCGATCAGGGGTTGGACGGGGTGATGGTCGGGCGCGCGGCCTATCATCAACCGGCGGATATTCTTTGTGCGGCGGACCGGCGGATTTACGGGGCCACCGGGCCGGATACCACAGCAGAAGGGGCCGTGCGGGACATGCTGCCCTATATCGAGGCGCATCTCGCAAGCGGTGGGCGGTTGCACCAGATCACGCGGCATATGTTGGGGCTTTTTGCCGGAAAACCGGGTGCGCGGGCATGGCGGCGGCACCTGTCAGAAGGCGCGACGCGGCCCGGTGCAGGGCCGGAGCTGGTCGAGCGGGCCTTGGGCGAGGTTACAGACCTTACGGAATACCCCTCTATTTTGTAAGGTCGCGCAGCCCCAGCCTCGCCCCACGGCGCAGCGCGCGGGTGAGCGGGGCGAGCGCCCCGCCCAGAAGCCGGGTCCATTGCCAATAGAGCGGCGTATCAAAAGGGCAATCGGCGCGCAGGAGGCAGAGCGTGCCACGCGCCAAATCATCCTGCAAGAGCGCCTCGGGGGCCATGCCCCAGCCCATGCCAAGCCGCGCGGCGGTCACGAACCCCTCGGACGATGGCAAGCGGTGACAGGGCGGCGAGAGTGTGGCCCCGGTCGCCTGCGTGATCCAACGATGCTGTAACTGATCGTTCATATTGAATTGCAGCATCGGTGCGGTTGCAAGACTGTCCGACGTGACCCCGTCGGCAAAATTCCGGGCCATGAATTCGGGGCTGGCGATGGCCTGATAGCGCAGCGCTCCGAGCGGCGTCACATCACAGCCGGGCAGGGGGCTGGCGCGGGTGGTCAGCGCGCCCAGAACCTCGCCGCGCAAGAGCCGGTCGTGCGACACATCCTGATCGTCGATCACCAGATCGAAGAGATGACCGGGCAGGCTGGCCAAGGCCGCAGGCAGCCACGTGGCGAGGCTGTCTGCATTGACGGCGAGGCGCAGCCGGGTTTGCGGTGCAGGGGCAAGCCCTGTGAGATCTTCGCGAAGCCGGGTTTCAAGCAGGGCAATCTGATCGGCATGGGCGGCAAGGCGTTGGCCCACGGGGGTTGCCGTGCACGGCGTCGTGCGATGCACGAGCTGCGCGCCGACGCGGGCCTCAAGCGCCTTGAGCCGCTGCGAGATGGCCGATTGCGTGAGGCCAAGCACCTGTGCCGCGCCCTCGAAACTGCCGGTTTGCAGGATGGCCGAGAGGGTGGCGAGGTGATCGGGGGGCAGCGACATTAAGAAATCTAATTCCGAATAAGCATATTAAATTTGAGTAATGATATGCGACCCGATAGGCAAGCCCCGGCGGCGCGGTCGCGATCGCGTATTTGAAGAACGATGAAAGGGCGGGCGGATGCAGGCGGGGCTGGCGGGATTTGCATTGGGGTTGAGCCTGATCATGGCCATCGGGGCGCAGAATGCCTTTGTGCTGCGGCAGGGGTTGCGGCGCGAGCATGTCTTGGCGGTGGTGCTGGTGTGTGCGCTGTCCGATGCGGTGCTGGTGGCGGCAGGTGTGACCGGCTTTGGTGTGTTGTCCGAGGCGGTGCCGGGGCTGGAGCGGATCATGCGCTATGGCGGGGCGGCGTTCTTGCTGGTGTATGGCGCGCGCAGTTTTCTTGCGGCTTGGCGTGGTGGGGCAGCCCTTGAGGCGGGCGAAGGCGCAGGCAGTCTGCGGCGCGCCGTGCTGACATGCCTCGCGCTGACATGGCTCAATCCGCATGTCTATCTCGATACGGTGGTCTTGCTGGGGTCGGTCTCGGCGCAATATGCGGATCGCTTTGCCTTTGGTCTGGGGGCGGTCACGGCGAGTTTCGTGTTCTTCTTTGCCTTGGGCTATGGCGCGCGCCTGCTGGCACCACTCTTTCGCCGTCCGGAAAGTTGGCGGGTGCTCGATGCCGGGGTGGGCTGTGTGATGTGGGCGATTGCCATCGGGCTCTTGCGTGGCTGAGGCATGCGTCAGGTGGCAGGGTGCGTTGCGCAAATCGCATGGCAAAGCCCCAAGCCAGCCTCGACAGCCGGGCAGAGGCGTGAATTAATGCAGCCATGAGCGCGCAACAGGCAAGCAAGGCAGAGAGCACGGCAAGGCCGGGCTGGGGCATCTTCTGGATGGTCGTGACGGGGCTTCTCTTTGTCGGGGTCACGGCGCTGGTCAAGGTATTGGGCACACGGGTGCCCGCGCCGCAGGCGGCGTTCCTGCGCTATGCCATGGGCCTTGTGTTTCTCATTCCGATGCTGGGATCGCTTAGGCGTTTGCGGCTGGATCGCGGCACCTGGGGGTTTTTCGCCGCGCGCGGACTGGTGCACACGGTGGGCGTTGCGCTGTGGTTCTATGCCATGGCGCGGATTCCCATCGCCGATGTGACGGCGATGAATTACCTTGCCCCGATCTATGTGACGCTGGGGGCCGGTCTTTTCCTCGGTGAGCGCTTGGCGCTCCGGCGTGTGCTGGCGGTGGGCGTGGCCCTGATCGGGGCACTGATCATTCTGCGGCCCGGATTTCGCGAGGTCGGGTCGGGGCATCTGGCGATGATCTTTACCGCGATTTTCTTTGGCGCGTCCTATCTGATTGCCAAGGTCGTCTCGGGGCGCAGCAGCCCCGGCGTGGTGGTGGCCATGCTGTCGATCACGGTGACAATCGGGCTGGCGCCATTGGCGGCGGCGGTATGGGTTACGCCGACGCCGTGGGAATTGGCGATCCTCTTTGCGGTGGCCACGCTGGCCACGGCGGGGCATTACACGATGACGCTGGCGTTTCGCGCCGCCCCCCTGGCGGTCACGCAGCCGGTGACCTTCCTGCAACTTGTCTGGGCCGTGCTCTTGGGGGCGCTGGTCTTTGGCGAGGGGGTGGATGTGTTCGTGGTCTTGGGCGGCATGGTGATCGTGGGTGCGGTCAGCTTTATCAGCTGGCGCGAGGCGGTGCTGAAGCGGCGGATCACGCCGACGGTTTCGGCGACCAAGGTCTGAGAGCGCTCAGGCGCGCGGATCAAGCAGCTTGGCCAGAATGCGGTTGCGGGTGATCTGACCCAGGAGTTGGCCATTCTCGGACACGCCAACCGGGCGGTCATGCCCTTGGGCACATTCCATCACGTCCTGAATGCTGGCATCGGGGCCGACGCAGGTCTCGGGCGTGCCCACCGCAGGCTCCATCACGTCGCGCGCGCAGAGCACGCCAAGCGGGTTCATATGGGCCACGAATTCGGCCACATAATCGGTGGCGGGATTGGTGAAGATGTCCTGCGGCGTGCCGCATTGCACGATGCGCCCGCCCTCCATGATGGCAATGCGGTCGCCCAGTTTGAACGCCTCGTCGAGATCGTGGCTGACAAAGATGATGGTGCGGCCCAGCGTCTTTTGCAGGTCAATGAGTTCGTCCTGAAGATGGTTGCGGATGAGCGGATCGAGGGCCGAAAAGGGTTCGTCCATCAGAAGGATCGGCGCATCGGTGGCAAAGGCGCGGGCGAGGCCCACGCGTTGTTGCATGCCGCCCGACAGCTCGCCCACGCGGCGCTCGGCCCAGTCGGAGAGGTTGACGAGCGACAGTTGCCGGTCGACGCGCTCGGCGCGCTCGGGTTTGGGGATGCCCGCCAGTTCGAGGCCGAGGCCCACGTTTTCGCGCACCGAGCGCCAGGGAAGCAGGCCGAATTGCTGGAACACCATGGCGATATGGTGCTGGCGCAAGCGGCGCAGCGTGGCGGGGTTGGCGTTGGTGACATCCACCATGCCGCTGCCGTCGTGAATCTCGACCGTGCCGCGCACCACAGGGTTGAGGCCATTGACCGCGCGCAGGAGCGTGGATTTGCCCGAGCCCGACAGGCCCATCAGCACAAGGATTTCGCCCGGTGCGACCGACAGGTCACAGTCATGCACGCCCAGAACCTGCCCGGTCTGTTGCTGGATGTCGGCGCGGGTCTTGCCCTGATCCATCAAGGGCAGGGCGGTTTGTGGGGCATCGCCAAAGACGATGGAGACCTTGTTGAAATTGACGATTGCGTCGGTCACTTGCGTCCCTCCATCCGCAGCATGCGGTCAAGCACGATGGCGACGACGACGATCATCAGCCCGGATTCAAAGCCAAGGGCGATGTTGACCGTGTTGATTGCGCGCAGCACCGGCACGCCAAGGCCGTCGGCCCCCACCAGCGCGCCGATGACCACCATCGACAGCGAGAGCATGATGGTCTGGTTCAGACCCGCCATGATCTGCGGCAGGGCGTAGGGCAGTTCCACTTTCCACAGGGTCTGGCGGTTGGTGGCGCCAAACGCCTGCGCGGCCTCCAGCAGCGGTTGTGGCGTGTTGGAGATGCCCAGATGCGTGAGGCGGATGGGCGCGGGGACGACAAAGATCACCGTGGCGATGAGGCCGGGCACCATGCCGATGCCGAAAAACACGATCGCGGGGATGAGATAGACGAAGGGTGGCAGCGTCTGCATGAGGTCGAGCACCGGGCGCATCCCGTCATAGAGGCGCGGGCGATGCGCGGCGGCGATGCCCAGGGGCACGCCAAGCGCCATGCAGAAGACGCAAGACGAGACGACCAGTGTCAGGCTCTCGGTGGTTTCCTCCCAATAGCCCTGATTGAGAATGAAGAGAAAGCCAAGAAGCACGAAGAGGCAGGTTTTCCAATTGCGCTGCAACGCCCATGTGAGGGCGACAAAGACGCCAATGATGACCATGGGATGCGGAGTTTGCAGCACCCAGAGAAAGGCGTCGATCAGCCCCTCCATGAGTACTGACAGCGCATCGAAGAAGCCCGCCGCATTGTCCTGAAGCCAGAGGAAGAAGCCTTCGGCCCATTTCCCCACCGGGATTTTGTGATCGCTCAGCCAGTCCATGCGGGTGCCTCACATCTGATCTGTCTGGAAGGAATAGGGCGGCGCATGGCACGCCGCCCCTTGGCTCTCAGAGGCCGAGGGCCGATTTGACAGCTGCTGCCGCGTCGCCGCCGTCCTTGGTGGTCACGCCGGCAAGCCACGGGGTGACGGCATCCGGGTTGGCCTTGAGCCAGGCGCTTGCCGCATCTTCGGGCTTGGCCCCGTCATTCAGGATCGCGCCCATGATCTCGTTTTCCATGGCGAGCGAGAATTCCAGGTTTTCCAGCAGCTTGCCCACATTGGGGCATTCCGCGACATAGCCTGCGCGGGTGTTGGTATAGATCGTGGCACCGCCCAGATCGGGACCAAACCAGTCATCCCCGCCGGTCAGATAGGTCATCTCGTGGTTGGCGTTCATCGGGTGCGGTTCCCAGCCGAGGAACACGATGGGTTCCTCGCGGCGGTCGGCGCGGCTGACCTGTGCGAGCATGCCCTGTTCCGAGCTCTCCTTGACCTCGAACCCCTTGAGGCCAAAGGCATCGGCCTCGATCATGTCGAGGATCAGGCGGTTGCCGTCATTGCCCGGCTCGATGCCGTAGATGGTCGAGTCGAGAGCTTCTGCATGCTGCGCGATCGTCTCGAAGGAGGTGATGCCAAGCGCGGCGCCGGCGGCATTGGTGGCCAGGGTGTATTTCGCGCCCACGAGGTTGGCGCGCACGGTGTCGACGGTGCCTGCGTCGCGGTAGGGGGCGATATCGGCCTCCATGGTCGGCATCCAGTTACCCAGGAACACGTCTATGTCGCCCGCGGCAAGCGAGGTATAGGTCACAGGCACCGAGAGCACCTTGGCCTCGGTCTCATAGCCAAGCGCCTCGAGCACGAAAGAGGTGGCGGCGGTGGTGGCGGTGATGTCGGTCCAGCCAACATCGGCAAAGGTCACACTGTCGCAATTGGCAAGCGCAGGCCCGGCGGCCGCGGTGGCGAGGGCAATGGCGGTCAGGGTTTTCTTGAAGGTCATGTGATGTCTCCCACGGTTGATTATTCCGGGGCTGCGCCCGGTTTGGCAAAGGCCCGAGGGGAATCCCCCCGGGCCTTGCAGTCAGGTCAGGTGGGCTGGATCAGGCCATCCACCAGCGCTCGATAAAGCGCATGCCGTCCACATCCCAATTGGCCCCAAGGGTGTCGGAATGTGCAATCTTGTTCGAGTTGCCAAAGACGTAGTTGGCGAACATCGGGACGATCACGCCGCCGTCGTCGCTACAGATCTGCTGCATCTCGAAATACATCTCGCGGCGCTTGGCCTCGTCGAGTTCCGAGCGCGCCTTGAGCATCAGCTCGTCAAAGCGGTCGTTGCACCAGAAGCTGTCGTTCCACGCCGCGCCGCATTTATAGGCGGTGGCGAACATCTGATCCTCGACCGGGCGACCCGACCAGTAGACGGCGCAGAAGGGTTTCTTCATCCACACGTCCGACCAGTAGCCGTCATTCGCTTCGCGCACCGGCGTGAGGTTGATGCCCGCGCCCGCAGCGGAGCTCTGGTAGAGCACGGCCGCATCGACCGCGCCACCAAAGGCCGCGTCCGCCGCCGAAAGCTTGACATCGAGACTGTCGAGGCCGGCCTGCTTGAGGTGGAACTTGGCCTTGTCGGGATCATAGGTTTTCTGCGCCAGTTCGGTGTTGAAATAGCGCTGGCCCTGACCGATGGGATGGTCATTGCCGACCGAGCCATAGCCGAACAGGATCTTGTCCACCAGTTCCTGACGGTTGATGCCGTACTTCAGGGCAAGGCGCACGTCGGGGTTGTTGTAGGGCTCTGCCCGGGTGTCCATGGCAAAGGTGAAATGCTGCGTGCCCGCGACCGAATTGATCTGGATATTGGGGTTGCGCGCCAAGAGGCCCACGGTCTTGAGGTCGAGCCGGTCGACCACATCCACATCGCCCGAGACAAGCGCCGTGGTGCGGGCGTTCTGATCGACGATGGCGAGGATTTCGGCGCTGTCGAACCAGGCCACATCGCTGCGCCAGTGATTCGGGTTGCGCTCGACCGCAAAGGACACGCCGGGCTTGAAATCCTTGAGCACATAGCTGCCGCAGCCATCGCCCGATTTCCAGTCGATGCTGTCGCCTTCGGCCTTGCAGATCACAAGGTGATAATCGCTGAGGAAGAAGGGGAAGTCGGCATTGCCGCCATCCAAGGTAAAGACGACGATGTCATCGCCTTCGGTGGTGATGTCGGTCACGTTGGCCACCAGCGGCCCCGCCGCAGAGGTCGAATTCTCGCCCCGGTGGAAGTTGATCGAACTGACGACATCGGCCGCGGTGACGGCCTTGCCGGAATGGAAGGTCACGCCCGAGCGCAGCTTGAACCGCCAGACCGAGGCATCTGCCGAGGCTTCCCAGCTTTCGGCGACTTCGGGGATGAGCGAGCCATCGGCGGCCACTTCGGTCAGCCGGCCGTGGATGGCGAAGGCGAGCGAGGTGGTGAAGCTGTTGGAATAGGTGCCCGGATCAAGCACGTCGGTGGTCTGGCCGTGGCCGATGGCCGCGCGCAGATGCCCGCCGCGCGACGGTGCCGCCTTGGCCCGCAGTGGCAGGCCCGCGATGAGCGCGGCCCCGGCGGTGGTGGCCATGAAACCGCGTCGGTTGATGCGGCCGGAATTGAGGATGGTCATGTTGGTCTTCTCCCTTTGGTTTGCTTTCCGAACCGGCCTTATGTCCTCTGAGGATCGCGCGGCCCCCTGCCGCGTGGCGGTCGGTTTATACCTGCCAAGGCTAATATGACGCTGTCATGAAATACAACGCCATTCTGGCAGGGGGGCGGTGTTGTGATGCGGTCCCTCGTGGTTTTTATTGATTGACGAGTCAATTAAACACGATTAGGCCAGTCTGGCAACAGGTCTTTGGAGGGGGCGCATGCCGAAAATCGGGATGGAACCGATCCGCCGCACCGCGCTGGTGGAGGCCACGATTTCCGAGATCGGCGCGCATGGCAGCCTGGATGTGACCGTGGCGCAGATTGCCCGGCGCGCGGGCATGTCGAGCGCGCTGGCCCATCATTATTTCGGGTCCAAGGAGGCGATGTTCGCCGCAGCGATGCGCCATATCCTCACGCTCTATGGCGCCGAGGTGCGCGGTGCGCTGATCAT
This sequence comes from uncultured Roseovarius sp., assembly GCF_963972555.1. NCBI lineage: Bacteria > Pseudomonadati > Pseudomonadota > Alphaproteobacteria > Rhodobacterales > Roseobacteraceae > Roseovarius > uncultured Roseovarius sp. The sequence goes on from NZ_CAXAUM010000003.1 coordinate 196,935, forward strand.
GGCCAAGACCCCGCGCGACCGGATCGAGGCGATCATCCGCGCCAGTTTCACGCCGGCGCAATTTCGCGGCGAAATGGTTTCGGCCTGGTTGAATTTCTACGTTCAGGCGCAGCGCTCGGACGAGGCGCGGCGTCTGCTGCATATCTATCAGCGGCGGCTGCGCTCGAACCTGCATCACGCCTTTCGCGTGCTGGCCCCCGCCGAGGCGCGCACGCTGACGCGCGGTCTCGCGGCGATGATCGACGGGCTTTATATCCGTCAGGCGCTGCGCGAAGGGCCGATGCAGCCCGGCCTCGCGATTGATGTGCTGCTGCATTACCTCGACACCAGCCTGCCCCAAAAGGACCAAGTATGACCGCGCCCAATATCCTGATTTTCATGGTTGATCAGCTCAACGGCACCCTCTTTCCCGATGGTCCTGCGCCGTGGCTGCACGCCCCCAATCTCAAGGCGCTGGCGGCGCGGTCCACGCGCTTTGCCAATGCCTATACCGCCTCGCCGCTCTGCGCGCCGGGGCGTGCCAGCTTCATGTCGGGGCTCTTGCCGTCGCGCAGCCGCGTCTATGACAATGCCGCCGAATTCGCCGCCGATATTCCCACCTATGCGCATCACCTGCGGCGCGCGGGCTATCAGACCTGCCTCAGCGGCAAGATGCATTTCGTGGGCCCCGATCAGTTGCACGGGTTCGAGGAGCGGTTGACCACCGACATCTACCCCGCCGATTTCGGCTGGACGCCCGACTATCGCAAGCCGGGCGAGCGCATCGACTGGTGGTATCACAATATGGGCTCGGTGACGGGCGCGGGGGTCGCGGAAATCTCGAACCAGATGGAATATGACGACGAGGTTGCCTATAACGCGCGCGCCAAGGTCTATGATCTGGCGCGGGGGCTCGATGCGCGGCCCTGGTGCCTGACGGTCAGTTTCACCCATCCGCACGATCCCTATGTGGCGCGCAAGAAATACTGGGATCTCTACGAGGATTGCGATCACCTGCTGCCAGAGGTGCCCGCCATGGCCTATGAGGCGCATGATGCCCACGCGCGGCGGATTTTCGACGCGAATGACTGGCGCAATTTTGACATCTCGCAGGAGGACATCCGCCGTTCTCGCCGCGCCTATTTCGCCAATATCTCGTATCTCGACGACAAGATCGGTGAAATCCTCGAGGCGCTGGAGAGCACACGGCAAGAGGCGATCATCCTCTTTGTCTCGGACCATGGCGACATGCTGGGCGAGCGCGGGCTGTGGTTCAAGATGTGTTTCTACGAGGGATCAGCCCGCGTGCCGCTGATGATTTCGGCCCCCGGCATGGCACCGGGGCTGATCACCGATCCGGTCAGCAATATCGATGTCTGCCCGACGCTCTGCGAATTGGCCGGGGCGGATATGTCCGAGGTGATGCCCTGGGTCGAGGGGCAATCGCTGGTCTATCTGGGGCAGGGCGGCAGGCGCGACGCGCCCGTCGCGATGGAATATGCCGCCGAAGCGTCCCAAGCGCCGCTGGTGTCGCTGCGCTATGGCAAGTGGAAGTTCAACCGCTGCGCGCTCGACCCCGATCAGCTCTTCGATCTTGAGGCCGATCCGCATGAGCTGACCAATCTGGCGGATGATCCCGCCCATGCCGGCACCCTGGCGCAGTTGCAGGCCAAGGCCGAGGCGCGCTGGGATCTGGCGGCCTTTGACGCCGCCGTGCGCGAGAGCCAGGCGCGCCGCTGGGTGGTTTACGAGGCGCTGCGCAAGGGCGGCTATTACCCCTGGGATTACCAGCCGCTGCAAAGGGCGTCCGAGCGCTACATGCGCAACCACATGGACCTCAACGTGCTGGAGGAAAGCAAGCGCTTCCCGCGGGGCGAGTGATGCTTTCAACGTTCTGTGAATACGCGTTTTCCGCCCCTCGCGGCGGGAATTGCCCTGAAGGAAAGAGAAACTGATGCAAGCCGATTACATCATCGTGGGCGCAGGGAGCGCGGGCTGTGCCATGGCCTATCGTCTGGCCGAGGCGGGCAAATCCGTGCTGGTGATCGAGCATGGCGGCACCGATGCCGGCCCCTTTATCCAGATGCCCGGCGCGCTGAGCTATCCGATGAACATGAAGCGCTATGACTGGGGCTATCAGAGCGAGCCTGAGCCGCATTTGGGAGGCCGCCGCCTTGCCTGTCCGCGCGGCAAGGTGATTGGCGGGTCAAGCTCGATCAATGGCATGGTCTATGTGCGCGGGCATGCGCGCGATTATGACCATTGGCGCGATCAGGGCTGCGATGGCTGGGGCTATGCCGATGTGCTGCCCTATTTCAAGCGGATGGAAAGCTGGCACGACGGCGGCCATGGCGGCGATGCGGGCTGGCGCGGCACGGATGGCCCGCTGCACGTCAGCCGGGGGCGGCGCGACAACCCGCTGGTGCGCGCCTTTGTCGAGGCGGGCAAAGAGGCGGGCTATCCCGAGACCCATGATTACAACGGCCATCAGCAAGAGGGGTTTGGCCCCTTCGAGATGACCGTCTGGAAGGGGCAGCGCTGGTCGGCGGCCAATGCCTATCTGCGGCCTGCGCTGAAACACGACAATTGCGATCTGGTGCGGGGGCTTGTCACCCGCGTGGTGATGGAAGAGGGCCGCGCCGTGGGCGTCGAGGTGGTGATCAAGGGACGCAAGGAAGTGGTGCGCGCGCGCGCCGAGGTGATCCTTGCCGCCTCGTCGATCAACTCGCCCAAAATCCTGATGCTGTCGGGCATCGGTCCCGCCGCACATCTGGCCGAGCATGGCATTCCGGTGGTCGCGGACCGGGCGGGCGTGGGCCAGAACCTGCAGGACCATCTGGAACTGTATATCCAGATGGCCGCAAGCCAGCCCGTGAGCCTCTACAAATACTGGAACCTCATGGGCAAGGCCTGGGTGGGCGCGCGCTGGCTCTTGAACAAGAGCGGGCCGGGGGCCAGCAACCAGTTTGAAAGCTGCGGCTTCATCCGCTCGGCCGCGGGCGTGGACTATCCCGACATCCAGTTCCATTTCCTGCCCATCGCCGTGCGCTACGATGGCAAGGCGGCAGCGGAGGGGCATGGCTTTCAGGCGCATGTCGGGCCGATGCGCAGCCCCTCGCGCGGCGCCGTGACCCTGCGCAGCGCCAATCCCGCCGACGATCCCGTGATCCGCTTCAACTACATGAGCGAGGCGCAGGATTGGGAGGATTTCCGCAAATGTATTCGCCTCACGCGCGAGATTTTTGCGCAAGACGCCTTTGCGCCCTATGTCCGGCACGAGATCCAGCCCGGTGCGGCGGTACAGAGCGACGATGAGCTTGACGATTTCATCCGCGAACACGCCGAGAGCGCCTATCACCCCTGCGGCACCTGCAAGATGGGGCGCGCGAGCGATCCGATGGCGGTGGTCGATCCAGAGGGACGGGTGATCGGTGTCGAGGGGCTGCGCGTGGCGGATTCGAGCCTGTTTCCGCGCATCACCAACGGCAATCTCAACGCGCCCTCGATCATGGTGGGCGAAAAGATCGCCGATGCCGTGCTGGGCCGCAGCCCGCTGCCGCCCGAGAATGCAGAGCCGTGGATGCATGCCGACTGGGCGCAAAGCCAGCGCTGAGGCGTTAACCTTTTGTTCACCTTCTGTCTTGCGGGCGGGCGGCGGCCTCCGGCATAAGGGGGTATGTTAAGGATTTGTTTACTCATCGTTCTCGGTCTGGTCCCGCTTTCGGCGGGGGCAGAGGGCTTTGGCGGCCCGGTGCGGGTGATCGACGGCGATACGCTCGACGTGGGCGAGACCCGCGTGCGGCTGCATGGGATCGACGCGCCGGAACTGGGGCAGATCTGCACCAACCCCGATGGCGAGACCTGGGATTGCGGCACATGGGTGGCCGAAGAGGTGCGCGCCCGGATCGAGGGCCGCGAGGCGCGTTGCGAGGCGGTGGAGAAGGACCGCTATGACCGCACCGTCGCGCGCTGCACGGTGGTGGGGCAGGATGTGGGCCGGATGCTGGTGGCGGATGGTCTGGCGCTGGCCTATCGCAAATATTCGATGGCCTATGATCTGGATGAAAAAGCCGCCGTTGTGGCGGGGCGCGGCCTGCACGAGGTGCTGATGGCGCGCCCCGAGGATCACCGCCGCATGGTGCGCGAAAACCGCGCGGCAGAGGCCCCGGCAAACGCGCCCGCGCCGCAAGGGGGCTGTGTGATCAAGGGCAACCGCAGCGGATCCGGCAACCGGATCTATCACATGCCCGGACAGGCGGATTATGACGCGACGCGCATCAACGAGGCCGAGGGCGAACGCTGGTTCTGTTCCGAGGCCGAGGCCCGCGCCGCAGGCTGGCGCCGCGCCAAGCGCTGAGCATGAAGAGCGGTGCGCGAGGCCCCGGCTCAGGGCCGGGGCGGAGAGATGTGCGCCGCCCCGGGGCGAGCCCGGGGCGTTTTTGAGTATTTTTGGAACAGTGAAAGGCGCGGCGTGCTCAGAGAGTGATCGGCTGCATCACTTGCGGCTCGATCACATCGACCCCCGGCAGGGCCGCCGCCAGCGCCTCGGCGGATTGCTCCAGTATCGGGAAGGTCCGGTAGTGGCAGGGGATCACCGTCTTGAAGTCAAAGAAGGTCTTGGCCGCATAGGCGGCGCGGCGCATGTCCATGTTGAAATGCCCGCCCGCGCAGAGAATCCCGATGTCGGGCGCATGGAGCGCGTTGAAGACGCCCATATCGGCCATCACATCGGTATCGCCCGAGACATAGATCACATGCCCCTCGCCCGCGATCATATAGCCACATTCGCTGCCCGTGACCTGCGGTCCGGCGTCGGTCGCGATGGAGGTGGAGTGGGTGGCATGGACCATCGTCACCTGCACCCCGCCCAGATCGACCGTGCCGCCCTTGTTGAAGCCGACGGTCTGGATATTCTCCTTGGCCTCCCAATGGGACATGAGGTCATATTGACCCACGACCGGCACGCCGAGGCGTTTGGCCAGGGGCAGCACATCGGCGACATGGTCGAAATGCGCGTGGGTCAGCAGGATATGGGTGGCCCCCTCGGTGGCGGGGCCATGTTGATCCTCGGGCAGCATCGGGTTGCCGTTGAGCCAAGGGTCAAGAAGCAGAACCTGTCCACCGATTTCGATCCGGAAAGAGCTGTGGCCGAGCCATGTGATGTGCATTGGTGTCTCCGCTAGGGTTTCATGTTGACCCATACCTTAGCAAGCATGTCGGGCAAGGAAAGGGGGCGATGTGCCGGCCCGATCCGCTTGCGCCCGCGCGGTCCCGGCGGTAAACGCAAGCCAAACGGATCGTGGGAGAGGCTCATGTCGATTGATCTCGAAACCGCCGCCAAGGTGGCCAAGCTGGCACGGATCGCTGTGCCGCAAGACGCGCTGCCGGCGCTGGCCAATGAATTCAACACCATTCTCGGGTTCATCGAGCAGTTGAACGAGGTCGATGTCGAGGGGGTCGAGCCGATGACAAGCGTCACGCCCATGCGCCTCAAGCGGCGCGAGGATGTGGTGAGCGATGGCAATCAGCAGGCGGCGGTGCTGTCCAACGCGCCCGATGCGCGCGAGGGCTTCTTTGCCGTGCCGAAAGTGGTGGAATGATGACCGATCTCAACAAACTGACGATTGCCGAGGCGCGCGATGCGCTGCGCAAGGGCGACGTGACCAGCGTCGAGCTGACCGAGGCCTGTCTTGCGGCGGTCGAGGGGGCCGGGGCGCTGAACGCCTTTGTGCATCACACACCCGAGATTGCCCGCGCGCAGGCCGCTGCGGCGGATGCGCGGATTGCCAAGGGCGATGCGCCCGCGATGTGCGGCATCCCGCTGGGCATCAAGGACCTCTTTTGCACCAAGGGCGTGCCCTCTCAGGCCGCAAGCCGGATTTTGCAGGGGTTCCGCCCGGAATACGAATCGACCGTGACGCAGAACCTGTTTGATGCGGGCGCGGTCATGCTGGGCAAGCTCAACATGGACGAGTTTGCCATGGGATCGAGCAACGAGACCTCGTGCTATGGCAATGCCGTGAACCCCTGGCGACGCGGCAATGATGAGGCGGCGCTGACGCCCGGTGGCTCGTCTGGTGGCTCTGCCAGTGCCGTGGCCGCCGATCTCTGCCTTGGTGCGACCGGCACCGATACCGGCGGCTCGATCCGCCAGCCTGCGGCCTTTACCGGCATCACCGGCATCAAGCCCACCTATGGGCGCTGCTCGCGCTGGGGCATTGTGGCCTTTGCCTCGAGCCTCGATCAGGCCGGGCCGATGACCAAGACGGTGCGCGATTCTGCCATCATGCTGGGGGCGATGTGCGGGCATGATCCCAAGGACAGCACCTCGGCCGATATTCCCGTGCCGGATTTCGAGGCGCTGCTCACGGGGGATATTCGCGGCAAGGTCATCGGGATCCCGCGCGAATACCGGATGGAGGGTATGCCCGCCGAGATCGAAAAGCTGTGGTCCGATGGTGCGGATATGCTGCGCGCGGCCGGGGCCGAGATCCGCGACATCAGCCTGCCGCATACGAAATACGCGCTGCCCGCCTATTACGTCATCGCCCCCGCCGAGGCCTCATCCAACCTCGCGCGCTATGACGGGGTGCGCTATGGCCACCGGGCCAAGCTGTCGCAGGGCGATGGCATCACGGAAATGTACGAAAAAACCCGCGCCGAAGGCTTTGGGTCCGAGGTGCAGCGCCGCGTGATGGTGGGGACCTATGTGCTCTCTGCCGGGTTCTATGACGCCTATTACAACCGCGCCCGCCGGGTGCGCGCGCTGATCAAGCGCGACTTTGACGAGGCCTTTGCCGCGGGCGTCGATGCGATCCTCACCCCCGCCACGCCAAGCGCCGCCTTTGGTCTGGGCGAGATGGCGGATGCCGATCCGGTGCAGATGTATCTCAACGACGTCTTTACCGTGACCGTCAACCTTGCCGGTCTGCCGGGCATTGCCGTGCCGACCGGGCTGGATGGCAAGGGGCTGCCGCTCGGGTTGCAACTCATTGGGCGGCCTTGGGAAGAGGGCGATCTGCTTAACACCGCCTATGCGCTGGAACAGGCTGCGGGTTTTGTGGCCAAGCCCGCGAAATGGTGGTAAGGCGCGGGTCGAAAAAGCTTTTGGCAGGATGAAAGACATGCGGTTCACTGTTGGTTTGGTTGCCCTGATGGCTCTGGTGGCCTGTGCGCCCGCCGTGCCCGATAGTGGCGCCGGGGTCGGCTTTCAGGATTATGACAGCTATCAGCGCGACAAGGCCGCGCGCGATGCGGCGCTGGCGCGTGGCTCTCTGCCGCCGCCCGATGCCGTCTCGACCGAGTCGCTGAGCGCTACGGGCCAGACCGCGGCGCAGTCCGACGACGCCGCCACCATCGCCGCCGAGGCGCGCGCCGCCCTTGAGGCGGCAGAGGCCAATTCCGGCGTGCCGCCGCTGAATGCCAGCCCCTCGAACCCGCCCCCCGCGGTCGAGAATGCCGCCGGGATCTCGCAAGAGAACAACTTTGACGCCGTGGGGGCCGAACGCTCGATCGCCGAGGATGCCGAACGCATCGCCAACAACCGCGCGCAATACCAAGTGGTGCAACCACAGGCGATCGGCAGCCGTCCGAGCGATGTGGGCCCAAATATCGTGGACTACGCGCTGAGCACGAAACATGCCGTGGGCACGCCGGTCTATCGCCGCCTTGGCATCAATGCCGCCTCGAAGTTCGAGCGCAATTGCGCGCAATACCCCTCTGCCGATCAGGCGCAGCTTGATTTCCTCCGCCGTGGCGGCCCCGAGCGGGATCGTCAGGGGCTCGACCCCGATGGCGATGGCTATGCCTGCAACTGGGACCCGCGCCCGTTCCGCAACGCGGTGCGCGGCTGAACCTGCGGTGATCCGGCACCCGTCGCCCAATTTCGGCCCGCGCCGGGGCGACGCGCGGCCGGACATGATCGTGTTGCATTATACCGCGATGGCCACGCCCGAGGCCGCGCTTGAGCGGTTGTGTGATTCCGCTGCCGAGGTGTCGGCGCATTACCTCATCTGCCCCAAGGGCCGCGTCTGGCATCTCGTCGATGAGGCCGCGCGCGCCTGGCATGCCGGGGCCGGGCAATGGGGGGATGTGACGGATGTCAATTCGCGCTCCATCGGCATCGAACTGGCCAACCCCGGCGAAGAGCCGTTTCCAGAGCCGCAGATGGCGGCGCTGGAAGACCTGATGGCGGGGATCATGGCGCGCTGGGCTATCGCGCCCGCGCGCGTCATTGCCCATTCCGACATGGCCCCCGCGCGCAAGGGCGATCCGGGACCGCGGTTTGACTGGCGGCGGCTGGCGCGGCAGGGGCTGTCGATCTGGCCAGAGGTCGGGGCAGGGGACGGGGCCGCGCCTGCGCAATTCGCCCGCGATGCCGCGAGATTTGGCTATGTCCGGGCCGAGGGTGTCAGCGACGCCGACATCCTGCGCGCCTTTCGCCTGCGCTTTAGCCCGCATGTCACGGGGCCACTGGACGCGCAGGATTGCGCGATGATGGCGGACCTCGCCGCACGCTTCGCCGTTGACCGCGCCGCCCCAAGCGCCTAAGTCAGCCCTTGCGCGGAGGGCCGGATGGCCGCGGCACCTGCGAGGGTGACGAGGAAAGTCCGGACTCCACAAGACAACGGTGCCGGGTAACGCCCGGCTGGGGTAACCCAAGGGAAAGCGCCACAGAGAAGAGACCGCCTCGGAGCGATCCGGGGTAAGGGTGAAACGGTGGGGTAAGAGCCCACCGCGGGACGGGCAACCGGACCGGCACGGCAAGCCCCACCGGGAGCAATGCCAAATAGGGACCGCGCGCGGGGGCTGGTCCGGGGCTTCGGCCCGGGATACCGCCCGCAGGCATGTCTTGGCCCGGCGGTCCGGGTTGGCAGCTAGAGGGGCGGTGGCAACAGCGTCTCAAGAGGAATGGTCATCCAGCCCCGGGTTTCGGTCCGGGGTGGACAGAATCCGGCTTACAGGCTCTCCGCGCTCTTTTCATTTTGCACCGGCGGATTAAAACCCCGACATGCCGTATGAATGGACCACGCCTCACCCCGAGGCCGACACAGATATGACCCTCTCGCTCTGGCCGCACCGCTCGTTGCCGCGCCGGGGCTTTGCCGCCTTTGTGCTGGCCACCTTCACGCTCATCACCGTGCCGCTTTATCCGCTTCTTGGCACGGCGGTGCTCTGGGGGCTGTTGCCGTTTCTGCTCTTGGCGCTGGCGGGGATGTGGTGGGCGCTGGAACACAGCTATCGCAGCGCGCGGCTGAGCGAGGTGCTGACCATCGCGCCCGAAGAGGTGCATCTGCTGCGCACCAACCCTCGCGGCGATGTGCAGGAATGGGCCTGCAACCGCTATTGGGCGCAGGTCAACATGCATGACACCGGCGGGCCGGTCGCGCATTACCTCACGCTCAAGGGGGCGGGGCGCGAGGTCGAGATCGGCGCGTTCCTGTCCGAAGAAGAGCGGGTGGCGCTCTACGGCGAATTGCTCCGTGCGCTGCGCGCGCCTGCGGCGGGCTAGGGAAACCGCCCCGGCCCTGAGCCAGCGGGCTTTGGGTTGGTGCGAACGAGGTCCCGGGTCGAGCCCGGGACGGGTGTATTTGCCGCCCCGGCCCTGAGCCGGGGCCTCTGGATTTGGCAGAGGGGTCCCGGGTCAGGCCCGGGACGGGAACGCCAAGCGCCCCCTTTTCCACACCACCGCGACCTGCTACCAACCGCCATGCTCAGCTATCAGCACCATTATCACGCGGGCAATCCGGCGGATGTCCACAAGCACGCGGCCCTGGCCTGGGTGCTGGCCTATCTGTGCCAAAAGGATAAGCCCCTCAGCTATATCGAGACCCACGCCGGGCGCGGGCTCTATGATCTGAATGATGCCGCGGCGCTGAAAACCGGCGAGGCGGCGCAGGGCGTGGCGCGGCTTGAGGCGCGCTTTGCCCCCGATCACCCGTTTCGCCGCTGCCTGACCCAGACCCGCGCGGCGCATGGCGCCACCGCCTATCCCGGCTCGCCGCTGATGGCTGCCCTATCCTTGCGCAGCGTGGACCGCCTGCATCTGGCCGAATTGCACCCCGGAGAGCACGCGCATCTGCGCCGCAATCTCGCGGGGTATGATGTAAGCATCCGCCAGCAGGACGGGTTCGAAATGGCACAAGAAATTTGCCCGCCTACGCCCCGGCGCGGCCTCTTGCTCGCGGACCCCAGCTATGAGGTCAAGACCGAGTATGACAGCATCCCGAGACACTTCGCCCAGATCGCCCGCAAATGGAACGTGGGCATCCTGATGCTCTGGTATCCGATCCTGACCAGCGGGGCGCATGAGGGGATGCTGACCCACCTCGGCGCGGCCTTTCCCGAGGGCCTGCGCCACGAGGTCGCCTTTCCCCCCGTCCGCGCCGGGCACCGGATGGGCGGCTCCGGCCTCTTCGTGGTCAACCCGCCCTATGGGCTCGAGGCCGAACTTGCGCGGATAACAGAGGTGTTCGCGGCGAAGGGGTGAGGGGTCTGATCGGGGTCATATCGCCCCGGCCCCCGCGCCGAAGCCTCTGCGCTGCCTCGGTGAGGTCCCGGGGCAAGCCCGGGACGGGTGTGGTTTCGATGGGGCGCAGCACGCTCAGATTGTCGCCATAATAGAGGTGATTCATCGCGCCCGCCCGCCTGTCTCGCCCCGCCATGATGGGCGGGGTCTGGTTAAGGCTGAGTTTAGGCGTAGGGGCGGGCGACTGCCCATGCTTACCTCCCCCAAACCCCCCGTCATTCCTGCCCCCGACCGCAAGGGGGTGCGACAAAATTCTTTGATCTGCATCAAATTCGCGCATTGCCGCGCCCCCCCAGACATTCTAAAACCCTGAAACATCACGGGCATGTGAGACTCAAGCACTCCATGCTCCGGCACCAACACCAGCAGGAGGCAGACAATGGCAGATGCAGCCATTCACGGCCACGAACACGAAGATCAGCGCGGGTTTTTCACCCGGTGGTTCATGTCCACGAACCACAAGGATATCGGTATCCTCTATCTGATCGTCTCGGCATTCGTCGGCCTGATCTCGGTCACGTTCACCGTCTATATGCGGATGGAACTGATGGAACCGGGCGTTCAATACATGTGCATGGAAGGCGCGCGATTCATCGCCTCTGACGTCGCCGAATGTACGCCCAACGGCCACCTGTGGAACGTGATGATCACCTATCACGGCGTGCTGATGATGTTCTTTGTCGTCATTCCCGCGCTGTTTGGCGGTTTTGGCAACTATTTCATGCCCTTGCAGATCGGCGCGCCGGACATGGCGTTCCCGCGCATGAACAACCTGTCGTTCTGGCTCTATGTTGCGGGCACCTCGCTGGGCGTCGCCTCGCTGCTGGCACCGGGTGGCAATGGTCAATTGGGTTCGGGCGTGGGCTGGGTGCTCTATCCACCGCTCTCGGTCAATGAGGGCGGAATGTCGATGGACCTTGCGATCTTCGCGGTTCACGTGTCGGGTGCCTCGTCGATCCTGGGTGCGATCAACATGATCACCACCTTCCTCAACATGCGCGCGCCGGGCATGACGCTCTTCAAGGTGCCGCTGTTTTCCTGGTCGATCTTTGTCACCGCCTGGCTGATCCTGCTGTCGCTGCCGGTTCTGGCGGGGGCGATCACCATGCTGCTCACCGACCGCAATTTCGGGACTACCTTCTTTGATCCCTCGGGCGGCGGCGATCCGATCCTCTATCAGCACATCCTGTGGTTCTTTGGCCACCCGGAAGTGTATATCATCATCCTGCCCGGTTTCGGCATCATCAGCCATGTGATCGCCACCTTCGCGCGCAAGCCGATCTTTGGCTATCTGCCGATGGTCTGGGCGCTGATCGCGATTGGGGTTCTGGGCTTTGTTGTCTGGGCGCACCACATGTACACGGTGGGCATGTCGCTGACGCAGCAGAGCTATTTCATGCTGGCAACGATGGTCATCGCGGTGCCGACAGGGGTCAAGGTGTTCTCTTGGATTGCGACCATGTGGGGTGGGTCGATCGAATTCCGCACTCCGATGCTCTGGGCCTTTGGCTTCCTCTTCCTCTTCACCGTGGGTGGCGTGACCGGCATTGTCCTCAGCCAGGCCGCCGTGGACCGTGCCTATCATGACACCTACTATGTCGTGGCGCATTTCCACTATGTGATGAGCTTGGGCGCGGTGTTCGCGATCTTTGCGGGGATCTACTTCTACTTCCCCAAGATGACCGGGCGCATGATCCCCGAATGGGGCGGCAAGCTGCACTTCTGGGCGATGTTCATCGGTGCGAACCTGACCTTCTTCCCGCAGCACTTCCTGGGTCGTCAGGGCATGCCGCGCCGCTATATCGACTATCCCGAGGCCTTTGCGGTCTGGAACTGGTGGTCGTCGATCGGTGCCTTCATCTCCTTCGCGTCCTTCGTGTTCTTCTTCGGTCTCGTGATCTATGCCCTCTTCCGGGGCGCACGCGAGACCCGTCCGAACCCGTGGAACGAATATGCCGACACGCTGGAATGGACCCTGCCGTCGCCGCCGCCGGAGCACACCTTTGAACAGCTCCCCAAGCGTGAAGACTGGGACAAACAGCCCGCGCACTAAGGCGGACCGCATGAAACACAAAGGCCCCGGAGAAATCCGGGGCCTTTTGCATGGCAGCGGCCCAATCCTGCGCCGCAGGGCATTGCCCAAGCATCGCATCCGTTGCGCGACCCCGCAATTGCCGCGCTATCACCAAGGTGATCACCCGTGAGCGGCCCCGTAATTGCCATGCGGCCAAGCGGTGCCTAAGTGCGGTTTCCATACAGTCATAAAGGGAAATTTCCATGCACATCACGCGTCGACACTTTGCTGGCCTCACTTTGGCCGCTGCTGCCACCACGCTCGGGGCCGCGCCGTCCTTTGCTGGCCCGGACATCCGCAAGGGCACGCTGTCGGGCCGGCAGGGCTATACGGTGTCGGGAACGGTCAAGATCAAAAAACAGGATGGCAAGACCGTCGTCCACCTCGCAGAAGACTACGTCTTTGATCCCAGCAAGAACCCACCGGATATCAAGATCGGTTTTGGCAATCACGAGACATATGCCAAGGGCTCCAAGATCCATGACAAGCTGACCGTCAAGAAAGGCGCCGCCAGCTTTGAGGTGCCTGCATCGATCGACGTCGACAACTATGATGAGCTCTACATCTATTGCGAACAGTTCAGCGTCATCTTGGGCGTCGCCCCGCTCAAGTGATCCGCTGTCGGCGCGTGACACCGAAAACCGCCGGAAACGGCGGTTTTCCCTTTCCTGCCAATTCGGGGCGCAAGGTATCCCAAGCGCCGATCACGCGTGCCCCCTATGAAATAGCTTGCCGATGTATGCGCGGGATTCCTTTTTCGATCTGTCCCTCGCGGGGCAATGCGGCCTTGTCGCTCTGAGCCTCCTGCTGTCTATTGCCTTTCTGCTGGTGGCCCGGCTTTTGTTGCGGACCGGTGCAATCTGGGTTCGGCTCTTGGGCGCTTTCAGCCTCTATTGGCTCTTTGTCTGGTTATCCCCCCAAGTCTATTACGAATACTACCGCCTTCTGATCCCAAGCCTGCCTGCGCAATGGGTGATATGGCCGCCGCGCACCCCGGCAGAGGCGCTGGCACTTCTCGCGTTGCAAGGTCCGCACAGCCTGTCTGCTCATGGTCAGGCGCTGTTGGGCTGGTCTCTCTTGGCGGCCCCCTTCGTGCGCGTGTCCCGCAAGCGCCGCGCGTGATCACTCCAGCCGCACCAGACCGGCAAAACGGTCACGCGCGACATCCCGGATCACCCGCACGATCTGTTCCACCATCGGCCCATGCGCCGACCGCCTGCGCCACGCCACCCCGACCGAGCGCAGGAACCTGTCCCGCCGAAAGCTGAGGATCGCCACGTCGCCGGTTTCTGGTGCGACCTCTGACTGCACATAGAGCGCAGGAAGAAAGCATATCCCCATATTCAGCGCCGTCATCTGCCGTAGCGCATCAAGGCTGGAGCCCTCGTAATCCTGCCGCAACTGCGCCCCCACCTCTTCGCAGAGCGCAACCATCTGCGCATGGAGCGGATACCCGCGCGGCAGCGCCAGAATGTCCTGCCCGGTCAGATCCTCATCCCGCGCCATGTCCTTGACGGCCAGCGGATGATCCTGCGCCACCACCAGCTTGAGCGGTTCGCGAAAGAGCCGCTCCACGGCGATATCCCCCGAATGGAGCGGCAATTGTGCGAGGATGAGATCATGCCGCCCCTCGAGCAATTCCTCTTGCAGGACCGTCGGTGCGGCATCGCGGATGATCAGTTTCAATCCCGGATCGCCACCCTGCGCCGCCGCCATCAGGATATCGACGCCCGTATCACGACCGAACACCAGCGCCCGATGCCTGACATGGCCATGTTGAAGCGGCTGAAACAGGAACGTCTCGGGCTCAAGGATGCCATTCACGTCACCCGCATGATGCTGGCGCGCATCCAGCCCGATACCGTACGCACCGGCTGACCGGCGCAGACCGAAAAGCCACACCCATGTCCTATCTCTATCTCTCTATGATGTCCTCGCGCCTCTTTCACAGCGCCGATCTCGATGGGCTGCACGAAGCCTTGGCCGAGATGCCAGAGACCGAGCGCCAACAGGGTCCGCACGCCGGGTCGCTCCCTGTCCTTGTCCAGTCTCCGCGACAGCCCTCTGCCGGAGACGCGCCTTGCCCCGCATGCAAGGCCTGAGGCCCGCGATCTAGGCCCGCCCGCCGGGCCATGTGCCGTGCGAAGAACAGGCCCCGGAGCGATCCGGGGCCTGTTGCGGTGTCTGCCCATTCCTGCGTGTCACTGCCGCCTCCGCACGCTTGGCGGTCGTATTCGCCCTTTCAAGGGCTTGACCCTGCGTGCTATCCCCATGCCCAAGATACGCAGGACCGATACTATGACACACGAAATCCGCCTCGCCTTCGAGCATCCCTCTGCCCGCGCGCGCGCCACCTCGCCCGATGGGCCGCTGGACCGCATTTCGGTGCGCGATCACGTGGTCGAGGTCGAGATCGGCGCCTTTCAGGCCGAGCGCGGCACGACACAGCGCATCTGCTTTAACGTGGTGGTCGAGGTGCGCCCGCTGACCGATGCCATCGAGGATGATGTCGACCGCATCCTGAGCTATGACAAGGTGACAGAGGCGATTACCGCCGAACTGGCCGAAGAGCGGCTGAACCTGCTCGAAACCCTCGCGGAACGTATCGCCGAGCGTATCCTGTGGGAGCCGCAGGCGGTGCGCACCTTCGTCCGCATCGAGAAACTGGATCGGGGTCCGGGGGCCTTGGGCGTCGAAATCGTGCGCTCGGTCAATGATCTCAAGACCAAGCCGATCACGCCCCATGCCGCGACCACGCCGCATCCGCATGTGGTGTTCCTGACCAATACCGCGATCCGCTCGCCCAATCTGGCCCGTTGGCTTGATCAGCTCGAGGCGCGGGCCGAGCCGGTGATCCTTTGTGTGGGCCGTGCCGATGTGGCAGCTCCCCAGACAGGGCACCGCATGACACAGCGCCGTGTCGACCTTTTGGCGATGGAGCAGAATGCCTGGGTTCTGGCCGGGCAGGATGAGCGCTGCGTCGTGGTGGCCACTCGGACCGAGCTGGATTGGTCGATGAAACACGGACAGATCAGCGTCTGGGCCCCGTCCAAGATCGTGCTCGATGCCGTGGACGGGCCGGGGGTCGCGACCGATGACCCCGTGGCGCTCGCGGCGTGGTTCGCGGGCCATATCGAGGCGTCGGACCTCTTGATGATCGGCGAGACACCGCCCAAATCCTGCCGCGTGCCGGTGCTCTTTCAGGACGTGGCGCAATCGGGTTTGTAAGCCCGGCCGTTCAGCCCGGCACGACCCGCCCCTGATCCAGCCGCAGGATACGGTCCATCCGGGCCGCCAGATCAAGGTTATGCGTGGCAATCAGCGCCGAGAGGCCGGTGCCGCGCACCAACCCCGTGAGCGCGGCAAAGACCTGATCCGAGGTGCCGGGATCGAGATTGCCCGTCGGCTCGTCTGCCAGGAGAACGCGGGGGGCATTGGCCAGCGCCCGGCAAAAGGCCACGCGCTGTTGCTCGCCCCCTGACATGGCCGAGGGCCGGTGCGCGGCGCGCGGCCCGACACCCACCTCTTCCAGCAGCGCCTGTGCCCGCGTCTCGGCCTCGCGCCGTGCCACGCCATTGGCCAGTTGCGGCAGCACGATGTTTTCCAGCGCGCTGAACTCGGGCAGGAGGTGGTGGAACTGATAGACAAAGCCCACCTCCTGCCGCCGCACCATGGTGCGCCGCCGGTCGTTGAGGCCGGTCATATCCTCGCCCCCGATCTCGACCCGGCCCGCGTCGGGCGTATCGAGCAGCCCCGCGATGTGCAGCAGCGTGGATTTGCCGGCCCCTGACGGGGCCACCAGCGCCACCATCTCGCCGCGCGCGAGCGTGAGATCGACACCATTCAGCACCCGCACCTCAGAGGTCTGACCGCGATTGTAGATCTTCTCGACGCCGCTCAGGCGCAACACCGCCTCACTCATAGCGCAGCGCCTCCACCGGGTTCATCCGCGCCGCACGCCGCGCCGGAAAGATCGTGACCACGAAACTCAGGCCCAGCGACAGAACCACCGCCGACATCACATCCTCGGCACGCAATTCTGCGGGCAGCCGGTAAATGCCACGGATCGACGGATCCCAGACCTGACCGCCCATGGCCATGTTCACAAAGCTGAAGATCGGGTCGATATAGAGCGCGAAGAGACACCCCAGGATCACCCCCATCGCCGTGCCGATCATCCCGGTAAAGGCCCCGCAGATGAAAAAGACGCGCAGGATCGACCCCTCGGTCAACCCCATGGTGCGCAGGATGCCGATGTCGCGGCCCTTGTTCTTGACCAGCATGATCAGGCCGCTCGTGATGTTCATGGCCGCGATCAGCACGAGGATCGAGAGGATCACGAACATCACGTTATCCTCCACCTCGAGCGCGCGCAGGAAGGCGCCGCTCGCGTCTTGCCATGTCCAGAGCATGGCCCGCTCGCCCGCCGCCTCCAGCAGCGGCAGGGTCAGGTCATCGACGCGTTCGGGCGCGCTCACCATCACTTCCAGTTCATCCGCGCGCCCGTCGCGGTTGAAGAATGTCTGCGCCTCGGCAAAGGGCAGGTAGGCACGCACCCGGTCTATGTCATAGCGCCCGGCGGTAAAGATATAGACCACCTCATAGGCATTGACGCGCGGGCTGGTTCCCAGCGGCGTCTTGACCCCGTTGGGCGAGATCAGCTTGATCCGGTCGCCCACTGTCACGCCGAGTTCCTGCGCCACGCCGGAACCGATGGCGATGCCCTGCTCAAAGCGGGCAATGTCCCCTTGAGAGGTCTCGGGATCGGCCACGCGGCGGATGGTTTTCAGATCCTCGGCCATGATGCCAAAAACCTGCACCCCTGCGTTGCGATCGCGGGCATTGGCCATGACCTGCCCTTTGACCAGCGGGGCCACGCGGGTCACGCCAGGGACCGCGCGCACGCGCTCGGCCATGGCGGCGTAATCCTCAAGGCTGCGGTCCACGCGCCCCGAAGCATCGACCGCGCCGGAATTGTAAACCGTCACATGGGCATTGGCGCCAAGGATCGTATCGACGAATTCCGCGCGAAAGCCCGAGCGCACGGCGAGCGTGGCAATCAGGGCAAAGACCGCCAGCGTGATGCCAATCAGGCTGATCCAGGTCATCACGCTGACGCCGCCCTCGGCCCGCTTGGCGCGCAGATAGCGCCAGGCGATCAGCCATTCAAAGGCGGCAAAGGGGGTGGGCGTTCTGGCCATTCCGGTTCCTTCGGTCTCGGGTCTGGGCGGAGAGTGGGGGTTTCGGATGGGGGCGTCAAGGGAGGGGGGATGGGATCTCCCCCGCGCGGAATCAAGGCGCGTAGCGCCGCCGCGCGGATCGCTGGGCCGTCCCGCGGCCTAGCGATTTTGAGAGGGAGCGCATTGCTGAGGGGTCATACGGGTTTGGCTCGCATAAAGTGGCAGCCAAACCCGTTGCCTCGCCAGACCCCGGCCCAGCGACCGCGCGGCTCTCCCCCCGCTCACACCCTCACAAACTCGGCCGCAGCACATGGCCCGCATAGGCCAGCGCCAGCTTCTCCACCGCCTGTTCGGGCGGCAGTTCTTCGCTCTCGCCGGTGCGGCGGCAGGTCACCTCGACCACGCCATTCTTCAACCCGCGCGGTCCCACGGTGATCCGCCACGGCAGGCCAATCAGGTCCATCGTGGCAAACTTGCCGCCCGCCCGCTCGTCGCGGTCATCGTAAAGCGGCTCCATCCCCAAGGCCACCAACGACGCATACAGCGCCTCGCAGGCGGCGTCCGCCTCGGCGTCGCCCTGTTTCAGATTCACGATCCCGGCATGGAACGGCGTCACGCCCTCGGGCCAGATGATGCCCTTGTCGTCATGGTTGGCCTCGATGATCGCGCCGATCAGACGGCTCACGCCGATGCCATGGCTGCCCATATGCACCGGCACGGATTTGCCATCCGGCCCCTGCACATTGGCCCCCATCGGCCCGGAATACTTGGTGCCGAAGTAGAAAATCTGCCCCACCTCGATGCCCCGGCTGGCCTTGCGCCGCGCCTCGGGGATGGCGTCGTAGAGTGCTGCGTCATGGGTCTCGTCGGTGCGTGCATAGGGCGTGGTCCATTCCTTGACGATGGCCTCGCATTCTTCGCGGCTGGCATAATCCACCACCCGGTTGCCAAGGGTCAGATCGGTGATGGCGCTGTCGTAGAACACCTCCGATTCGCCCGTATCGGCCAGCACCAGGAACTCATGCGTGTCGTCGCCCCCGATCGGCCCGCTATCGGCGCGCATCGGGATGGCCTGCAATCCCATCCGCTCATAGGTGCGCAGGTAGCTGACCATGTGGCGGTTATAGGCATGCAGCGCGTCTTCCTTGGTCAGGTCGAAATTATACCCGTCCTTCATCAGGAACTCGCGGCCCCGCATCACGCCAAAGCGCGGGCGCACCTCGTCGCGGAATTTCCACTGGATATGATAGAGCGTGAGCGGCAGGTCCTTGTAGCTGCCGACATGGGCCCGGAAAATATCGGTGATCAACTCTTCGTTGGTCGGACCGTAGAGCATGTCACGATCATGCCGGTCCTTGATCCGCAGCATTTCCGCGCCGTAATCGTCATAGCGCCCGGACTCGCGCCACAGGTCCGCAGATTGCAGCGTGGGCATCAGCACCGGGATATGGCCCGCGCGCACCTGTTCTTCGTGCACGATGTTTTCCAGCTTGCGCAGGATCTTGAAGCCCAGCGGCAGCCAGGAATAGATCCCGGCGCTCGCCTGCTTGATCATCCCCGCCCGCAGCATCAGCCGGTGCGAGGCAATCTGCGCCTCCGCGGGGGTTTCCTTGAGAACGGGCAGAAAGTAACGGCTCAGACGCATGGGCAGGGCACCTTCGAGATGAAATGCTTGATGCCGTCGGAGTATCCTAGGGCACGGGGCGGGGCAAGGGGCAGGGGCCTTTACCCCGCCAACCTCCCCAAGAGCGCGCGCATGAAGGCGTGCCCGGCCTCGAACTGCGCCACGGTGATATATTCATCGGGCTGGTGCGCCTGTGCGATGTCGCCGGGGCCACAGATCACCGCCGAATAGCCCGCCTCCTGGAATTGCCCCGCCTCGGTGCCGTAGCTGACCACATGGCGGCCATTGTCGCCGGTGATCTGGCGCACCAGACCCTCCGCCGCGCCCGCCTCTTCGGGTTGCAGGCCCGGCACGCGGAACCTCGGGCGCAGGTCGATCCGCGCCTCGGGGCGCACCGCCTGCATCGCGGCCTCGGCGGCGCGCACCGCGTCGACAAACCGCTGCCCCCATCCTTCGGCATCCTCGCCCGGCACCACCCGGAAATCCATGCCAAAGCGGCAATCCTTGGCGGTGATGTTATGCGCCGTGCCGCCCGAAATCTGCCCGACATGCAGCGTGGTCCAAGGTGGCTCGAACATCGCGGCCAGATCCGTTGGCACCTTCGCCCGGTTCTCGGCATTGCGCGCATTGGCCCAGTCGATCAGCGGGGCGGCGGCCATGATCGCATTCACGCCCAGATGCAGGATCGAGCTATGCACCTCATAGCCCACCACATGCACCTCGTAACCCAGCCCGCCCTTGTGGCCCGTGACCGCCTGCATCATCGACGGCTCGCCGATAATGGCGAGGTCGGCGCGCGGCAGAACGCCCTGCATCGCCGCAATCATCGGCGGCGCGCCGATGCAGCCCACCTCTTCGTCATAGCTGAGCGCCAGTTGCAGAGGCCGCGCCACGCCCGAATGATGCGCCTCGACCAGCGCCCAGATCGCCAGCGCGTCAAAGCCTTTCATGTCGCAGCAGCCGCGTCCGTAATATTTGCCGTCGCGCGCGACGACGCGAAAGGGATCGCTGCTCCAGGGCTGGCCATCCACGGGCACCACATCGGTATGACCCGACAGGACGACACCCCCCGCCACCTCGGGCCCGACATGGGCGAAAATCGCGGCCTTCTGCCCGGTCTCGTCGTAATGGCGATGCGCGGCGATGCCGTGGCTCGCCAGATAGTTCTCGACCCAATCCACCAGCGGCAGATTGCTGTCGCGGCTCACGGTGGGGAAACCCACCAGCCGCTCCATGATCTCGAACGGCGTCAAACGCGCGGTCATGCTCAATATCCGCTTTCGGATGTCAGCACGAAATGCCCCGGTGTGACCTCTTCATAAACCGACGGCCCCGGCTCGTACCCGACCCGGTGGATGGGCGAGGGGATCGGCTTGAAATTCAGGTCCTTCTCGGATTTGCGCCGCCGCGGATCGGCGATCGGCACCGCCTTCATCAGGGCCTGCGTATAGGGATGCTGCGGGTTCTCGAACACCGCCGCGCGCGGCCCCCGCTCGACGATCCGGCCCAGATACATGACGCCGACATCATGGCTCACCCGTTCGACCACGGCCATGTCATGGCTGATAAAGACGTAACTCAGCCCCAGATCGGCCTGCAATTCCATCATCAGGTTGAGCACCTGCGCCTGTACGCTCACATCCAATGCGCTCACCGCCTCATCCGCGACAATGAGCTTGGGGTTGAGCGCCAGCGCGCGGGCAATCGCCACCCGCTGCCGCTGACCGCCGCTGAGCTCATGCGGAAACCGCCGCAGGAAAGAGCGCGGCAATTCCACCCGGTCAAAGAGCATCGCCACCCGGTCCTCGATCTCGGACCCTGACACCAGCCCGTAATTCTTCATCGGCTCCGCCACCTGCGCCGCCAGCTTCATCTGGGGATTGAGGCTGGCGAACGGGTCTTGAAAGACCATCTGCATATCCACGCGGGCACGGCGCAGATCGGCGGGCCCAAGCGCCATGATATCGACACCGTCCAGCACCACCTCGCCTGCCATCGGCTCGACCAGCCGCAGAATCGAGCGGCCCGCGGTGGATTTGCCGCAGCCCGATTCCCCCACAAGGCTGAGCGTGCGGCCCTTTTGCAGGGTAAAGGACAGATCCTCGACCGCATGGACATTGGCCAGCGTCCTGCGAAAGAACCCGCCCTTGACCGGGAACCGCGTGATCAACCCCTTGACGCGCAACAGCTCCTGATCCTGCCCTTTGATCGGCTTGACCTCATGGGCGTCCGCGCCCAACAGGCGCATGGGCTCGGGGTAGGCTTTGCCGCGCATTTCGCCCAGCTTGGGCACCGCCGCGAGCAGCGCCTTGGTATAGTCATGGCTCGGGGCCTCGAAAATCTGCTCGACCGGCCCTTCTTCCACCTTGTTGCCGCGAAACATCACGACCACCCGGTCAGCCATCTGCGCCACGACCGCCATGTCATGCGTGATGAAAATGACCGCCGTCCCGGTCTCACGCTTGAGCCGGTCAATCAGTGCCAGAATCTCGGCCTGAATGGTCACGTCGAGCGCGGTCGTCGGCTCGTCCGCAATCAGAAGGCGCGGCTTGCAGGCCAGCGCCATGGCGATCACCACCCGTTGCCGCATCCCGCCAGACAACTCGTGCGGATATTGCTCCAACCGGCGCTCCGGCTCTGGAATCCGCACCTCGCGCAGCAATTCCAGCGCCTGCGCCCGTGCCGCCGCCTTGTCCATGCCGCGATGCACGCGCAGCCCCTCGGACAATTGCCGCCCCACGGTAAAGACCGGGTTGAGCGCGGTCATCGGCTCTTGAAAGATCATCCCGATCTCATTGCCCCGGATCGTGCGCATCAGGCTCTGATCCGTTTGGGCCAGATCGACCGCGCCGCCCTCTCTGCGGTCAAAGAGGATGCGCCCGCCCGCAATCGTGCCGCCGCCGTAATCAATCAGCCGCATCAGCGACAGCGACGACACCGATTTGCCCGATCCGCTCTCGCCCACGACACAGACCGTCTCGCCGGGGTTGACGGCAAAGGACACATCTTCGACCCCCACCACCGGTCCATCCCGCGTCTCGAACTCGACCCGGAGATTCTCGATCCGGACAATCGGGGTATCCAGCATGGGGGCGGCCTCTGCATTCAGGGGATGATGCCTAAACGCTACTCACTTTCGCGCGCGCCTGTCAAATAACGCCGCACGCATAACGCGATGTTGAGCGGCGCCATGAATGGAATGCTTGCATTTTATTCTGATCCAGTCTGTGATGCTCGTGCCGATCAGGGGATGCGGCACGCGCCATCGCGGCCTGTTTTCCCTGAAAAAGTGCGAACGAGACGGCGCAAAGAGCTGTCCAACAGTGGAGAAAGAACCAAAATGACCCTGAAACCATTGCTTTTGGGCGCGACGGCCCTTGCCGGTCTCGCCACCATGGCGCAAGCCGAGCGCGGCGCCGATGGCCATGTGAATCTGATCTACTGGCAAGCGCCGTCGATCATGAACCCCTATCTCTCGGGCGGCACCAAAGAGGTCGAGGCCGCCAGCCTCGTGATCGAACCCTTGGGCCGCTACAACACCAAGGGCGAGATGATCCCCTATCTGGCCGAGGAAATCCCGACCGTCGGCAATGGCGGTGTGTCCGAGGATCTCACCTCGATCACATGGAAGATCAAGCCGGGCATATTGTGGTCGGATGGCACGCCCTTTACCGCCAATGACGTGAAATTCACCGCCGAATACTGCATGCACCCCGAGGGCGGCTGCGCCCAGCTTGGCAAATATGAGGGCGTGTCCTCGGTCGAGGTGATCGACGATCTGACCGTCAAGGTCAATTTCTCGCAACCCACTCCGGTGCCCTATGGTCCCTTCATGGGTGGGCAGGCCCCGATCATTCAGGCGGCGCAATTCGCCAATTGTCTGGGGGCCAAGGCGCAGGAATGTGCCGATGCCAACTTCGCCCCCATCGGCACCGGCCCGTTCAAGGTGGATGAATTCCGTCCCAATGACGTGATCTCGCTCTCGGCCAACCCCAATTACCGCGACCCGGCCAAGCCGCGCTTTGCCACCATGACCTTCAAGGGTGGCGGCGATGCCACGGCGGCGGGGCGTGCGGTGCTGGAAACCGGCGAATTCGATTATGCCTGGAACCTGCAACTCGCCCCCGACGTGATCGCCAATATGGAGGCGGCGGGCAAGGGCGTGGCCATGTCGGCCTTTGGCACGCTGGTCGAACGGATCGAGATGAACCTCACCGATCCCTCGCCCGACCTGCCCGAGGGTGAACGCTCGACCGCCAAGCATCCGCATCCGATCCTGACCGACATACGCGTGCGCAAGGCGCTGTCGATGGCGATAGACCGCGAATTGCTGACCGAAATCGGCTATGGCAAGGCGGGGCGGCCCACCTGCAACCTCGTGCCGGCACCGGAAATCTTTGCCTCCGACAACACCGATTGCCTGACGCAGGACATCGAAGGCGCCAAGGCGCTCTTGGAAGAGGCGGGCTGGACCGTGGGCGCCGGTGGCATCCGCGAGAAGGACGGCAAGAAACTCTCGCTGCTCTATCAAACGTCGACCAACGCCGTGCGTCAGGACTTTCAGGCGCTGATCAAACAGTGGTGGTCCGAAATCGGCGTCGAAACCGAGCTGCGCAACATCTCTGCCTCCGTGTTCTTTGGCAGCGATCCGGGCAGCCCCGATACCTTCCCCAAGTTCTACGCCGATGTGGAAATGTATGCCAACAACTTCGACGGAACCGATCCGCAGAGCTATCTGGCCGGCTATACCTGTGAAAAGGCCCCGCGCCCGGAAACCCAATGGCAGGGCGAGAATATCAACCGCTTCTGCGATCCGGCCTATGACGAACTGGTCAAGGAACTGGGCCGCACCGCCGAGTTGGACAAGCGCGGCGAGATTGCCCGCAAACTCAACGACATGCTGACCAAGGACAGCTATACCATCGTGCCGCTGGTTGACCGGGGCCGCGTCTCTGCGCGCTCCAACTCGCTGGGCGGGGTCGAGTTGAACACTTGGGACACCGAGCTTTGGAACGCCGCGGATTGGTTCCGGATCAAGTGATCTGACGGCAAAGGCCGCTCCGGAGCATCTCCGGGGCGGCGCTTTGACTGTCAGACACCAATAAGAACGACCCGCATAAGGCGCCGCGCATGCTGACCTATACGATCCGAAGGTTCGTCCTCGCGATCCCGACGTTGCTGTTCATCAGCCTCGTGATCTTTCTCTTGCTCGAACTGGCCCCCGGCGATCCCATGGCACAGGTCCCCCTGACCGTGCCCCCAGAGGTCAAGGAAAAGATGCGCCTCGCTCTCGGTCTGGGCGAGCCCACGCATATCCGCTTTGTCAAATGGATGTGGCAATTCTTTGTGGTCGAGCCGATGATGTTCATCGACTGGCTTTTCGGTACGGCCTGGGCCGAAGGGCAACAGCGCGTGCTCAGCTGGCAATTCCGCTCGCCGGTCATGGATGTGATCGTGCAGCGCATGCCGCAGACCCTCTGGGTGGTGGCCATGTCCTATGTGGTGGGCATCCTCATCGCCCTGCCCATCGGCATCTATTCCGCCTATCGGCAATATTCCGTGTTCGATCAGACCGGCACCTTTGTGACCATGGTCGGCTATTCGGTGCCGCCGTTCTTTTCCGGCGTGCTGGTGATCGTGATCTTTTCGGTGCAACTGGGCTGGTTGCCCTCGATCTACGACACCACGCTGGTGGTGGTGGACTGGGCCACCTTCAAACAGCAATTGATGCAGATGGTCATGCCGGTGATGGTGCTCGCCCTGCAGACCACGGCGCAGATCAGCCGCTTCATGCGCGCCTCGATGCTGGACAACCTCAATCAGGATTACGTGCGCACCGCGCGTGCCAAGGGGCTGTCGGAATGGTCGGTGGTCATGGTGCATGTGCTGCGCAATTCGATGATCCCGGTGATCACGGTCATCGCCCTTGGCGTGCCCTCGATCTTTGGCGGCGCGATCATCACCGAACAGATTTTCAAGGTGAACGGGCTGGGCCAGCTTCTGATCACCGCGATCGAGGCCAACGACCTGCCGATGGTGCAGACCGTGACCTTCATGATTGCCGTGCTGATCGTCTTTTTCAACATCGTCGCCGACGTGCTCTATGGCGTGTTCGACCCGAGGATTCGCTATGACTGAGACCCCCAAACCCATCGCGGCCCTCGCCGACACCGGCCCCACCGCCCCGCCGCGCAGCCAGTGGCGCGACGTCTGGGATCAGTTCCGCAGCCATCGCGGCGCGCTCATTGGCAGTATTGTGCTGATCGCGATCAGCGCCGCCGTCTTTCTTGGCCCGCTGGTCTGGCCCTATGACGCCACCTTCATCGACATTCGCGCGCGCAATCAGGGGCCAAGCTGGGCGCATCCCTTTGGCACCGACCAGCTTGGCCGCGACACGCTGGCGCGGATGATGGCGGGCGGGCAGACCTCGATTGCGGTGGGTCTGACGGCGATGCTGCTGGCGCTGGTGCTGGGCTCGCTGGTGGGGGTTCTGGCGGGATTCTTTCGCCGCCTTGACGGGCCGCTCATGCGGCTCACGGACCTCTTCCTGTCGCTGCCGCTTCTGCCGCTCCTGCTCGTGATGGTGCTCCTCTTTCGCGAGAGCCTGAACGGTGTCTTTGGCCCCGAGACCGGGATTTTCATCCTGATCGTGGTCGCCATTGGCGTCACAAGCTGGATGCCCACGGCGCGGATCGTGCGCGGCGATGTTCTGGCGCTGAAAGAGCGCGAATTCATCCTCGCCGCGCGGTCCATCGGCACCACCAATTTCGGCCTCATCACCCGGCATATCCTGCCCAATGTGATGTCGCCGATCATGGTCTCGGCCACGCTTGGCATCGCCAATGCGATCATCACCGAAAGCGCGCTCAGCTTTCTGGGCTTGGGCTTTCCCCCCGATTTCCCGACATGGGGGCGGCTCTTGAATGACGCGGTGCAGTATCTGCAGGATTACCCCGAACGCGTGTTCTGGCCCGGCCTTGGCATCTCGCTCACGGTGCTGTCGATCAACTACATGGGCGACGGCCTGCGCGACGCGCTGGACCCGAGAATAAGGGGGCGGTGAGGGGACTGGATCCGCGTGGCGGCGCTATGCGCCTTGTTCCGCGCGGGGGCTTGGGGCGAATGGCCCCTCAGTTATTCCCGCGCTCCGCCTCGATCTGACGCCAGCGGGCGACGTTGCGGTTGTGCTCGTCCAATGTCTCGGCAAAGGCATGGCCGCCGGTGCCATCGGCCACGAAGAACACGTAATCCGTGCTGTCCGGGTTCACCGCCGCCTCGATGCTGGCGCGGCCCGGATTGGCGATAGGCGTGGGCGGCAGCCCCTCGATCACATAGGTATTCCAAGGCGTTGCACCGCGCAATTCGCTCTGCCGCAGGCCCCGGCCCAACACGCCCTTGCCCTCGGTCACGCCATAAATCACCGTCGGGTCGGTCTGGAGCCGCATGCCACGGTTGAGGCGGTTGACGAACACGCTCGCCACCTGCCGCCGCTCATCCGCCACGCCGGTTTCCTTCTCGATGATCGAGGCAAGGATCAGCGCCTCTTCCGCCGATTTCAGCGGCAGTCCCTCGGCCCGCCCTTGCCACGCCGCGGCCAGAATGACCGCCTGCGCCTCGCTCATGCGGGTGAGCACGCTCTCGCGCGTATCGCCCGCGCGCACCTCGTAGCTGTCGGGCGCAAGCGTGCCCTCGGCCGGCACTTCGGCCACCTCGCCGGTCAACACATCAACCGCCTTCAACCCCTCGACCACCTGCCAGCTTGTCACGCCTTCGGCCAGGGCCACGCGATAGCGCGTATCGGCCTGTTCGCGCACATCCGTAAACTCCGCCGGTGGCGCGCCCTCGGCATTGGGATCGAACTTGGCCCGCTCTTCATAGCGCCCGGTGGCGGCATCCAACTCGCGCACCACCACTTCGGCGCTGGTCACGCCCAGGCGATATACAACCTCGGTGCCACAGGTGCTGGCCCCGCCGCGCGTGATGATGTCGGTGATCTCCGCCATGCTTGCCCCTTCGGGGATCAGCCAGCTTCCGGCCTTGAGCAGCGCGTCCTTCTCGGTATATTCCGCGCCGATGCGAAAAATCGCGCCGCTCGTCACCGCCCCGTCACTTTCCAACCGGCTCGAGACGCGCCGCATCGTGCTGCCGGGATCAACCCGCAGACAGATCGCATCCGACAAGGGACCGCGCGCCGAATATTGCTGCTGCCCCCAGAGGATCACACCGCCGAGCAGAAACACCACCACCACCAGCAGCGTCAGAAAGTTCGAGACGATGTGTCGCCACATCAGCGCGGCTTCCCGACAATCAGGGCGGCATTGGTGCCGCCAAAGCCAAAGCTGTTGCTGAGCGCCACGTCGATCTTGCGCTCACGCTTGGCATTGGGGGCCAGATCAAGCGGGGTTTCCACCGCCGGATTGTCCAGATTGATCGTCGGCGGGGCCACCTGATCGCGGATCGCCAGAATACAGAAAATCGCTTCAACCGCGCCCGCAGCCCCGAGAAGGTGCCCGACTGAGGATTTCGTCGAACTCATCGTCACATTCGCCGCTGCATTGCCCAAGAGCCGCTCAACCGCCTGCAACTCGATGGTATCGGCCATGGTCGAGGTGCCATGCGCGTTGACGTAATCAATATCCGACGGGCTGAGCCCGGCGCGGTTCAGCGCCGCCTGCATCGCGCGGAACCCGCCATCGCCCGTCTCGGACGGCGCGGTGATGTGATAGGCATCCCCCGAGAGACCGTAGCCGAGGATCTCGGCATAGATCTTGGCACCGCGCGCCTTGGCATGCTCGTATTCCTCAAGCACGACCACGCCCGCACCTTCGCCCATGACGAACCCGTCGCGGTCCATGTCATAGGGGCGGCTGGCGGCTTGCGGATCGTCGGCACGCTTGGTCGACAGCGCCTTGCAGGCGTTGAACCCGGCAATCCCGATTTCGCAGATCGAGGCTTCGGCGCCGCCCGCCACCATCACATCTGCGTCACCCCATTGAATGAGCCGCGCAGCATCGCCAATCGCATGCGCGCCGGTGGCGCAGGCGGTCACGACCGAATGGTTCGGTCCTTTGAACCCATAGCGAATGCTCACCTGACCCGAGATCAGGTTGATCAGCGCGCCGGGGATAAAGAACGGCGACACCCGCCGCACGCCCTTTTCGCGGATGATCCCGGCAGTCTCTTCGATCGAGCGCAGCCCGCCGATGCCCGATCCCAGCATCACGCCGGTGCGCTCGCGCGCGGCCTCATCCTCGGGCATCCAGCCTGAATCCTCGACCGCTTGCTGGGCCGCGGCAATGCCATAGAGGATGAAATCATCCACCTTGCGGCGCTCTTTCGGTTCCATGTACTTATCGGAGTGAAAGGTGCCGTCGGTGCCATCGCCCAAGGGAATCTGGCAGGCATATTTCGTCACCACATTGACCGGGTCAAAGCGGATGATGGTGCCCGCCCCCGATTGCCCCGCCAAGAGCCTGCTCCAGCTCAGTTCGACCCCATCGGCCAGCGGGGTCACCAGACCCAGACCTGTGACAACGACACGCCGCATGATGCTGCCCTTCCCTTATTGCGCTTTTGCTGCTCTTACCCCGCCTTGGCCCCAAGGGGCAAGAGCATCGCGCCATCCCCTGCAAAGCCCCGCCACCGGGCTGCCATTTCGGCCAAACTGAACTCCGCTTCAGAAGGATTGGATTGACCACGCGCCGCCCGCGCACCCATAGCTGTCGGCGCAAACATCGCGAGAGGGGGCACCATGGCCGACATAGACCTGAACGACATCGAGACCCGCACCACGGCGGCCCTAATTCGCCATGGGGCCGCCCCTTGGATCGCGGCAGAGGTCGCCCGCGCCGTGCGTGCCGCCGAAAGCATCGGCAACCGCATCTGCGGCCTCTACTATCTCGAAAGCTATTGCCAGCAATTGCGCTCGGGCCGCGTCAACGGCACCGTCGAACCAGAGGTGACCCAGCCCCGCCCCGCTGCGGTCATGGTCGATGCGCGCATGGGCTTTGCCCAACCCGCCTTTGCCCGTGGCATCGACCGCGCCGCTCAGGCCGCGCGCGACAATGGCGTGGCCAGCCTTGCCATCGGTCACGCTCATACCTGCACGTCGCTGGGCTATTTTACCGAACAGATCGCGCGGCGCGGGCTCATTGGCCTCGGCATGACCAATGCCTCGCCCATCGTTGCCGCCCCGGGCGGCAAGACGCGGGTGATCGGCACCAATCCCATCGCATTCTCGGTGCCCGACGGGCAGGGTGGCCTTGCCATGCAGTTCGACCAATCCACCACCGTTGTAGCACTTGGCAAGATCACCATGGCCAAGGCGGCAGGCCAACCGATCCCGCTCGGTTGGGCGCTTGACGCGGAAGGAAACCCCACCACCGACCCCGAGGCGGCGCTGGCCGGGTCCTTGGTCAGCATCGGCGGGGCAAAGGGCTGGGGCTTTGGCCTCATGGCCGAGCTTTTGGCCGCTGGCATGACCGGCGGCGTGGTCAGCCGCGATGTGAAACCGCTCAAGGCACCGGATGGCCCACCGCATGATCTGGGCCAGTATTACCTGCTGATGGACCCGGACCTGTCAGGCGCCTTCTTTGACCGGCTGGCGCAGGTGGCTGAGGCCGCGACCATTGACGCAGGCGCGCGGATGCCGGGGCAGGGCAAGCGCACCTGCGATCCCGTCACAGTGCCGGATGCCCTCTGGGCTCAGGTCTGTGACCTTGCCGTTTGATCCCGATCAAGGCACGGGGCACGCTCCGGACCTATAAAAGAGAACCACCGCCTTTGGACACCGCAAGGAGACCTCTCATGCGCGCGACACTCTCGATCGTAATCTTGGCAAGCCTCGCTTTGGCAAACTCCACGCAAGCTCAGGACATCCGCGCCGGAACCCAAACCTATGAGCGCTATTGCGCCGCCTGCCACGGGATTGACGGCACGGGCTTTGGCCCCATGCGGGCGGTGCTGACGCTGCATCCCACCGACCTGACCGCGCTCAAATCCAGCAACAATGGCCATTTCCCGGTGGAGCGGGTGGTGCGCCGCATCGACGGGCGTGACCCTCTCGTGTCGCACGGTAGCCCGATGCCGATCTATGGCAGCTTTTTCGAGGATCGCGACGTGGGCCTGCGCACCGAACGCGGTCAGACCATGCTGACCAGCCAGCCGGTTGTCGATCTGGTGGCCTATCTCGAAACGCTGCAAACCCCCTGATCGCTTGACGCAGGAAAAGAGGGGGCTACCTCTCGTGCAGCGGGAGGTGCGCCATGCGCTCTATCATTCTGTCGTTGATCCTTATGCTTGGTCTTGCAGCCCCCCTGCGCGCCGATGAGGACGCGCAGGCTGTCATCACAGCGCAGATCGAGGCGTTTTTGGCACAGGATGTCACCCGCGCCTATGGCTATGCCAGCCCCTTCATCCAGCAGAAATTTGGCTCGCCCGAGCAATTCGGGGCTATGGTGCGCGAGGGTTATCCAATGGTCTGGCGCCCCTCCGATGTGACCTTTCTCGAGATGCGCGAGATTGCCGGACGCCTTTGGCAGGGGGTGCGCGTCCTCGATGCGGCGGGCGCGGCCTGGATCGTGGATTACGAGATGATCGAAACCCCCGAGGGCTGGCGCATCAATGGCGTGACGGTGCGCCGCGCGCCCGACGCAAGCGTCTGAACCGGCACGGACTTGACCGCGACGGCGCAGCCCCTTACCTCCCCGGCCTGATCCCATGCCGCATCGAGGCCGCCCATGCCCTATTATCGCCCCATCCCCCGCACCGATCCCGCCCGCCCCGCCGGTGCGTTGACCCTCGCGGGCGGCTTGTGTTGGTTCGATACGGTCGAGGTGCTGGATCGCTCTGCGCCCTCCTATCTCATGCCCGCCGCTGACCTGCCGACCGAGGCGCTGCATCGCCTCACCACGCCCCGCGCGCCGGTGGCGGGGCTCGATATGGCCGCTCCGCAGATCATGGGCATCCTCAACGTGACCCCGGACAGCTTTTCCGACGGCGGGCAGCATTTTGATCCCGAGGTGGCCCTTGCCCATGCCCGTCAGATGGCCGCCGACGGGGCCGCAATTCTGGACGTGGGTGGCGAATCCACCCGCCCCGGTGCGGCCCCCGTGCCCGTGGACGACGAAATCGCCCGCACCGCCCCGGTCATCGCGGCCCTGCGCGCCGGTATCGCCACGCCCATTTCCATCGACACCCGCAAGGCACCCGTGGCTCAGGCCGCCCATGCGGCGGGGGCCAATCTCATCAACGATGTGGCGGGCTTTACCTATGATCCCGCCCTCGGCCCCTATGCCGCCACCCATGCCCTGCCGGTTTGCGTGATGCACGCGCAGGGCACGCCCGAGACCATGCAGCAAGACCCGCGTTACGACCACGTCCTGCTTGATGTCTACGATTGGCTCGCCGCGCGGATCGAGGCGCTTGTCGCGCTTGGTATTCCCCGCGCGCGCATCGTGACCGATCCCGGCATCGGCTTTGGCAAGACAGTCGCGCATAACCTTACCCTTCTGCAAAACCTCTCGCTTTTTCACAGCCTCGGCTGTCCGATCCTCCTTGGTGCCTCGCGCAAGCGCTTCATCGGCGACATCAGCCGCACGCCCGTTGCCGCTGACCGTATGCCCGGCTCGCTCGCCGTGGCCTTGGGCGGCGCGGCGCATGGGGTGCAGATCCTGCGCGTGCATGACGTCGCGGAAACCCGCGCCGCGATCGACCTCTGGCGCGCGACCCTTGCCGCGCCGCGATCCTAGACTTGTCGAAACCTCGTCTAGGATCGTGACTTGTCCACAGATTGAAGCCCGTTGCTTGCCAAATCCTGATCGGGGCGCGCGGTAGGGTAGGGACCTTACAGAATCCGGGGGTATTTCGTAAGTTCTGTAAACGTCACCTCGCGCCAAACACCCGGCGCAGGGCCCCCCATTGGCTCATGCCGACACCCACCAGAATCAGCGTCATCGCCGCCAGCAAACTCGGCGGCAATGCCTCGCCGAGCACGAGCGCCCCAAGGATCACCGACCAGACCGGCACCATGTAATTGACAAGGCTGAAGAAACTCGGGCCCGCCTCGCGGTTGACCTGCACCAGCAGGACTTGCGCCACCCCGGTCGGGAGGACGCCAAGATAAAGCAGCGCCAATAAGCTCTTTGTATTCAATGCACTAGGCCATCCCTCAACCACCAGCGCCAAGGGCAGGATCATCCCGGCGGCCAATGTCAGAACCAGCGCGGACAGGGCCAAACGGTCCACCTCCGGCGACAATCGCGTCGCAATCGAGCCAATCGCATAGCCCCCCGCCGCCCCGAGACAGGCCAATCTTGCCAAGGATTCCAGGTCCTTGCCGGTCGATGTGAAGGCACCCGGCCCGATCAGCACCACAACGCCCGTCGTGCCCAGAACAAACCCCACCAACCGCCTGAGATGCATCCGCTCTCCCGGCACCAGAAAATGCGCCAAAGGCAGGATCAGGAGCGGCACCGCTGCCATGCAGACCCCGGCAAATCCCGAGGCCACGGACTGCTGCGCCCATGACAAAAGGATGAAGGGTAAAACATTTGAAAACAATGCCATAACCAAGGCGAACTGCCAGATTTTTCGCCCGTCCACGCCGTTTCTTGGCGGCAATTTCCGCCCCTTCACCCGCAGCAGACACAGCAGAAACCCCGCCCCCAGGACGATCCTCACAGCGGCCAGAAAAAACGGTCCCACCCCGGTCAGAGCGACCGAGACGAACATGAAGGATGCCCCCCAGATCACGCCCAAAGCACCGATCCTCAGCCAGTTGAGTGTGGAAATCTCTTGCATGGTTTGGCCCTCAGACAAAAAGGGCACCCCAAAGGGATGCCCTTTCCCATTATATTTCAATGGGTTCAGTTCTTTTCTTGATCCACCAGCTTGCCTGCGGAGATCCACGGCATCATGGCGCGCAGCTTCTGACCCACTTCTTCGATCTGATGCGCGTCGTTCATCCGGCGCGTGCCCTTGAAGAACGGCTGACCCACGGCATTCTCCTGCATGAAGTCGCGCACGAACTTGCCGGTCTGGATGTCGCGCAGAATGGCCTTCATCTCTTTCTTGGTCTGCTCATAGGGCAGGACCCGCGGACCGCTGACGTATTCGCCATATTCGGCCGTGTTCGAGATCGAATAGTTCATGTTGGCGATGCCGCCTTCATAGATCAGATCGACGATCAGCTTCACCTCGTGCAAGCACTCAAAGTAAGCCATTTCAGGGGCATAGCCCGCTTCGACCAGCGTCTCAAAGCCCATGCGGATCAGTTCGACGAGGCCACCGCACAGCACTGCCTGTTCGCCGAAGAGGTCGGTTTCGCACTCTTCGCGGAAGTTGGTCTCGATGATCCCCGAGCGACCGCCGCCAATGGCCGAGCAGTAGGAAAGCCCGATTTCCAGGGCCTTGCCGGACGCGTCGTTGTTGACTGCCACGAGGCAGGGCACGCCGCCGCCCTTGACGTATTCACCGCGCACCGTGTGGCCGGGGCCCTTGGGGGCCATCATGATGACGTCCACGCCCTCTTTCGGTTCGATCAGGCCAAAATGGATGTTGAGACCATGGGCAAAGGCGATCGCCGCACCGGGGCGGATGTTGTCATGCACGTATTTGCGATAGGTTTCGCCCTGCAGTTCGTCGGGCATGGTGAACATCATCAGGTCGCACCAGGCCGCCGCTTCGGCGATGCCCATGACCTTGAGGCCTTCTGCCTCGGCCTTCTTGGCCGATTTCGAGCCCTCGCGCAGCGCCACCACAAGGTTTTTTGCCCCTGAATCCCGCAGGTTAAGGGCGTGGGCATGGCCCTGGCTGCCATAGCCCAGAATGGCGACTTTCTTATCCTTGATCAGGTTGATGTCGCAGTCACGATCGTAATAGACGCGCATGGCGTTCTCCTCTTCGGTTGATGGGGGCATCATAGGCATGTGTGGGCGAGAGGGACCGGTGATTTCGGTTTATTTCAGGGGATTTTCAGAGTAATCATTCGCCATATCGGAAATATTGGTAAAAATCATGCTCGACGACACGGACCGTCGCATCCTGCGCCACTATCAACATGCCCCCACGCTCGGCGCCGCCGATTTGGCAGAGAGGGCGGGTGTGACCCCTGCCACCTGTGCCCGCCGTTTGGAGCGGATGCAGCAAGACGGCGTGATCCGCGCCAACCGTGCCGTGATCGACTGGCGCGCCCTTGGCTATGAGGTCGAGGTATCCTTGCGCATCACCTTGGACAAGACGCAGCCCCGCGCCTTTGACGAATTCATCGAAGCCGCAAGAAACGTGCCGGAAGTTATTGAAATTCAGACATTTCTGGGCCGTGTTGACCTGCGCCTCTCGGTCATTGCCCGCGACATGGCGCATTATCAACAGCTTTATCGTAGCGCCATCCTGACCCTGCCGCATATCGCCGACATCGAGGCGCTGATGCATGTGGCACGGATCAAATCCGACGAGGTGCTGCCACTATGATCGAACTGGATACCACCGACCGGCTGATCCTGCGCGAACTGGTGCGCGATGCCACCCAATCGGCAAGTGCGATAGGCCGCGCGCTTGGCCTGTCGCAGCCTGCCACATGGCGGCGTCTGCAACGCCTGCGCGAGACCGGGGTGATCAAGGGGCAACGTCTTGAATTGGATCATGAAAAACTGGGCTTCGGGGTCATGGTTTTTCTTGGTGTCAAGCTCGCCACCAAGGGCCGTGTCAGCCTAGAGGATTTCGAACGCGCGGTATCGGCCATCCCCGAGGTGCAGACGGTGGAACATATCCTTGGCCTCTATGATTATCGCCTGCGCGTCGTGGCCCGCGACATTTCCGATTTTGAACGGGTTTTGCGCCGCCGGATCATGACCTTGCCGGGGGTTGGCGATGTCGAGGCCAATGTGCTCTTGAGCGAAGAACGCCGTCCCGGTCCAATCGGCTGACGTGACGCACTGGACTTATGAGCCGTCCCGCGCCATCTTGCCCGCAAGATAGAGGAGACATCCCATGACTGCCCTGCTCGACCATGTAGATCCAGATGGCCTGCTGGAATATTCGGTGGTCTTCACCGATCGCTCGCTCAACCATATGTCTGCCTCTTTTCAAGAGGTTATGTGTGATATTTCATCCATGCTCAAGGATGTCTATGCCGCTGATGCGGTGGCCCTCGTCCCCGGCGGCGGCTCTTATGCGATGGAATCCGTGGCGCGGCAATTCGGGCGCGGCGCGCATGCGCTGGTCGTGCGCAATGGTTGGTTCTCCTTCCGCTGGACCCAGATTTTCGACGCGGGTCAGTTCACCTCTGATACGACCGTCTGCATGGCGCGACAGACCGGCAATGGTGCGACCACGCCCTTTGCCCCGGCGCCCATTGAAGAGGTTGTGGCGAAAATTCATGAATCCAAGCCCGATGTGATCTTTGCCCCGCATGTGGAAACCTCGGCCGGCCTGATCCTGCCGGATGATTATATCACCGCCTTGGCCGATGCCGCGCATGAGGTGGGCGCGCTGATGGTGCTTGATTGCATCGCCTCAGGCTGTGCCTGGGTCGATATGCGCGCCACGGGCGTCGATGTGCTGATTTCCGCGCCGCAAAAGGGATGGTCTGCCTCGCCCTCCGCCGGTCTGGTGATGCTGTCCACACGTGCGGTGGCGCGGTTGGAAGAAACGACGTCGGACAGTTTCGCGCTCGACCTCAAGAAATGGCGTGCGATCATGCAGGCCTATGAGAACGGCGGCCATGCCTATCACGCGACCATGCCCACCGATGCGCTGCGCGGGTTCCGCGACACGATGATCGAAACCCGCGATTACGGGTTCGAGCGGCTGCGCGATGCGCAATGGGAACTGGGCAATGGTGTGCGGGCCATGCTGGCCGCGCGCGGCGTGACGTCCGTGGCTGCAGAAGGCTTTGGCGCGCCCGGTGTCGTGGTAAGCTATACCAACGATCCCGACATCCAGAACGGCAAGAAATTCATGGCAGAGGGTATGCAGATTGCTGCCGGTGTGCCGCTGCAAGTGGGCGAACCCGAGGGCTTTCGCACCTTCCGCCTCGGGCTGTTTGGTCTGGATAAGCTCTATGATGTGCCCGCCGCGCTCAAGCGGCTGGAGACGGTGCTTGATAAGGTGCTCTGAGCCTTACCCCCGCGCGCCAAGGCCCATTTGCATCAGGGTCTTGCGCACCGGGGCCAGCGAATAGATCGCGCTTAGCGCCTGTGCCCGCGCATCCCTCAGGGGCTGCGCGCTCAGCATCGAGGCGCGGTTGAGAAGGTCAATCCCCGTCACGCGCGCCTGCACCTCCAGATGTCTGCGGCGATGGTAGGTGTCGAGCATCTGGCGGTCGCCCAAACGGTCGGGGTTCGCCTCGGCCAGTTCCAGCAATACCCGCATATCCCCAAGGCTCATGTTGAGCCCCTGTGCGCCAATCGGCGGCACCACATGCGCAGCCTCGGCCACCAGCGCCACGCGCTCAGAACTCATCCGCTCGGCCACCTGGCTGATGATCGGCCAGACGGTGCGGCGCGACGCAAGCGTCAGAGGACCGAAAAGGTGACAGGACCGCGTATTCATCGCGGCCTCGAATTCAGGTACCGGCAGGGCGGCCAAACGCACAACTTCTGGCCCTTCTTCCATCCAGACGATGGCCGAAGACGGCCGCCCGTCGTGATCGGGCAACGGCACTAGGGTGAAAGGCCCGCCAGAGCGGTGAATCTCGGTCGAGACGTTGTCATGCGGGATCGGATGGGTGACGGCAAAGGCAAGGGCCTTTTGTCCATACCGCGTTGTTTTCACGTCAATTCCCGCGACCGAACGGATTGGAGAGTTGCGCCCGTCGGCGGCAATCACCAAGCGGCAGCGCACGCGGGTGCCGTCACTAAGCCCCACGCGCGCCTCGGCCTCGCGGGTAAAGAGCGTGCTGGTGCCGGTGCCGGGCTTGAACGTGACCGAGGGCAGGCTGTCCAGATGCGCCACCATCTCGCGCCGCAAGAGCCAATTGGGCAGGTTCCAGCCAAAGGGACGGTCGGAAATATCGCTGGCGTTGAATTTGCGCACGACCCGCGGTTCGGGTATCTCGCCGCCCGCATCGACAATCCGCATCACTTGCAAATCGGTGGCATGTGGGGCCAGACGCGCCCAAAGACCGGCCCGATCCAAGAGAGCCTGCGCCGGTTGAAGAAAAGCCGTGGTGCGCAGGTCCGACCCGTCCGCATCGCGCACGGTCACGGGCGGGGCAGGGTCGACGCAGAGCACGGAAAATCCTGCGCTGCCGAAAACCGCTGCTGCGGTCAGACCGGCGACACCGCCGCCTGAGACCACGATGTCATAGTCCGCCTGCACCATTCTCAGAGCCTCCGAAAGGGGCGAGCGCCCGCTCAGCCCCGTGAAATCAGGATCAGCATCACCCAGATCACCGGCACAAGGGCCAGTGCGGGAATATAAAGCCCCGGAATCCCCCAGAGCACAATGCTTGTTGCCCATCCAGCCAGAAAAACCGCCACGCTGAGCAGGATCGGGCCAACGGCAGCCGCGTCGGGATCATGGCTCTTGGTGGCGGCGTGTTTGGCATTGGCGGGGGCTGTGGTCGCGGTCATGTCGGGCCTCTTGGTCAAAGATGAATCTCACCCTGCATAGATATGTCCCGGCCCCCGCCTTCAAAGGGACGGAACGCCGCAGCTGTCAGACCAGGCGCGCCAGAAAACCGCCCAGATCATTGGTGTGGTGGTGAATGTGGTCTGCCTCGACCCGCTCCGGAGCCACATGCACGGTGCGCATCCCCATGGCATGCGGAGCCGCCAGATTGCGTGGCTCATCCTCGAACATCGCCGCTGTGGCGGGCGCGCTTTGGTCCTGTGTCAGGATGGTCTGAAATGCCTCGGGTTCGGGTTTAGGCCGGTAGCCCGCATGTTCCACGCCGTACACCGCGTCGAACGCGCCTGCCAGGCCGCGCGCCGCGATCACCCGCTCGGCATAGGGGGCAGAGCCGTTGGTATAGACGATCTTGCGCCCTGGCAGGGCGCGGATGACAGTATTCAGCGCGGCATCAGGCTCCAGTTGGTCGAGCGAGATGTCATGCACCGCTGCAAGATAGGGACCGGGATCGAGATCATGCACCCGCATCAGCCCCGCCAGCGTGGTGCCATGCTCGCGCCAGTAGTGACGGCGCAGACGGTCCGCCTCGGCATGGGTCACGCGCAGCGTGTCCATCACGAACCGCGTCATCCGCGCCTCGATCTGATCGAAGAGGCGGGCAGAGGGCGGATAGAGCGTATTGTCGAGGTCAAAGACCCAGGTGCGGATATGGGTGAAATCAGGTTTGGGCATAGCGCTGATATAAGCGGGCGCGACATTGCGCGCAATCGCCCAAGGCTTGATCCCGCGGCCAAAGCGCGTAAGGTTCCCAGCCAATGCACAGAACAAACGGACTTACCGATGAAACCGCCCCCCACAGATGCCTATTCGCTGATCCTTGAGGCAATTGACGTCGGCATCTTCAAGCCCGGAGACCGTCTGGTCGAGAGCGATCTGGCCGAACGCTTTGGCGTGTCGCGCACACCCATACGCGAGGCGTTACAGCGGCTCGAGACGCAATCCATGCTCACTCGGGACGGGCGCAGCCTGATCGTGTCCTCGTTGGATTACAACCAGTTGGCAGAACTCTACGTGGTGCGTGCCGAGTTGGAAGGTCTGGCCGCAGAGCTGGCCGCGCGCCACGCCACGCCCGAAGAGGTGCGCGTGTTGCGCGATATGGTCGAGGATGATCGTGCGCTCTTGGGTAAGCCGGTGGAGCTGGCACGCGCAAACCGGCGGTTTCACAAACAGATACATCTGGCCTCGCACAACCGCTTTCTGGTGCAGCAGCTGGACCTTGTGCATCGCTCGATGGCCCTTTTGGCGACCACATCTCTCGCGGCGGTTGGTCGGGATGAGGATGCGCTGCGCGAACATGATGCGATTGTGGCTGGAATTGAGGCGCATGATAGTGCTGGGGCCGCGAAGGCGCTGCGCGATCACATCTCAAAGGCCTTTGTGACCCGGCTCAAGCTTGATTCCGGAGAGGTCAAATCCACCGTCTGAGATGCGGCTCCCTCGGGCCGTAACGGAGAGGCCATGCGTGGTCTTGTCCCAGAAGAACGGCCTGAGGATCAGCTCATAAAGCGCCTTGTAGGCAGCAATCGCCCCGAGCGGTGTGTAGAAATGCATCGTCGGGGCCCACGCAATAAGATGTCGGTGTCGGGGCCCCGACACCGAGGACATGTGAATGCAGACATTCAATACCTCGACCAGCAGAAAGAGGCTGCCCAAACCGACCATTGCCATATGCGGCAGAACCGGATCGAGCGGGTGCGGCAAGCCAACGAGTACCAGCCAGAATGACCAAAGAAACGGGGCCAGCAGGAATTGCGAGAGTGCCGAGACGAAATGTGCCTGAAATCCCCAGAACTTGCGCGGCCCAAGCTGCTGATATAGCAATCTTGGTCGGCGCATATGCACGAGATAGGTGGTCATATACCCCTTGAGCCAGCGAGAGCGTTGTTTGATCCAAGGCCAGGCGCGGCAATTGGCCTCTTCCTCGGTCACGGTTTGTATCATTTCGGTGCGATAACCATGCCTTGCCAGACGAAAGCCAAGGTCGGCATCCTCGGTCACATTGTGCGCATCCCACCCGCCCAACTCCTCGAGCGCGTCGCGGCGGAAATAGAGCGTGGTGCCGCCAAGCGGAATGGCCAGCCCAAGCCGGGCCATTCCGGGCATCAGGGAGCGGAACCAGGTCGCGTATTCGATGGTAAAACACCGAGCGAGCCAATTTTGCGTGGGATTGTAATAATCAAGTATCCCTTGAAGGCAGGCTACGTCGCGCGGCACCTGTTGAAACCGTCGCGCGACGATGGTGATCTGATCGGCCTCGGGCGCATCCTCTGCATCGAAAATGCCGATGA
The DNA here is from genome assembly GCF_963972555.1 of uncultured Roseovarius sp. Lineage (NCBI taxonomy): Bacteria > Pseudomonadati > Pseudomonadota > Alphaproteobacteria > Rhodobacterales > Roseobacteraceae > Roseovarius > uncultured Roseovarius sp. The sequence continues at coordinate 237,241 of NZ_CAXAUM010000003.1, forward strand.
TATCGCCTTGACAGAAATCGAGCGCGTAATTCATCGCGCGGGGTTTTGTGCGCGGTTTGCCATCTGGCACGATCACGGGCCGAACCCATGGCGGCAGGTCGATACCTGCCAGTGTCTGACGGGTCAGCGCATCCTCTTCCTCCAGCACAAGGATCACATCAAGCAGGCATTTTGGATATGTGAGGCGGCTGAGACGGGCAATCAGCGCATGGGCAATTTCGGTTTCGCGAAAGAGCGGCACGAGAACCGATACCTTGGGCAGGGGTTGTGGCGGGGCGGGGCCACGGGGCGTGTCAGAGCGGGCAGAAGTCTGAGCCAGAAAGGCCGCGATTTTCAACCCGGCTGAGACAATGAGCGTAAAGCATGCCCAGACCGCAAAGAGGGCAAAAACCGTGATCGGAAAGGCAAGGCTCAGCGCTATGATCACCGCAAGGCCCACGAGCGTCAATCGCAGACGGCGGTGCTGATGGAAACCCCAGGTGCGACAACTCTCAATTTCAGGCACTCGCGCCTCGGCCATTTGGCGCAGAATGTCGCGATGCTCTTGCGCGATGCGGTCCTGTATCGCGTGGCGCGGGGCCATCACGACGCGCGCGTGCGCAAGCGTGACGGGCAGGGCGGGGCGCAGGGCGGCAAGGCTCTCAGGCCCGCCTGTGGCCAGAACCGGCGCGCCGGAGGCAGAGGTGAGCGGCAACACACCATGTTTGAGCAGGAGGCGCGGATCAACGCCTGCGTCTAGCATGTCTGCGCGTGCCAGATCCTCGGCGCTGAGCCGTTTGCTGGAAAGACGGCGGGCGTGGGCTTCGAGCAGGTCGTCTTCGGTGGCCAGCCCCTCGGCCTGAAGAATGCGGTCAAGCGAGGTGTCGCAATGGCGACGTACCATTTCCGCAAGTGTCGCATCCCGTCGGCTGATCGCGCCGGCGCGAACCAGTTCGCGCCCCAGCGGGTTGATCGACGCGCGCGCGCCCGGGCCACGTGCCCCCATGTGACGCAGTTCGGAAATCCCCATGTCGCGACCCTTCCCCTTGCGGCTGAGGAAAGGCTAGCGCGCGCTTGGTTAACGATGTTTTAACGACAGGTTAACAGCTGTGGGATTTTCGCAGTTATTTCGCCATTGACGCGGCAAATCGCTCGAAGAGATAGAAGCTGTCTTGCGGGCCGGGGCTGGCTTCGGGGTGGTGCTGCACCGAAAAGACCGGGCGATCCTTGATCCGGATACCACAATTCGACCCATCAAACAGCGAGACATGGGTTTCGACCACACCGGCGGGCAGGGTCTGGCTATCGACTGCGAACCCGTGGTTCATCGAGGTGATCTCGACCTTGCCGGTTTCCAGGTCCTTGACCGGGTGATTGGCACCGTGATGACCGTGGTTCATCTTGATGGTCTGCGCCCCAAGAGCGAGGGCCAGCATCTGATGCCCAAGACAGATGCCAAAGAGGGGTAGCCCTGCCTCCAGCACGCCTTGGATCATGGGCACCGCATATTTGCCCGTTGCCGCCGGATCGCCGGGGCCGTTGGACAGGAATACGCCATTGGGGGAATGGGCCAGCACATCCTCTGCGGTGGCGGAAGCGGGCAGCACTGTGACATCGCACCCGGCACTTGCGAGGCAGCGCAAAATGTTACGCTTTGCCCCATAGTCGACTGCGACCACCTTGTGCCGCGCATCGGTCTGGCGGACATACCCCTCGGGCCAAGCCCACCGCATTTCGTCCCACCGATAAGACTGCGCGCAGGTCACGTCCTTCGCGAGATCCATGCCTTCGAGTCCGGCAAAGCTGCGCGCACGCGCCACCAGAGCCTCGACATCGAATTTGCCTTCGGGATCATGGGCGAGGGCGACATGCGGCGCACCTTGTTGACGGATCGCGCGTGTCAGACGGCGGGTGTCGATGCCACCAATCGCGATGCGGCCCCGCCGCGCCAGCCAACTGATCAGATGTTCCTGCGCGCGCCAGTTGCTCGGTTCGGTCGGATCCCATTTCACGACCATGCCTGCGGCCACCGGCTCGGCCGTCTCGTCATCCTCGGGATTTACGCCTGTGTTGCCGATATGCGGAAAGGTAAAGGTCACGATCTGTCCGGCATAGCTGGGATCGGTCATGATCTCTTGATAGCCGGTCATCGCAGTGTTGAAGCAGAGTTCCGCTGTGGTCACACCCACTGCACCGAACCCGTAGCCATAAAACAGCGAGCCATCGGCAAGGGCAAGACAGGCAGTCGGGCGGGGGGTGGACGCTTGGGCCATGGGGGCGAGTCTCCGGCTCGGGCAAATTTGCGCATACCTACGGGGGGGGCGGGGTCGGGTCAAGGGTCTGATCGCGGCAGCGGGCGGCTTGCTCGGCGGTTGCCATCGCGGGCGCTTGGCGTTAGGCTCTCGCTCTTGTGACGATCATGGGGATGACACGGAATGGAACTGCGTGCACGGGTCGATCAGGCCCTGAAACAGGCGATGCGCGACAAGGCGGCGGGCCGGTTGGCGACCTTGCGTCTCATCAACGCGGCGATCAAGGATCAGGAGATTGCCGGCCGCAGCGCGGACGGGGCAACCCCGGTCGGGGACGCGGAAATCATGGCTATTCTTGCCAAGATGACCAAGCAGCGCAACGAAAGCGTGCGCGCCTACGAAGAGGGTGGCCGGCTTGATCTGGCAGAGCGTGAGCGCGCGGAAATCGCGGTGATCGAGGAATTCCTACCGCGTCAATTGGCAGACGATGAAATTGCAGCCGCCATCGACAAGGCGATCGCCGATGTGGGCGCAAGCACGATCCGCGACATGGGCAAGATCATGGGCAAGCTCAAAGAGCGTCACGCAGGCCAGATGGACTTTGGCGCGGTTGGGCCGCAGGTCAAGGCGCGACTGGGTTAAGTCGTCTCAAGCGGGGGCGCTGTGCACCACCTTGACGCCAGAGAGAGAGGACTCAGCCGTTTTCATTTCCTCTGCGGACATCAAGCACATGGCCGTGCTGAGTGCATCAGCGATGGCGGCGCTTTTGGCGGTGACGCTGATGAGTTGCCAGCGTGCAGTTGCGGGGGTGCCGGTGCGAGGATCAAGGATGTGACCCGCTGTACCCTCTGTGTCAAACACAGTGCCGAATGGGGCGGAGGAAGCCAGAGCGCGATCGCGCAGGCCGATTTGCGGGCGGTCAGGCGCGTCGAGCGTCACGGACCAGTCGCCCCCCTGCGGATTGCCGCCAAGGACGCATAATTCGCCGGTGTCGATTAGAATGTCGTTCAATCCCTCGGCCTGCAAGAGATGCGCGATACGGTCCGCGATATAGCCCTGCGCAATGCCATTGAGCGTGAGCGCCATACCGGCGCGTAACCTGATGACATCGGTATCATAGCGCAAATCAGCCCATGTGCCGTGGGCACGGGCGGTGGCGATGTCGGTCTCTGCGGGGGCATTGCCTGCGCTGTAACTGCGTGCGTAGAGATCCCAGATCGGTTGCACGCTCGGGTCAAAGAGCCCTGCAGTGGCTCGGTGTGCGGCGGCAGCCAGAGACAGGCAATCGAGCAACTCGAAAGGTGGCGCGGCGAGATGACCGGCGGCGTTGAGTTGGCTGAGCGCAGAGGTCGCGCGATAGAGACTGAAAATCTGTTCCAGCCGTTCGATTTCGGCGCGGGCGCTCTCGCTGATCCGCTCGGCCTCGGGGTGGCAGAGCGTGATCGTGGCGCGTGCGCCAAGGGCACTGCCCTGCCAGCGGTAGAGCGGCGTGGCCTGCGCCCTGTGGGCAAAGGCGAGCGTTGCGGCGGAGATGCTCAGGAAACGGCGGCGAGAGAGGGTCATATCAGTTCTGCCTTTCACGGGACAGTTGGTTCAGGCGTGCCTCGAAATCGTCCTCTTCGGCGCGGTCGGTGCTGTCAGGGGCGATAGGCACAGCCGAGAGCACCTCGGCATCTGCCACCTCTGCCAGTCGCAGGACCTGCCCGCCCCGCATATCTGCAAAGTCTGAGGCATCCTTGGCGTCAAGAAACGGTACTAGTTCGGGCGCGTCCATGCCGCCCGTTGCATCCGAGCCGATGACGTAATGCGCCGCCGTTGCGTCAATCCAGTTCTCGGCACCGGGATGCTCCCAACTGGCGACGGGAGCGGCCATGTCGTTGACATAAATAGCGGTGATGGCGTGGCTCTGTTCGGGCATGCGCTGATAGGCGATGGCGTCGCGCACCTGACTGAAGAAGAGCGGATGATCCAAGCCCTCAAGATGCACCTGCGCCTTGGGGCCGGGATGCTCCAAGAGGTCCATCTGACAGTAGTGGCCGACGGCCTCGGCCGTCAGCGGCACGGGTTCGGGGCGTGTCGCCACATCTTCCTTGCAAGCCGCAAGGGTGATGGCCAAGAGGAGAAGGGGAAGCCATTTCATGGCGTGACCCTCCGCAGCGCGGTAATCGCCAGACCAAAGGCGGCAACCGGCCAGAACAGGACCGAGATCAACGCATGGGCTGCCGGAATGGTCTGGGCTGCGCCGCCAAGGCCAGAGGCCGCTGCTGTCGCCTCGGAGGCCGCAAGGTTGTAGAGGCGGAAGGCGTCGGCGGGATTGGCCAAGAGGAGCCACGGCAGAGCATGGGTGGTAAAGACGCCGCCGCCATCCGCCACCACCGCTGCCAAGAGACCCAGATCATAAAGCACGACAAATGCCAGCCAGACGCCGATTGCAAGCCCCGCTGCCGCCCCCGGACGCCGGGCGATGGCCGAGAGCGTATAACCGAGTGCCAGAAACACTGCACCCAACAGTATCGAGGACCAGAAGAGGCGCACGAGCGCGGGCAGACCCGTCAGCGCCTCGGGATCTGTCGCAAGGGCCGCAATGGCGGCCAGCCCATAGCCTGCGCCGACCGCGATCGTCAGCACCGTCAGATGCGCCGCGAATTTTCCCATCAGAATGCCAGAGCGCGACACCGGGTAGGTCAGCGTGAGCGAGAGCGTGCCGCGCTCGACCTCGCCCGCCACGGCGTCAAAGGACATCAAAAGCGCCATCAGCGGCACCAGATAGACGCCAAGGGACGTCAGGCTGGCCACTGTGACCGAGAGCGCATCCACGCCGACCTCGCCGGTGGGCGCGCTTCCTGCGGCCGAAAGGACAAGGGCAAAGAGCGCCATCAGCGCCACGGTGATCGTCACCCAACGATTGCGCAGCGCGACGCGGAATTCGGTGGCCCCAAGGGCGAAAACGGGGCGGATGAGGGCGGTCATTGGTCATCTCTCCGGCTGAAATGGCTGTAGAGGTCTTCGAGGCTGGGGGGGATGATCTCGACATCCTCGATCAACCCCTTGAGGGCAGCGATATGGCCAAGGCGGGTCAGCTTTTCGTGGTGCGAGCAGGTCAGATCGACCATGACACCGTTGCGCCGCCCGCCTGCGAGTTGTGCGGCCACCTGATCCGCCGCGCCGGGATGCGCCGAGATTTGCAGGCGGATCGGCAAGGCGGCCTGACGGCGCAGGGCATGGAGCGTGTCATTGGCCATGAGGCGCCCTTGAGACAGGATCACGATCCGGTCGGTGCGGGCCTCGACCTCGGTCAGGGCATGGGACGCGAGCAGGATTGCGGCGCCCTCGGCGGCCAGACCGTCAAGGATAGCATAGAACTCGCGCCGCGACACGGGATCAAGGCCGCTTGTTGGCTCGTCCAGAATCAGAAGGCGGGGCTGTCCGATCAACGCTTGTGCAAGGCCAACCCGCTGGCGCATGCCCTTGGAATAGGTGCCTATGCGGCGGCGGGCGGCGTGGCCCAATCCCACACGCTCCAACAGGCCCATCGCTTGCGCCGGATCGCAACCGCGCAGGCGCAGGTAGAGGCGGATTTGTTCCAGCCCGGTCAACGCGGGATGAAAGGCCACGTTTTCGGGCAGATAGGCGGTGCCCTCGCGGGCGGCCTGACTGCCTGGCGCGGCGTCCAATACCTTGATCTGTCCCGATGTGGCGGGGATGAGGCCGAGGATGATCTTCATGAGCGTGGATTTGCCCGCGCCATTGTGGCCCAAGAGCGCCACCCGTTCACCAGGGGCGACGGTAAAGCCCACGGCGTCGAGCGCGGTCACGCCGTCGTAGCGCTTAGTGACTTGCGAGAGGGTTAAACGTGTCATCGTCATTCTTTCTGTTGCGCGCGTCTGTTATTGCTTTCGCTTCCATCGCGGCGATGTCGTCGGGCACCGTCACGGTGACGGGCCGCATCAGGGGCGCGCTATCCAGCACGCCGCCGGGCAGGGAGGCGGGGAAATGTTTCTGGCTCCAGCGGATCAGTTGCACGGCGGGCGCGCCCATCAAGAGGCTGGCGGCGGGTTGCGACCACAGGATGTGGTCCATCAGGTCATTGGGGCGAAAGCTGGCATCGGCAATGCCGTCGCCATCCAGATCAAAGGCGGGATGGTCCGACCAGTAGTTGCCGCGCCCGTCATGACTCCATTCCACATCCTTGGTGCCGACGTACTTCACTTGGGTGCGGTTGCCGACAAAGGCGTTGCCGGTGATGGCGTTGCGTTCCGATCCAGCTGTGAAATGGATGCCGATCTCGCAGCCCTCGAACCGGTTGTCATAGATCAGGTTGCGGTGGGCGTTGTAGATAAACGTGCATTTCTCTGCCCCGCCACGCACGAGATTGCCGCGAATATCGGCGTTGTTGGCGTAGTTGAGCATGAGCCCATGGCTGCGGTCCGCGAGGCTGAGATTGTCATGCACGATGATCCGGTTCGAGAACATCAGTGCAAAACCCAGCGTATTGCCGATTGAGATATTGCCCGACACTTCTGAGTTGTTGGCATACATATAATGCACTGCAAACCGCAGGTCGCGCATCAGGTTGCGGCGGAATATGCCGTTGTTTGAGGCGTTCACGAAAATGCCGTCGCGGCCAAGGCGGATGTCGTTGTCTTCGATGATCGTACCCGGCGCATTCCAGACATAGACACCGTTGCCCCGGCTGTTCATGTGGTGATCCGTGCGCCCGACAATTCGGTTGCCGCGCACAGTGGCATCCTTGGGCCCATGCACATCGACGCCGTAGAGATTGCCGAGGATGTCGTTGTCTTCGACCAGTACACGTGCAGCAGTTCGGGTGATCTGTACGCCGCTGTCGATGGCGTCATGGTCGCTGCCGGATCCAATCAGGGTGAGGCCGCGCACGGTAATATCACTGCCGGTTATGGTGATCACGCTGCCGGTGCTGCCTGCGTCGATGGTGGCCGTCCCTTGCCCGTCGAGTGTGAGGGCGCGGTCGAGTGTCACCGGACCCGCGTGCAGGCCCGGCGCGAGGGTGAGCACATCGCCGGGCAATGCCCCGGCGATGGCAGTGGCAAGCGCCCCGATCTCAGCCGGTACATGCCGCTCGGCGGCGGCGACCGGGATCGCCACAGTGAGAAACAGGATCAGGCCAAGGATGAGGCGCAGCATGGCTCAGGCGCCTTTCGGTTCGACGAACATGCGGCCACGCATTTCCATATGCAGCGCATGGCAGAACCACTGGCAGTAATACCAGTAGACCCCCGGCTTGGCTGCGACAAAGGTGGTCGAGGCGGTGGCCTGCGGGCCGAGTTCCATCGCCACGCCGTGATCGCCCATGCAGAAGCCATGTGTCAGATCGTCGATGTCGTCGAGGTTGGTGACGATCACCGTCACCTCGTCGCCTTCCTTGACGGTGAAGCTCTCGATGCTGAACGAAGGGGCCACGCTCGACATGTAAACGCGCACCTTGTTGCCGTCGCGGATGATCGTATCGGTCCATTCGTCGATATTGACCCCGTCCTTTTCGGCCTGCGCGCGGGCATCTGCCCACATCGGATCGTTGCGATCCCAATTGTTGCGCGGGTTCACGATGGAACGGTGGACGATGATGCTGTCATGCGGTTCAGCAAAGGTGGGGCCGTCATGAAGGAGTGTCAGGTTTGTGCCATCGAGCGAGAAGAGCTGCTCGTTCTCGGGCTTGAGCGGGCCGACGTTGAGGAACCGATCCTTGGAAAATTTGTTCATCGAGATGAACCACTTGCCATCTGCGTCCAACGTCTCACCCATCGAGGTAGAGTTGTGGCCGGGCTGGTAATGCACATCCACCTTGGAGCGGATCGGATCGACGGTTTCGCCCGCATAGGCACGCACCGCATCCTCAATGTTCCATATGACAACCTGACTATCGAGAAAGAGTGTGGTCAGGGCGTTGCCCTTGCCGTCAAACGCAGTATGGAGCGGTCCGAGGCCCAGTTCCGGCTCGGCCACCACGGCAGAGCGCGGGTCGGCCCCTTCGTAGAACACCGCGTCAAGCTTGCGCACGTCGATCACCGACACCGTGGGCGAAAGCTTGCCCGCGATGCAGAGGTGGATCTTGTCGGGGGCCATGTTGCAGCCATGCGGGTTGTTTGGCACGGGGATGTAGCGCGTATAGTCTTTGTTCTGGCCTTTGCGCCCGTCGATCACCTTGACGCCGTTCAGTTCTATGAAATCACCCGCAGCGATGCCTTTTTCGATCTCGGCGAGGTTGAAGACCACGACATGATCGCGTTCAGATTCGGTCATTTCCGGCAGCGAGATGCCCATTTCCGAATTGTAGCAGGTCGAGAAAGCATACTTGCCGTCATAGTCGGCATCGGTGTTGTCGAGATTGCCCGAGACCATCACCTGCCACGCGACTTCCATCTTGTCGGCGTCGATGGCGGTGTAGAAGTTCACATATTGCGACGGATCGTCGAGGATTTGACCGTCATTGACCATCGGGCCCTCATCCTCTCCATTGGCAAAGACATAGTTGGTGCGCGGCCATTTTTGCGGACGCAGACCGTGGATGGCCTTGGCATTGGGGATTTCGAGGATCTTGTCGGCCTTCATCACGTCAAGGCGCACGCGGGCGACGCGGGTATTGGCCTTGTCGTTCATGAACAGGAAGCGCCCGTCATACTTGCCCTCGGTAAAGGACATGTGGACGTGGTGCAGGTCGCCATTGTCGTGTACCTTCTTGCCATTGGCGGCAAGGTAATTTTTGGTGCGTTCTGACATCCCTTCGGTCAGAACCTTGAGGGATTCATTGGTCTGGCCCCAGCCGGTCGCGGAACACCGGTTGAACACAGGAATGCGCATGAATTCGCGCATCGAGGGAATGCCGAGGATACGCACCTCGCCGGTCTGGCCCGAGGACCAGAAGCCGTAATATTCGTCCAATTCGCCGGGCGCGAGATGAGATGAGGCTGCGGCGGCAGTGGCCTTGGTGGGGGCCGTTGCTGCGGCGGTTGCCACACCGGCCGCCCCGCCCAACAGCGCCATGCGCGACGCGCCTATTGCCCCAAAGGCCGCAGCGCCACCAGCGGTGGCCCCTAACAGGCCCCTGCGGCTGATCCCGGATTTCTTGGCATCGGTTGACATGATCATTGTCCTTTCTTCATGTTTGGGTGGTTTGCGATCATCCGGTCCAGCGCTGCCGCGCTGTCTGAGGCGCTCTTGCGGCGCTTCAGTTGTTTGATGACGACCGGACATTTGGTCTCCGACTGGTAGAGAACCTGACAGTGCATGCAGTTGAGGCACTCATTGGGGTTGATCTCTCCGGTGGGATGGATGGCCTGAACCATGCATTCATGGGCGCAGGTCTGGCAGGGGTTGCCGCATTCACGATAACGCTTGAGCCAATCGAACATGCGCAGCCGGGCGGGAATGGCGAGCGCCGCGCCAAGCGGGCAGAGGTAGCGGCAATAGAACCGCTCGACAAACAATCCCGCCGCCAAGAGGGCCAAAGCATAGGCGACAAAGGGCCAGGCGCGGGTAAATTTGAGCACGATGGCGGTCTTGAAGGGCTCGATTTCCGCGAGATGCTCGGCCTGTTCGATCGAGGCCAGAGACACCCCGAAAAGGCCGAGGAAAATCATGTATTTGATCGGCCAGAGGCGTTCATGCAGGCCCCAGGGCAGGGTCCATTGCGGCACGCCCAGCTTGCGCGCGATGCGGTTGGTCAGCTCTTGCAGCGCGCCAAACGGGCAGAGCCAGCCGCAATAGGCCCCGCGCCCCCAAAAAATCAGCGCTGCAGCGACTGCGAACCACAGGATAAAGGTCAGCGGATCGAGCAAGAACGCCTGCCAGCTGAAATCCGTGGTCAGCGCGCCAAAGAGCGCCATCAGGTTCACGACCGAGAGTTGCGCATTGGCATACCAGCCCAGAAACACCAGCGTGACCGTGAGAAACCCCATGCGGAACCATGTTGTCGCCCGCTCAGAACGCACGAGATAGCTTTGGAAAAAGAAGGCGAGGGTGAGGATCGTGAGCATCGCGCCAAGACCTGCGATTTCGGCAGTCTTGTCGCGCCAGATACGGGACCAGAGAGCGGTTTGCGCCGCGCTCTCGGTGACGGCTTCGGGGGCCACAATGGGCGCAGGACCGGCGACGGGGCGCAGGTAGGCGGCCGGTAACTGATAGCCAAGATCGAAGGTGGTAAAGACACGTTCGATGGCCGCCACGTCACGCTGCGACAGCAGTTGCAGGCGCCATGGCTCTGCGGGATCAAAGTCGGCATCGGCGGGGATCTTGAAAATATCCATTTCCGAGAGCATGGGCGCGCCATCGGCCATGATTTCGCCCACGCGGCGGTGGCCCCGGTCGCGAAAACGCACCGAATCCTCGCCTTGCACCAGAATGATGCGGTCGAACACGCCGCCGCGCACATAGCCCGATCCCTTGAAGGAATAGAGACCACGGGCGGCCACCAGAATGGCATGCTCACCCTCCTCTAGCCAATCGGTCAGATTGGCGAATTCCGCCTCGCCCAGCAGTCGCCGTCCGATGGCGGGCACGCTGATGAGCGTGGCATACATGTCGATATAGGTGTCGCTTTCGGGGGCGGTGATCGGGCGGGCGGCGGCGCGGGGATCGTCCATCGCGGCAAAGGCGGCATTGACCTGCCCCACATCCAGAGACATGCGGCGCAGCGTGCCATCCCCTGTCAGAGTGAGCCAGTCATCGGCGGCGTCTGCGTCAGGGTTCACCTCGAATTTCGGGCCGGTCGAGGCGGTGAGCGGCGCAAGGCCGCCCAAACCCAAAGCCCGCGCCACGCGAATGCCCGAGCGGGTGATCGAATCGTCGATCACCATGATGGTGACGGTCGCACCCGATATGATGTCAAGCTCATGCGCCGATCCGCCTGCTTCGGCCTCGGCGACCAGATCGAGGCCAACAAAATCCGCGACCAGTTTGGCCACTTTGGCCTCGGGGATGCCGATCAGCACGATGGGCTCAGAGTGTTTGACCAGCTTGACGCCGGTCAGCTTGGCATCAAGGCCGACAGCAACCATGACATGAATGGGTTTGCCGGAGTAGCCGGTGGTGCCCACGAAATCGGAGGTGATGAAGGCCCAGCCAATCGTTTCTCCGCCCCGCAGCACTGGGGCCACAGGCACGTCACTGCGCATCGCGCCATAGCTGTCAGCACCCTCGACCAGCGTCGCGGCGGGCACTTCGGCCAGATAGGTTGCAAGGTAGGGGGATTGCGCCTGCGCCGCCGAGGCTAAAGTCAGCAGAACGATCCAGAAGGCGGCGATACGCGCCAGAAGGGCAATCGCACATAGGCGCAAGAGGGAGGCAAAAGGCATCGGGTGGTCTTTCATGCTGTCGCTTTCGCGGCCGGGGGCGCGCGAATTTGAGCGATCAGGATTATTTCTGGATGATGTAGGTCTGCGCCGGGATCTACCTGACCGGCACCTGTCACGCGCGGTGCATCAAGTTGAAACGGCGCGGTGACAACGGCGTGGGACCCGGTCTGTAAACAATGGTCGCACATTATCTTTTCGCAATGTGGCAGGTCTACCGGCGTGCCATCGCGGGCAAGATGGACGGTTTTTTCGCCCTCGGACCCGGCGCAGATCACCATCTGCGTCAGCGTGGCCTTGAACGCGGCAAGACCTGCCGCCCGGCCTGCGGTCACAGCGCCCGACGCCAAGGAAAGCGCAAGCATGCAAGTCAGCAGGAAAGGGGCATATATCCGGGTCATAGCGCAAGCATGTCTTGAGTCGCCGAAGCCGGCCTTGATATGGGTCAAATAAAATAACTCTTTTGTGATGTAGCGTGACAAGCTGACCACTTGCCATTTCCAACGCTTTCGGAATGATGTCAGGTATTCGGAGGTTGGTATGCGTCTAACAAAGTTTACAGATTATTCTCTACGTGTTCTGCTCTATGCCGCGACCCTGAAACCCGGTGAATTGACCACCATCGAGGAGACGGCAAAGCTCTATGACATCTCACGCGCACACCTTAAGAAAGTGGTGTTGCAACTGATCCATGAGGGGTTCCTGGAGGGGGTTCGCGGGCGCAGCGGTGGCTTTCGTCTGGCCCGCCGGCCCAGTGAGATCAACCTCGGTCAGGTTGTGCGCCGGATGGAAGCGGAGTTCGCTTTGGCAGAGTGTTTTTCGTCAGGCAACGCCTGTCGTATCACCAAGGGCTGTCGGCTGCCGATCGTGCTCAACCTCGCCCTGACCAATTTCCTTAACACCTTTGACGACTTCACGCTGGCTGATTTGGCAATTTCGCCGCGCTATTTCGATGTGCCGCAGATGGATCAGTATCCACGACGCGGGCCGCATATGGCCGATCCTGCCTGAGGTCGTGTCATACGCGCGGCCTCTTGGCCTTGGTTTCATCTGCGTTTATCACGGGCCTCTCAGATCATCCGAGGGGGCCCAGAGTGACAGACACAGCCGAGCATATCGCCCGCATTATCGCCGCTGAAATCGACGCGCGCCCAAATCAGGTAGCCGCCGCGGTGGGGCTGCTCGATGGCGGCGCGACCGTGCCCTTTATCGCGCGCTATCGCAAAGAGGTGACGGGCGGTCTCGACGATACGCAACTGCGCAATCTGGCTGAGCGGCTGACCTATTTGCGCGAGTTGGAAGCGCGGCGTCAGGTGATCCTGACCTCAATCAAGGATCAAGGCAAGCTGACAGAGACGCTCGCGCGTGCCATCGCCGGGGCTGAGACCAAGGCAGTGCTTGAGGATATATACCTACCCTTCAAGCCCAAACGCCGCACCAAGGCGATGATTGCGCGCGAAAACGGGCTGGAGCCGCTGTTGCGGGCGATTCTGGCCGAGCGCTCTGCCGTGCCTGAGGAACTGGCCGCAGGCTATCTCAGTGACAGCGTGGGCACCGTCAAAGAGGCGCTCGAGGGCGCGCGGGACATTCTGGCCGAAGAATTGACCGAGAATGCCACGCTTCTGGGCCGTTTGCGCGCGTTCATGCGCGCCGAGGCCGTCATCAGTGCCTGCGTTTTGGCGGGTAAAGAAGAGGCGGGGGCCAAGTTCTCGGATTACTTCGACCACCGCGAGCCCTGGTCAAAAATTGCTTCGCACCGCGCCCTGGCTATTCTGCGGGCTGCCAAGGAAGAGATCGTGACACTCGATATTGCCCCGGATCCCGGCACGGGCACCCCGCGGGCTGTGGGCATGGTCGAGGCAGCGATTGGAATTCCCGGCAAAGGCCCGGGGGACATGTGGTTGCGGGGCGTGGCCGCTTGGACCTGGCGGGTCAAGCTGAGCCTGTCGATGTATGTCGATCTGATGGGCGAGTTGCGCAACCGCGCCCATGACGAGGCGATCACCGTCTTCGCGCGCAATCTCAAGGATTTGCTGCTGGCCGCCCCGGCGGGACCGCGCCCGACCTTGGGTCTCGATCCCGGTATCCGCACGGGCGTAAAGGCGGCGGTGGTGGATGCCACGGGCAAGCTGATCGAGACTGCCACACTCTATCCGTTTCAGCCCAAGAACGATCTGCGCGGGGCGCAAGTGGCGGTGCTCGAGATGGTGCGCAAGCATGGCGTGGAATTGATCGCCATCGGCAATGGCACCGCCAGCCGCGAGACAGAGCGTATGGTGGCGGAGGCGCTGAAACTCTTGCCGCAGGGGGCCAAGCGACCGATGAGCGTCATCGTGTCCGAAGCGGGGGCGTCGGTTTATTCCGCCTCGGAACTGGCGGCCAAGGAATTTCCCGATCTCGATGTCAGCCTGCGGGGGGCGGTGTCAATCGCGCGGCGGTTGCAGGACCCGTTGGCGGAACTGGTCAAGATCACGCCGCAGTCGATTGGTGTGGGCCAGTATCAGCATGACGTCGATCAGCGGCGGTTGGTGCAGGCGCTCGATGCCGTGGTCGAGGATGCGGTGAACGCGGTCGGTGTCGATCTCAACATGGCCTCTGCCCCGCTTTTGGCGCGGGTGGCGGGGCTGGGCGCGTCCTTGGCGCAGGCCATCGTGGCGCATCGCGACAAGGAGGGGGCTTTTGCCTCGCGCAAGGCGCTGTTGAAGGTGGCGGGGCTGGGACCTAAGGCGTTTGAGCAATGCGCCGGCTTCCTGCGTATCCGTGACAGCATTGAGCCGTTGGACGCGACATCGGTGCACCCAGAGGCCTATGGCGTGGCGCGGCGGATCGTCCAGGCCTGTGGGCGCGATATTCGGGCCATCATGGGCACACCCGAGACGCTGAATGGTCTGCGGGCCGAGGATTTTGTGGACGATAAATTCGGTCTTCCCACAGTGCGGGACATCCTGACCGAGTTGGAGAAACCCGGCCGCGATCCGCGCCCAAGCTTTGTCACCGCGCGGTTTTCCGATGGGGTAGACGATATCAAGGATTTAAAACCGGGCATGTTGATGGAAGGCACGGTTACCAATGTCGCGGCCTTCGGTGCCTTTGTCGATATCGGCGTGCATCAGGATGGATTGGTGCATGTCAGCCAATTGGCCGACCGTTTCGTCAAAGATCCGCATGAGGTGGTCAAGGCGGGTGATGTGGTCAAGGTCCGCGTGACCGAGATCGATGTCGCGCGCAAACGCATTGGCCTGAGCATGCGCAAGGAGGGCGGCGCGCCAGAGGCAAGGGGCGGCAAGGCACCCGACAAGGGCCAAGCATCGAAATCCGGCAAGCTGACGAACGCACGCCATAATGCGCCTGTGCGCGCCGCCAAACCAGAGTCGCAGTCCGGTCAAGGGGCCTTGGGTGACGCCCTTCGCGCGGCCATGCGCGGTAAAACCTAGGCTGTCTCTGGGGGGTGGCGGAAGCTCAGGGATTCGAACCCTGGGTACCTCTCGGTACGCTGGTTTTCAAGACCAGTGCAATCGACCACTCTGCCAAGCTTCCGTGCCGTGCCGAGGGCGTCATTCGGGATGTTCCGATGTCGCACTCATTTGTGGTTCAAACGTGCCTACAGAGGTCCGGGCGATTCTGAAAGGGGGGGATGACGGGGAAAATCGCGCATCGCCCGCCTGCGCACTTTTCACGCGGGGGGCAAGGCGCTAGAGTGCGGGCGCGCGACAGGACCGGGACGATAACAGGCAAGACCGGACCACCGGCAGAGGACGCCGACCGCTTGCGCACACAGGCATGGGGCAAAGGGCAAGGGGCAAGAGATGACATTTGCGGAACAGGGCAAGGGCGTGCAGGTGCGGATGTCGCGGCTCGTCCTCGTCGGTGCGGCGATGCTGCTGCTGGCGGGATGCGAAGAGGGCGCGCCTTCATGGCTCAAACCTGACCGCGCCGGGCAATCCTCTGCAGAGGGGACCACACCTGCGCGTGCGTCGGTCAGGCTGGTGGAGCGCGATGTCGAGGCCCCGGATGTGTTCCAGGTCACGGATATGGGGCTTTGGGATGGGCGGCCATCGCTTGGCGGTGTCTGGGTGGCGCATCCCGATGTCAAGGAACCCGAGCGGGTCATCATCCGCAGCACATCGGGTTCGAAATTCGTCATCGGCGCGCTTTTCCGTCGCGCGCGGGATATTCCCGGCCCGGCGTTGCAGGTGTCGTCGGACGCCGCAGCGGCCCTTGGCATGTTGGCAGGGGCCCCGGTTCAGCTGAATGTGACGGCCCTGCGCCGCGAAGAAGCCAAGGAAAGCAGCCCCGAGCCCGAAACCGCTCCGGAAGAGGCCGCAACACTTGCCGCCCCATCAGAGATCGAAGCCACAGCGCTTGATCCCGTCGCCGGTGCCGCGGCGGCAATTGACGCGGCTGAAGCTGCGGCAAGTACGGCGCCTGCGCCTCAGGCGACCGCAGTGGTGGCACCGCCCCCGTCGCCCGCGCCTGCGCCCACCCCTGCTCCCGCGCGCGCCTCGGGTCTCGAGAAGCCCTTTATCCAGATTGGGATTTTCAGCGTTGAAGAGAATGCGCGCAACACGGCGACCGCGATGCGACAAGCCGGAATGGTGCCCACGGTGCTGGAGCAAAACAGTCAGGGCAAGGCCTTTTGGCGGGTGATCGTGGGCCCCGCGACCAATGCCTCGGAGCGGTCTGCGCTGCTCAAGAAGATACAAGGCATCGGTTTTGAAGATGCCTATGCCGTCACCAACTGAGATCAGGAGGGTCTGATGCGCCTCATTCGTCACATCGCCACCGCGACACTCTGCCTTGGGTTTGCACTGCCGGTGCACGCCTTCGAGACCAGCGCCAAGGCTGCTTATGTCATGGATGTCACCACCGGAACGGTGCTCCTCGACAAGAACGCCGACACGCCCATGCCGCCTGCGTCGATGTCGAAGCTGATGACGCTTTATGTGGCCTTCGAGGCGGTGCGCAACGGGCGGCTGACGCTGGACGAACGTCTGCCCGTGTCCGAGCACGCCATGAGCTATGGCGGCTCGACCATGTTTCTGGATACCACCGACCGGGTGCGGGTCGAAGACCTCTTGCGGGGGATTATCGTTCTGTCCGGCAATGACGCCTGCGCCGTGATCGCCGAGGCTCTCAGCCCTGATGGTACCGAAGCCGGGTTTGCCCGCTTCATGACGCAACGTGCGCAGCAATTGGGCATGACCAACTCGATGTTTCGCAACGCCAGCGGCTGGCCCGCCGAAGGTCATGTCATGAGCATGCGCGATCTGGCGCTGCTGGCGCGGCACATCATCGAGGATTTCCCCGAATTCTATCCGATGTTTTCCGAGACCGAGTTTCGGTTTGACGGGCGCGCGCCCAGCAACATCAGCAATCGCAACCCGCTCCTGGGGCTGGGGATCGGGGCGGACGGGCTCAAGACCGGGCATACCGAACAGGCGGGCTTTGGCCTGACCGGCTCGGCCAAGCAGGGCGATCGGCGTGTGGTTTTTGTGATCTCCGGGCTGGCTACCGCAGCAGATCGCGCGCGCGAATCCGAGTCGATCGTGAACTGGGCTTTCCGGCAATTCGCCCAGAAGTCCGTGCTGACGGCCGGTCAGGAAGTGGCGCGTGCCGAGGTTTGGATGGGCGAAGCCCCCAGCGTGGGTCTGACCGTGGCCGAGGACGTGTCGACCTTGTTGCCGGTGCTCGATGGCGGCGAATTGAAGGGCGAGGTGGTTTACACCGGGCCGGTGCGTGCGCCGGTGGCCAAGGGCGATGTGGTGGCTGAGTTGGTCTTTGCGCCCCAGGGCCTGCCGTCGACTCGCGTGCCTTTGGTGGCGGCCGAGGATGTGGCGCAGGGCGGGTTCATGACACGTATACGCACGGTCTCGGGCGTGCTCCTGACGCGCTTGCAGCAGGGCCCCGAGGGGGCGCTTTGAGCGGGCAGGGGCTGTTCATCAGCTTTGAGGGGATCGACGGGTCGGGCAAATCCACGCAGGCGCGGCGGCTTGCCGAGGCGTTGCGCAACACGGGGCGCGACGTGGTGCTTACGCGCGAACCGGGGGGCAGTCCGGGGGCCGAGGAAATCCGGCGTCTTGTGCTCGAAGGTGACAAGGACCGCTGGTCCGCCGAAACGGAAATCCTGCTCTTCACCGCTGCGCGGCGCGACCATCTGGAGCGGGTGATCGCCCCCGCTCTGGCACGTGGCGCGGTTGTGATTTGCGACCGCTTTGCCGATAGCACACGCATGTATCAGGGTCTTGGCCGGAGTGATCTTCGCGGTCTGGTGGACCAGTTGCATGAGTTGATGATCGGGCGTGAACCGGACCTGACGGTGTTGATTGATATTGATCCCGGCGTGGGTCTGGGCCGCGCGCTGTCGCGTGGCGGGGGCGAGGCGCGGTTTGAATCTTTTGGCGAAGGGATGCAGGCGCGAATGCGCGCCGGTTTTCTGGCCTTGGCGCAGGAATTTGCCCCGCGGTTTGCGGTGATCGACGGCGCGCGCGACCTGGACGCGGTGGCCGAGGACGTGGCCCGCGTGGTGCAGGCGCACCTGCCATGAGCGAGGATGGGCTCTTAGCCGAACCGGACCGTGTAGAGGGGGCGCCACATCCGCGCGAGACGGTACAGCTTGTTGGCCAAGCCACGGCAGAGTCCGAGTTTCTCGATGCGTTCAACACCGGGCGGCTGCATCACGGCTGGCTGATCACCGGGCCTCGTGGCGTGGGCAAGGCGACGCTTGCGTGGCGCATTGCGCGGTTCTTGCTGGCCACACCGCTGGTGCAGGAGGAGGGGCTCTTTGGTGCACCACCACCACCTGAAACGCTGGACATCGCCCCGGATCATCCGGTGTCGCGGCGTTTGCTGGCGCTGTCTGATCCGGGGCTTTTTTTGTTGCGGCGGGGACCCACCGACAAGGGCGACCGTCTTGCTGCCGAAATTCGTGTTTCCGAAGTGCGCAAGCTCGGTAATTTCTTTGCCCTCTCCGCGGCGGACGGTGGGCGCCGGGTGGTGATTGTCGATGCGGCGGACGACCTCAACACCCAAGCCGCCAATGCCATCCTCAAAATGCTGGAAGAGCCGCCGGCGCGGACGGTGATGTTGCTCGTCTCGCATCAACCCTCTGGCCTCTTGCCCACGATCCGCTCGCGCTGTCGTACGCTGCGGCTGGCCCCTCTGGGACCGCAAGAGATGGCGCAGGCGCTGGAGCAGGCGGGAATAGCGCCCGAAGGCGATCCGGTGGCACTGGCGGAATTGTCGGGCGGCTCGGTCGGGGCCGCGGTGCGGATGCTCAATCTGGGGGGCCTCAAACTCTATGCCGAGCTTGTGGGCTTGCTGGAGAGTCTCCCGCGCCTTGACCGTCTTCGCGCCCTGCGCCTGGCCGAGGCGGCGGCGACGCGGGGTGCAGAAGAGCGGCTTGACCTGCTGTTTTCATTGACAGACCTTTTGCTGGCGCGTCTGGCGCGAGCTGGGGCCACCGGCCACGCACCACGCGCCGAGGCGGCACCCGGCGAGGCGGCGCTCTTGGCGCGACTGGCGCCCGATGCCCGCAAGGGACGCGATTGGGCGGATTGTGCCGAGGTGATTGGTGCGCGCGCGCGGCATGGGCGGGCGGTCAACCTTGACCCTGCCAGTCTGGTCCTAGATACGGTGTTCAGGATTCAGCAAACCGCCGGGGCCTGAGCCCCCGCCCGAGGACAGGCATGAGCACCGACATTCGTATCACTGACAGCCATTGCCACCTCGATTTTCCCGATTTCGACGAAGAGCGGGATGCGGTGATCGCGCGTGCCGTCGCGTCTGGCGTGCAACGTATGGTGACGATCTGCACCAAACTGCGGCAAGAGCCACAAGTGCGTGCCATAGCCGAGAAATTCGCGCCGGTGTTCTACGCTGCGGGCACCCATCCCATGAGCGCCGCGTCAGAGCCCTTGGTAACGGTCGATCAACTGGTGAAACTGGCGGAACATCCCAAGTTTGTCGGCATCGGTGAGACGGGCCTTGATTATCACTACACCGCCGAGAGTGCCGAGGTGCAGAAAACCAGTCTGCGCGTGCATATCGAGGCGGCGCGGCGCACGGGTCTGCCGCTGATTATCCACGCCCGCGACGCGGATGACGACATGGCCCGCATCCTGAGCGAAGAATATCGCAACGGCGACTACACTTGCGTCATGCATTGCTTTTCGTCCAGTGCGGCGCTCGCGCGCGCGGTGCTTGATCTGGGGTTTTACCTGTCGATGTCGGGCATCGCCGCGTTCCCCAAGAGCCAGGAGTTGCGCGATATTTTTGCAAGCGCCCCGGTGGACCGAATCCTCTTGGAAACCGATGCGCCCTATCTGGCACCACCCCCCCATCGTGGTCGCCGCAACGAGCCTGCCTATACGCTGCACACGGGCCAAAAGGGCGCAGAGGTCTTCGGGATGGACTGGCCTGAGTTTGCCGCGCAGACCGAGGCCAATTTCGAGCGGCTCTTTACCAAGGCGGTGCTGTGATGGCCGAGATGCGCTTTACCATTCTGGGCTGCGGATCGTCCGGTGGCGTGCCGCGTCTTGGTGGGCATTGGGGCGAGTGTGACCCCACAAACCCGCGCAACACGCGCCGTCGCTGTTCGCTGCTGATAGAGCGGGAAAGCGAGGGCGGCATCACCCGCGTGTTGATCGACAGCTCGCCCGATTTGCGCGCACAACTGCTGGATGCGGGCGTCGGCGCGCTGGATGCCGTGGTCTATACGCATTCCCACGCCGATCATGTCCATGGTATCGACGATCTTCGGATGATCGTGTTCAACATGCGTCAGCGCCTGCCGGTCTGGGCCGATGGCGACACGCAAAACGCGCTATATGCGCGGTTCGGGTATGCCTTTGTTCAACCCAAAGACAGCCCCTATCCCCCCATTCTCGACATGAACACGATTGACGGCCCGTTCGAGATCGAGGGCGCGGGCGGGACCATTCGCCTCGAGCCGTTTCAGGTTAATCATGGCTCGATCGACGCTCTTGGCTTTCGCGTGGGGGATCTGGCCTATTTGCCAGATGTGGCCGCTATCCCCGAGGATGTCTGGCCGGTGCTGAGCGGGCTCGATTGCTGGGTCCTGGATGCGCTGCGCCGCACCCCACATCCGACGCATGCCCATCTGGCACTGTCGCTTGAATGGATCGCCCGCGCGGCCCCGCGCCGGGCGGTGCTGACCAATATGCATATCGACCTTGATTATCAGACCGTGGAAGAGGAGACGCCTGCGCATGTGACGCCCGCCTATGACGGGATGATCCTGCGCTATACGGTCTGAGCGCGATGCAGGCGCTCTTCGAAATCATCCTGCCGGTCTTTCTGGTGATCGGCTTTGGCTATCTCGCGGTCTGGCGACGCTGGTTCAGTCAGGCGGGCGTAGATGGGTTGATGAGCTTCACTCAGAAATTCGCCATTCCCTGTTTGCTTTTTACTGCGATTTCCCGTCTCGATCTGGGGCAGAGTTTCGATTGGCGGCTTTTGCTCAGTTTCTACGTCGGCGCAAGCTCAGGCTTTGCCCTCGGGCTTTTTGGGGCACGCCTTATCTTTGGCCGCTCGTGGGAGGATGCAGTTGCCATCGGCTTTTGCTGCCTCTTTTCCAACTCGCTGCTTCTGGGCCTGCCAATCATGGAGCGCGCCTATGGTGCCGATGCCCTGGCCGCGAATTTCGCCATCATCGCGGTGCATTCGCCGTTTTGCTACGGTCTGGGCATCACCGTAATGGAAATCGTGAAGGCGCGGGGTACGGCTGGGCCAAGAGTGGCAATCAAGGTGCTGAGGGCGATGTTTTCCAACACGCTGATCATGGGGGTGGCCGCAGGGTTTGTGGTCAACCTTTCGGGGGTGGTGTTGCCCTCGCCCGTGCAGCAGGGGTTTGACCTGATCGCGCGGGCCGCCCTGCCGGCGGCGCTCTTTGGCTTGGGCGGGGTGCTGGTGCAATATCGCCCCGAGGGGGATCTGCGGGCAATCCTCTTTGTCTGTCTGATTTCGCTGGTGGTGCATCCGGCGATTACCTTTGGTCTTGGTCTGGGGATTGGCCTGCCGGTTGAGGGCGTGCGCTCTGCGGTGGTGACGGCGGCGATGGCGCCGGGGGTCAATGCCTATGTCTTTGCCAATATCTACGGCCATGCCAAGCGAGTTGCGGCATCGAGCGTGCTCTTGTCAACCGCGCTCACAATTGTCACGGCGTGGGTCTGGCTGCAGATTTTGCCGTGATCCAAGGCAGTTGGGGCGGAGTCAACGCATCCAGAACCCGTTGCGTTTGATCGTATTGCGGATCACCTGTTCGCGGCGCGGCAGGTCGTTCTGGTCAAACAGCGCCCGCACTTTCAGCCCACGCCCCTGATAGATCATCCGCTTGGCGGGCTCGTAATTCTTGAGCACGCGTTTGATCTTGTTGGGGGCCGTCACCTCGTGCAGAACCTCGACAACATGGTCGGCTTCGCGCGCATAGAGCAGCGGCAAGAGCCGGTAATGGCAACTGATCTCGCCATCCAAAAGACCGAATGGCAAGGTATCGCGCCCGCCGCCAAGCGAATGGATCACCAAGGGCAGGGCCACCTGGTCAAGCCAAGGGTCCAGGGATTGCAGGAGCAGTTCGCGGGGCGCGTCGTCGCGGATGCTGAGCGCGTAGTCAAGAAAGCGTTGGCCAAAGACATGCGGGCATTGGTAGAAAAAGAACCCCGCGTTGAAATAGAGATAGCGCTGCCAGTAGCCATCGGGTTGGCTTGGATCAAGCGAGGCCTCGAAATCAAGACCGAAGCGGTTGTAGAGCGACTTCCATATCTGGCCGTAGGTGGGACCATAAAGCTCGATCTGCGGCCAGGTGCCTTCGCGCCGCAAAGAGGCCGTGGGCCGGCTGAAATCAAAGGGCACAGATGCGAGATCACCACAGATCAGCGTATCGGTATCGAAAAACACGAAAGGCTCTCCCTTGGGCAGGGCAAAGAGCGCCTCGATCTTGTTGCCATAGGGATAGGCCGCACCGAAATGATGGCTCTCGAAGGGCAAGAACTCCACGCCCAGATCGGTCAATAGCGCGCGGCTGTCCGCATCCTTTATGCGCGGGTCGTCGCGCCAGAGCGGCCCTGGCTGCGGCTCTGCCACAAAGAGACGACCCGCAAAGTCAGGCGAGGCGGCGCGCAGCGACGCCGCAAAGAGAATGGCCTCGTATTGCAAACGGCCAGCCTGACCGACGATCAGGATATTATAGTTCTGGGGCGCCTGTTTTTGGGGGGCCATTCTGTCGTGATCCTGCCTGACTGCCGTTGACACTATGGAGTTTTCCACGGCGCAGATAAAGCAGTTATCGCAGGCGGGTACCGCGCGCGGATCAAAAGCGCAGGGTCAAACCGGCAAGTGGTCCCGAGAATGTCGCGTCGAATTTGCGCCCATTCTTGCTGTAATCCACATACAGATGCCGGTAGCCCGCCGAGAGCCAAAGCCGGTCATTGGCCTGCCAGTTGAGCGTGCCGACAAGTTGCGATGTCATGTCTGAGCCTCCGCCAAAGCCGCCGACATCGGCATAGCCTATAAAGGACCATCGGTCCGAAAGGCGGATATTGGTGCGCGCGGCAAGGATCGGATCGGTGAAACTCACGTCGATCCCGCCAGCAAGGCCAGGCACTGGCGTTGTCGCCCGCCCCTCGACCCGCCAATGGCGCAGACCTGCCATGACATCCACCGTCGCATCGGGTGTTGTCAACGCCCGGTAGCCTGCGGTCAGCGTCAGCGAGGATTGCTCGATGCGGCCCCGCGCAGGCAGGCCGGGGGCGGGCAATGGCACCACGCCGCGCCGTGAGCTGGCCGATTGCGACAGGTCTCCCATCACCACAAAACGATGATAGCGCGCATAGCCCGTAAGGAAAAACGCCGTGTCTAGGTCTTCGAGAACCTCTGCAAGCCCCTTGTCGAAGCGCAGCGACGGGCCGCCCGCGCGCGGCGTGATCGTGCCACCGATCCCCGCCCCCCAAGCATAGGGCGTGATCTGCGCGCTCCAGTCCTGTGCACGTGCGGGGGCAGCGAGGCTGAGGATCGTGCAGAAGGCCAGCAGCGCGTTTTTCATCCCAGCATGTCCTTCATGATCGTCCCGCCCTTGAGGATCATGGCAAGGCTCTGCTCGGGCCGGTCCAGCCAGTCTAGCCCTGCCTCGGGATCACCCTCGACCACCAAAAGATCGGCCATTGCCCCTTTGGCAATCACGCCCAAGCGTCCCTCATAGCCCATACGCTCCCCTGACATGGCCAGCAAGTCGCCCGCCGCCCCCGTCGCCATGCGCAGCGCCTCGAGCGGGGGCATGAAGCGGGTGAGTTTGGTCAGTTGCCGCCCTTGGCTTTGGGCCCCTGCGGGGTTCATCAGGATGTCGGTGCCAAAGGCCATGCTGACCCCCTCGGTGCGGCCCATGTCAAAAGCTTGAACGGTGCCTGCGGACACTTCCTGCCGCTTGGCATTCTGGCGTGGGTCGCTGCTGGGGTTAGAGTCCTCGTCTGCAAGAAAGGGCTGGATCGACCACCAAGCGCCTGCTTCGCGCATCATCCGCACGGTTGCCAGATCCGCCAATTGCCCGTGTTCGATGGATTTCACTCCTGCGCGGAGTGCCCGTTGGATGCCCTTGGGTGTATAGACATGGGCACAGACATAGGTGCCCCAATCCGTTGCCGCCTCGACGGCGGCGCGCATCTCGTCTTCGGTATATTGCAGGCTCTCGAGCGGATCATAGAGCGAGGTGACACCGCCCCCGGCCATGATCTTGATCTGGCTGGCGCCCTTCATCAACTGCTCGCGGGTGCGGCGCAAAACCTCGGCGCGCCCGTCTGCGATGGCCACCACGCCCACCCTTTCACTATAGCTCAAATCGCCATCGGCGCGTGGAAGTTCTGAAGTCATGCGAAAATCGCCATGCCCTGAGGTTTGCGAAATCATCGCGCCCGACGCAAGAATGCGCGGGCCGGGCAGAGCGCCGCGATCAATGGCGAGCTTGAGGCCAAAAGCCGGGCCGCCAGTGTCGCGCACGGTTGTGAACCCGCGCAAGAGCGTGGCCCCGGCCTCGCGACCTGCCATAAGATGCACAAAACCGATGTCGGCGCTCATCGCCTGAATCTGTGTCACGGCGACAAGCGTGCTGTGCCAATGCGCGTCGATCAGACCAGGAATGACCGCGCGCCCGCCGCAGTCGATGCGCTCGGCTTCGGCCGGTCCTTGTCCCGCAGGGGGTAGGCCGATGATGCGCCCGCCCTCGATCAGGATATCGCGCCCGTGTATCAGGGCAAGGTCATGGCCGTTGAAATAGCGCAGATTGGTCAGGAGCAGGGGACGACCGGGGGTCTGGGCACGTGCCGGTTTTGACGCCAGCCCAAACCCTGCATAAAGACCGACAACAGCCGCTGCTCCGCCCAACATCGCACGACGGTTGAGGTCCGCCTCGATCCGAGCAAAGGCCGCCTGCGTTGTCGGCGCGCCGCAGAGACAGCAATCCAAGTAAGTATGCGGGATTTGGTGCGCGGACCTGCAAATCTGACACATTCGTCTTGCTTCTCTTCTATGTCTTTGAGGGCAGAAGGCACGGAACGCACCATCATTTTCCATAAGGTAGCGACAAGAGAGGCTGCGTCAACGAAGGCGCACGCCAAGCGCGCGGTGGAAAAACTTTCTTATGGGCAAAAAGCCCTTGAAAAAAGAGGGGAAAGTGGTGGGCGACCCTGGAATCGAACCAGGCGTGCGTCTCCGCGAGGGAGTTACAGTCCCCTGCCACACCTTGCGGCCTGTCGCCCACTTTCCCAGCACTTGCGTGCCGGACGTGGGGGGCTGATTACTAGTGGCCGGATGCTGCGTCAACCGGAAAATCGCTTGCAAGCGGTAGCCGCCCGTCGCATTGTCGCGGGCCGGAAAAGAGGGGCCTAATAGCCATGAAAAAACCCCGTTGGGTGATCGACAAGGAACAGGCCAAGCGGGCCGCAGCCTCTGAGACCGTATGGCTGTTTGGCTTGCACGCCGTGCGCGATGCGTTGGAAAACCCGGACCGCGAAAAGCTGCGCCTGATCGTGACCAAAAACGCCGCCGACAAGCTGGAAGCTGCGATTGCAGCCAGCGGAATCACGCCCGAAGAGGTAGACCCGCGCAAGTTCAACGCGCCGCTTGATCCCGGTTCGGTGCATCAAGGGGCCGCGCTTGAGGTCAAACCGCTGGACTGGGGTCCAATGGCTGAGGTTTGTCTCGGAGATGGGCGCACCGCCCCCCGTGTGGTGCTCTTGGACAGGGTCACGGACCCACATAACGTGGGCGCAATCCTGCGCTCTGCGGAAGTGTTCGGTGCGCGGGCGGTCATCGCCCCCCGTCACCACGCCGCGCCTGAGACCGGGGCTCTCGCCAAAACTGCCAGTGGTGCGCTGGAACGGCAGCCATATCTGCGCGTGCGCAATTTGGCCGATGCGATCATCGAGTTGCAGGCAATGGGGTATCTGGTGCTGGGGCTGGCAGGTGAGGCGGAGATGAGCATCGAGACCGCGATGGAGGGCAAGCGTGACCGGCCTGTGGCGCTTGTGCTCGGGGCCGAGGGGCCGGGCCTGCGCGAGCGCACCCGCGAGGTCTGCGATGCGCTGGTTCGGATTGAATATGCCAGCGACTTCGGCTCACTCAACGTGTCGAACGCGGCCGCGGTGGCCCTCTACGCCGCGCGGGGTTGAGGGCGGGATGCGGCATCCTCAAAGGCCGCGATGAAACGCCCCTTGATCATCCAACTGAGGCCAAAGGCGCAGAGGCCGAGGGATTCGAACAGGAACGTCAGGCGCAGGCTGTCCCAGAAGGCTTCGATGCTCTGCGCAAGCGCAAGCGGCAGGAGTACCTCCAGTAGTGTTGCCTTGATCGCCAGCACGCCCACCACCGCAAAGGTGATCCGCCCAAGTATGCGATACCACAGATTGCGCCGGTCCTTGCGGTTGCCCGCGAGGCGCGCCGCGGTGGTATTCTCGCGGGTGAAAACATAGGTCGAGAAATAGCCCAGCACCAGAAACATCACCCCCGCAGCGCCGAAATGCATCATTTGCAGGGCAGTGGGTACATCTGGTCCGATTTGGGCAAAACTGGCCCAGAAATCATAGCTGATCGTCCCCTCGACCGTGCCGCCGGGCGGGTGAAACTCCTCTGATCCGCGTGTGCCGGTCAAAAATACGCGCGCCACTTGGCCGGTGTAGGCGCAGCCCGAACCGGTGGTGGGCACAAAGGCGACGATGACGGCCGCCACCCCAGCGAGTTTCAGAAGGGCGACGTCATACCAGTGCCAGCCAAGGCACCCTTCGCGGCCCGGCGCACGAAAGCTGTAAAAGAACATCAGCAACAGCCCGATGAAGCTGAGGGCACCCACAAGAATATCGCCCCCGATCCGGCTGAAGTAATAGTGGCTGATTGAGGCGTTGAAACAGGTGTTGGTCAGGATCGACACCAGCCCGAGCGACACCGGCAGACCAAGCGCCACATATCCCACCCCCAGATTGAGGCGGCGCAGGTCGATGTCAAAGGGCAGGTCGCGCAGGTCCGGTCGGGAGGGGAGATCATCGGCCATCGGGCATATCCTGATTCAGACAGACAAGAGCAGCCTAACGTAAAGCTGCCAGAAGCCGAAACGCTTTAGGGGGCCAGCCAAGCATTTTGGCCCTCTGTCTGGCCCTGAAAGCCTTAAAATCGTTTACAGATTCTCGCAAATCAGGCTACTGTTCAAAAAAAATAAACAATTGAGCAGTAAAACCATGTTGGCAAGGCAGGAAAGCGCCGAACTCGGACTTTCGTTCGAAGAGGTGTTCCAATATCAATACGTGATTAGTCGGCGGGGGATTGATCCTCAGGGGATGAAGGTCTCTGCCTGTCGTGGTTGGCGGGTTCTGACGGGGCGTGCCCTGCCGGTCGCGCGACTGCATGATCGGGATGGGATTTTCATCGGGTTGCTGCTCGGGATCGCCACGGGACCGGACGGGGTAATCGAGGGAGAGTACAGCTTTGGCGATCTCTCTGCCGGTGTGCCAGAGTTTTTCAGCGATTTTGAACGGCATCTCAACGCCTTCGCAGGACGCTTCACGATCATCGTGACCTCGGGCGGAGACGAGCGCATCTATTGCGATCCGGTCGGGATGCTTGGCGTTGTCTACAACCCTCAGACGCGCCGTGTCGGCTCTAGCCTGAAGCTGTGTATCGAGGATGCGGTGCAGGATCACCCGCTTTATGACCACAGCATCAACGAGGCCTATGGCAGCAAGTATTCCCTGTTTCATACGCGCGATGCGCGGGTTCGGCGCATGAATCCGTCCTTCTATCTCGATCTCGCGAATTTCCACGAGAATCGTTACTGGCCGCGCGAAGACAGTTTCGACATGCCCGAGGGCGGGCTCGAAGCGGTCTATGACGAGCTGATCAACACCGCCCGGCACAGCATAGGGGCGATCGCTGCGCGCTATGACTGCGCCATGCCCCTGTCAGGAGGGCGCGACAGCCGGCTGCTCGCGGCGTTTGCCGGGCCGCATATGCAGAATATCCGCCAGGTTTTTACCCATGTGACGAATTACGCTACGCGGATTGATGCTGAAATCGCCAAGCGCCTTGCAGCTGTGATGGAGGTCGAGCACGAGGTCCATGATCGCCGCGCGCTACGTCCCGTGCCACGCCGGGTTCGGCGGAGCGAGCGATGTTTCCATCTGGCGGCAGGGGCGGTTTTGCCGTTGCCCAGTGAACTGGCGCGCGACGTCAATCATTGTCTCACACCGGGTTCGGTCGTGCTGCGTGGGCATCAGACCGACCTTCTACGCGCGGTCTTTGTGCGCAAGGCCGAGATGTCCCATTGGAAGGATTTCCGGTGGCAGATCGAGAAACTGCTGATCGTGCCGCGCAACCATTTCAATGACGAGGTCTATACGCGGTTCATGCCGGAATTCATGGCCTGGCATCGCACCCTGTCGCCTGTGGCGCGGTCGCGCGCGGTGGATATGATGTTCCTTGAAGTCTATTACGCGTCTTCCCTAGGCATGACCTTTCCGGGCCTGCACCGTCATTTTTATATGTCGCCGTTCAACAGCCGTCGAATGATCGAACTGAGCCTCAGTATCGACGTGACCTATCGCATCGGCGCAAAGCCGGTGGATGATCTTCTCTATCGCATGAACCCGGATCTCTTGTCAGTGCCCTTCGACAACGAGATTTCGGCCGACCTGTCCATTATCGACGGCCCTTCACCTGCACGGGATTTGCGTGTCGCCACCGCCGTGGCGCGTGCACCAGAGCAGGTCAGCGCCAAATCTGCGAGAAAACGCCGCGCGTGATGTTGGCTCGGCCGGGCTTGACCCTTGGGCGCGCCTCTACTAACTAGCCCTAGAGCGCGGGCGTTGTGTAATGGTAAGACCCTTGCCTTCCAAGCAAGAGACGCGGGTTCGATTCCCGCCGCCCGCTCCATTCTCTCCCATGCGAATAAGACCTGCGGCTGATCTGTCCACTTGACCCCGGCGTGATCGCCCGCCAAGAACCTTGGGCAAAGGATGAGGAATAGAAGTCTATGGTGCGCAGGGCCGAAAACGGGGCTGATCTGCTGGATCGCGAGAAATCGAAACATGTGGGCGCGTTGGCTGAACTTTGGCCATTCCTGCGTCCCTACCGCAAACTGCTGACGGCGGCGATTCTGGCGTTGGTTATCACCGCCAGTGTGGCCTTGATGCTTCCGCTCGCGGTGCGCCGCGTGGTGGACAATTTCAGTGCCGAGAATGGGGCCATCCTCGATCAGTATTTCGCCGCGGCGGTGCTGATTGCGGCGCTTTTGGCGGTCGGCACCGGGATGCGGTATCTGCTTGTGACCCGGTTGGGCGAACGCGTGGTCGCCGATATCCGCAAGGCCGTGTTCGACCGCGTGATCGGCATGAGCCCGGCCTTCTTCGAGCGGCTGATGACCGGCGAGGTGCTCAGCCGGATCACCACGGATACCACCCTCATTCTCTCGGTTATCGGGTCATCAGTCTCGATTGCTCTACGTAATTTGTTGATCCTGATTGGTGGCATGGGATTGATGATGCTGACCTCGGCCAAGCTGACGGGGCTGGTTCTTTTGATCGTGCCGCTGGTTATCGTGCCCATTCTCACCCTAGGGCGGCGGATGCGCGTGCTGAGTCGCGAAAATCAGGACTGGATCGCGCAGAGTTCCGGCAATGCCTCCGAGGCGCTCTTGTCGGTGCAGACCGTGCAGGCCTTTACGCATGAGAGCGAGAGCCGGGCACGCTTTGCCGATGTGACGGAGCGCAGCCATGATGCCGCGCGCCGCCGGGTGAATACCCGCGCGCTGATGACTGTGATCGTGATTTTCCTCGTTTTCACCGGCATTGTCGGTGTGCTCTGGATCGGCGCGCGCGATGTGCGCGCGGGTGGCATGACGGCCGGCAGCCTTGTGCAATTCGTCATCTACGCGGTGATGGTTGCGGGGGCGGTTGCGGCGCTGTCGGAAATCTGGGGCGAGTTGCAGCGCGCGGCAGGTGCCACCGAGCGTCTGGTCGAACTCTTGCAGGCCGAAGACCCGGTGCGCGATCCTGCGGGCCCTCTGGCCGTGCCGCGCCCGGTGCGAGGCGAAATCGCCTTTGAGGACGTGCACTTTGCCTATCCGTCGCGTCCGGGTATCCCGGCGCTGGATCACGTGACCCTGACCATCCGCCCCGGCGAAACCGTGGCGCTTGTCGGCCCCTCGGGCGCGGGCAAGACCAGCGTCATTCAACTGATCCAGCGGTTCTATGATCCGGATGCGGGGCGCATCACTCTGGATGGGGTGGCACTCTCGGATATGGCGCGGCACGATTTCCGCCGCGATCTGGCGCTTGTGCCGCAGGACCCGGTGATCTTTGCCGCTTCGGCGCGCGACAACATCCGGTTTGGACGTCTCGACGCGACCGAGGCCGAGATCGAGGCGGCGGCGAGGGCGGCCAATGCGCATGAATTCATCCTGCGCTTGCCAGATGGGTATGACACCTATGTGGGCGAGCGTGGCGTGATGCTCTCGGGCGGGCAGAAGCAACGCATTGCCATCGCCCGCGCCATCCTGCGCGATGCGGCGGTTTTGTTGTTGGACGAGGCCACCTCGGCACTGGATGCCGAAAGCGAGCGCGCGGTGCAATCGGCGGTCGATGCCATGGCACGGACCCGCACCACGATCATCGTAGCGCACCGCCTCGCGACAGTTAAAAAGGCGGATCGTATCGTGGTGATGGATCAGGGCCGGATCGTGGCGCAGGGCACGCATGACAGCCTTGTGGCCGAGAATGGCCTCTATGCGCGGCTTGCGCGTTTGCAATTCACCGATGGAGAGGCGGCCTGAGCGGCGCGAAGCGCCTTCGTAATTCGTAAGTTGTGGTGGACCGCCTCGCAAACGCGTCCCGTTCAGGACCAATTCACCGATTACACCGGGCGGGAATGTGAGGCGGCCCCGCAGATCAGCCCTCAGAAGGACATGATCCGCGTCTCATCCGCCAGAAGGCGCGCGGCCACGGCAGGCGGTTTTGCGGCGCTGATCCCCTCGACCAAAGCTGTCGTATCTACGCCCTTGTTGGGCAGGTAGATGGCGCAGACCTCAACTGTGGCCCCAGCCTCGATGATCTTCTGCATCAGGCCTTGCGGGCTCATGCCCATGGGGGCCTGTGGCGCGGTGGCACTGGCCGGTGCCTCTTTGAGAGCCAAGTCTCCAGCGGGTCCGCAGAGCAACACATAAGAACTCGCCCCGGCCTGTATCGTCTGCATGGTTAGGACCATGCCCATCAGTTGGGTTTGCGGCTCTGCACTGGTCAGGATCGTAACCATCTTTTTGGAGTCTTCGGCGGTGGCGGGGTTTGTGAGGGTGGCCAGACCGAGCGCCGCTGCGGTGATGACTTCGCGCATGATGTCCTCTTTTCTAGCAAAGATGAATTCTGAATCCGTGTTTTCAGGGTCACCCTAGGCTGTGTGCAGGCCTATCGACCTTGATCTGGATCAATCACATTCGGAAAGAAGAATTTGAGGCAGCTTCAGAGAAAGCTGACAGACCCTCTGGGTTCGAAATTGCGCCAAATTCTGCGTCTTCACTGGGCTCGCTTTCGTGTCGAGATACCAAAACTGAGGGATTTCCCCCATTTTGTCAGCGCGACTGGCGGCATAATTGTGTAACCTCATGCCTGAAACGGAGAGTACTAGATGTCGACACCACAGTCCTCGGACATGCGCCCCACGCCCGATCCCGCCGAAGATAATGCCTTTTTCCCCTCGCCCTATTCCCTGAGCCAGTTTACCGCGCCGGTTTCCGATCTGTCGGGGGCGGACTATCCTCGTCCCTATTCCGGGGGGCGCTGGAAGATTTTGGTGATCTGTGCAGATGAACGCTATTTGCGGATGGAGAATGGCACGATGTTTTCGACCGGAAATCATCCAGTCGAGACCCTCCTTCCGCTCTATCATCTTGATAAGGCCGGGTTTGGCTTCGATTTCGCGACGATTTCTGGTTATCCAGCCAAGTTTGAACTCTGGGCCATGCCGAGGCAGGACCCTGAGGTAATGGGCCTGTTCGCAAAATATGCCGAAGCCTTGAAAGCACCTATGAAATTGCGAGATGTCGTCGCAAAGGTGCTTGAGGGAGGGTCAGACTACATCGGGGTGTTTATCCCAGGTGGGCATGGTGCATTGATTGGTCTGCCCGAGAGTGCCGAGGTCAAGACCTTGCTTGAATGGGTTGCAGCCGAGGACAAGTTTCTGATCTCGCTGTGTCACGGCCCTGCTGCCTTTTTGGCCGTGGGCAAGGACAGCACGATCTACAAAGGCCGCAAGATCGTGGCCTTTCCGGATGCAATGGACGCGCAAACCCCCAAGATTGGCTATATGCCCGGGCATCTGACGTGGAAATTCGGAGAGGAATTGCAGGCCATCGGCTTTGAGATTCTCAACGAGGGTATTTCCGGTCAGGTCCACAAGGATGGTAAAATCCTGACCGGTGACAGCCCTTTGGCTGGTAATGGCTTGGGCAAACTGGCGGCGACGGAACTGTTGGCTGAGGTGCACAACAAGTGAGCCATGAGCCCGCGGATTCGGTTCTTTCAGTTCTTTTGCGGCTGGAGGAGGCCACAACGCTTGAAGGGGTCTCGCAGGTTATCTGCGAGACCTGCGAACCGCTTGGGTATGACCGGGTGCTGCTGTTTTCGGCAGCTGCGCAGCGGGAGCAGATCGTGAGCAGAGTGTATTGGGTCAAAGGTGATTGGTTCGGTGATGGCAGCACAGTTGATGCCGAAACCTATCTCCAGAGATGCCCCATCACCCTCAATGTACTTAAGTTCAGCGTGCCGTTTTTCTGGACCAAGACGCCGAATGCCGAATATCGGGTTGTGCGCACCCCGAGCCTGTCGGGCACCAATGGGTTTCAGGTGCCGATTTACGGGCCGATTGGCTTGGAGGGTGCGGTGAGCTTTGGAGGCAGCCGCATCGACGCCTCTCGGCGGGTGCAACTTTTGTTGACCTTGTTGGCGGAGCAGGCCTTTCGGGTCAGCCGCGCCTTGATCGAAGGTGAGAGCCCCGAAACGGGCCCTCTGTCGACGCGCGAACGCGAGGTTCTGGCTTGGGTTGCGGCCGGGCGCCGAGGGGCCGAGATTGCCGGCACTCTGGGAATTTCTCAGAGGACGGTTGAAAATCACCTGCGTAACGCGCGCAATCGTTTGGCTGTTAAGACCACGGCACAGGCGGTGCAGGCGGCCATTCGGCTTGGTCAATTGGATGGGTTACCAGACTGAGCGACAGTTCACCTGTTCCCAAGCTTGGCGTGCTTTGATCAGGTGTCCCCATCGCCCAACCGTGCCAGAATCGCTGTAGTGTCGAGCGTGCCGATTGCCCCGGCCACCCGTCCGCGTGGCTCGCTGAGCCGCGTGGCGATATAAGCCTCGGCGACAACACCGGGTGCCTGCCGCATCAGCACCGAGGCTGTCAGAAGCGTGGCGAGGCTTTCGGCATACCACCGCGCCTGCGCCTCTTCGGGCAATTTGGGAAAGCTCTGCATATGCGCCTTGAGGGCAGCGTCAAAGCGCCGGTCCTGCCCCGCGACGCTGGCCAGTTCCGTGCTCAACGCCTCGCCGGCCAAGGGCTCTTTGCGCAGAGTCCGCAGGATGTCGAGGCAGATGACATTGCCCGATCCTTCCCAGATCGAATTGAGCGGGGCTTCGCGATACAAGAGGGGCAGGGGGGTGTCTTCGACATAGCCCATGCCGCCCATGATCTCCATCGCCTCATAAACCACGCCGGGACAAAGCTTGTTGCCGAGGAATTTCGCAAGCGCTACGCCAAGCCGGGCAAACGCGCGCTCAGCGGCGCTGCGCCCGTCAAATGCTCGCGCCACATGTAGCCCAAGCGCTAGTGTGCCCTCCCAATCGAGTATGAGATCTGCCAGAACGGCGCGCATCAAGGGCTGGTCAATCAGTTGCTTTTGAAAGACGGACCGATTGCGCGTCCAATAGTGTGCGTGATCCAGTGCCGCGCGCATCAACCCTGCCGGGGCCATGGCCGTATCCAGTCGCGTGTGATGCACCATTTCGAGAATGGTGCGCAGCCCTGCGCCCTCGTCGCCCAAACGATAGGCAATTGCCCCGTTATACTCGATCTCCGCGGACGCATTGGCGCGGTTTCCAAGTTTATCCTTAAGGCGCTGAATCTGAATACCATTGCGCGCGTCGTCTAAACAACGGGGCACAAGAAAACAGGTCAACCCTTCAGGCGCTTGCGCCAGAGTCAGAAACCCATCCGACATCGGTGCGGAACAGAACCATTTATGCCCGATGAGGCGATAGGTATCACCCTCGGGCGTGGCGGTGGTGGTATTGGCGCGAATGTCCGATCCCCCCTGCTTTTCGGTCATTGCCATGCCGAGTGTGGCACCTGGCTTGCGCACGAGTGGCTTGGGAGCCGGGTCATAGGCACGGGCCGTGAGCTTGGGCACCCAGTCGGCAAAGAGCGCCTTGTCCGCCCGGAGTGCGGGCACAGCGGCATAGGTCATGGTCATTGGACAGCACACACCCGGCTCCACCTGAGAGGTGAGATAGACCAAAGCGGCATGGCTGGCATGACCGCCCTTTGCCCCCTCCCACGGAAGAGCCGCGTAGCCTGCGCTGATACCAACGCGCATGAGGTCGTGATAAGCGGGGTGAAAGAGCACCTCGTCCAATCTGCGCCCGCCTGTATCAAAAAGCACGAGTTCCGGCGGGTGTCGATTGGCCGCGCGCCCCGCCGCGCGAAGGGTTTCGGTGCCAATCCGTGTGCCATAGGCCGCAAGCACTTCGGGATCTGCCCCTGCTGCCGTTGCATGGCTCTGCAAGCCCGGATCATTCGCCCAGAGATCGAGATCGCCCCGTGGCGCGGGCTGGTTGGTCACCTCATGGGTGCCGGGCATGTCCTTTGGCGGGCTGCCGTGCATCGGGCTCTCCTTTGGCGGGTATGCTAGAGCGTAGAGTTGTCTGGTGAAAGGGGATTCACAAAGCGTCCCGCCTGTGGCATGGTGCCGGAAACGCCCGATACGAGGCGGTATGAAGAGGCAGACCAGAGCATGACACCCCGCAGCCGCCCTTGGGGCCTTTTGATCTTTTTCCTAATTGCTTTCTTTCTGGGGGCGTACTTTACATTTGCGGCTGTGCAAGGGGACTACGGGCTGTTCCGCCGCGCGGAAATCGACGCGCAAAGTGTAGAGTTGCAGGCCCAGCTTGAGGCACTCAACGCTCGTGTGGCGCGGATGGAGAACCTGACCCGGCGGTTGTCGGATGGCTATCTTGACCTTGATCTATTGGATCAGCAGGCGCGCGACGTGCTTGGGTTGCTGCGCAGCGACGAGATCGTGATCCGCTGATCTGCGTCACGCCTCGGCCTTTTTCTCCCAACGACCGCCCGCTTCGGACCAGTATTGCGCGGCGCAGCCTGCGCCGGTCAGCGCTTTCCACTGACCGCGCGCCACCTGAACCGCTGCATCGTCATTGCCGTCAAAGAGGATGCAGACCCTTTCCATCGCCTGTACCTCTTCGGCCCGCACCTCTGCCCCGTCGATTGCCATGAGGCAGGCCGCCCCGTTCGGACAAGCGCTTTCAGTTGTCAGCAAAACTGGCTGATCGGCATCTTGCAGCCCGCCAGCAATGCCATGCGGCAGAAACCCATCCTCTGGCCCCAGCCAGAGCCGCTCATCCAGCCAGGCAAGCCGCGCTGCATCCCGTCCCCGCACCGCCACCCGCCAGCCCGCGCCCAAGGATTTCTCCAAGAGCATGGGCAGCGTTGCCTCAAGCGGTTGGCGCGTCAGATGATAGAAATAGGCGGCCCCCATCAACTCTCCTCGAGCATGTCCGCCACCAGACGGTTGAGCGCCAGAACGCCCCAGCCGGTCGCGCCTTTGGGTGCATAGGTCGTGTCAGCCTTGACACTGGCCACGCCCGCAATGTCGAGATGCACCCATGGCATTCCCTCTTGTACGAAACGGTGAAGAAACTCGGCTGCCGTGATCGTGCCTGCGGGGCGTCCGGCGGAATTCTTTATATCGGCGATCTGGCCTTTGATCATATCAGCATAGCCCTGCCCAAGTGGCAAGCGCCACGCACCTTCGCCCTCGGTCTTGGCCGCACGCAGGAAGGCGTTGCAGAGCCCTTCATCGTTGCTCAGAACGGCGGCGTTCTCATGGCCCAAGGCCACGATGCAGGCTCCGGTGAGGGTTGCCAGATCAACCATGCCGCGCGGCTTGTAGGTTTCCTGCGCATACCAGAGCACATCTGCCAGCACGAGCCGTCCCTCGGCGTCGGTGTTGATTACCTCGATGGTGTCACCCTTCATTGAGGTCACAACATCGCCTGGACGGGTCGCACGATCCGACGGCATGTTTTCCACGATGCCTACAAGGCCCACGACGTTTGCCTTGGCCTTGCGCAGAGCCAGCGTACGCATGACACCAGCGACCACGCCGGCGCCGCCCATGTCCATCGTCATCTCTTCCATGCCCGCTGCCGGTTTCAGGCTGATACCGCCGGTGTCGAACACCACGCCCTTGCCGATCAGGGCCAGAGGAGCCTCGCCTTTTGGCCCGCCCAGCCATTCCATGATCGCCAGTTTTGACGGGCTGACGCTGCCGTGGCCGACGGACAAGAGCGCACCCATCCCCAGCTTCTCCATGTCCTTTTCTTCAAGAATGGTGATCTTGAGACCCAGATCCTTCATCGCGGAGATGCGATTGGCGAATTCGGTGGTGGTCAAGTGATTGGCAGGCTCATTGACGAGATCGCGGGTGAAGAACACGCCCTCGGCGAGGGCCAAAGTGGGCGCAGCCTCGGCTTTGATTTCATCCGGTCTGCCGGTCATCAGCGTGACGGCACCGGGCTCTTTGGGGGTGGTGTCGGCCTTGGGCTGCGACTTGTGCGGGGTGAATTCATAGGCACGCAAGAGCACACCTAACAGGACCTCGACCGGGCGACGAAGCGCCGACCCTAGGATCAAAAGTGGCTTGTCTCCCTTGATACGTCCAAGATTGACGCCTGCGCGACGGCTCTCGGCGGAGCTGGCGCTGCGCGGCAGGATGACCACATCGACCGCCTCTGCCGCCATGCCCGAGGGCCAGTTGATGGTGATCACGTCGCCCGGTTTCTTTTCGTTCAGGGCCGCCGCCTCGACCAGCCGCGCCAGGGCGCCGCGCGTCATGCGGTTGATCTTGCGCGCGCCTGCATCCAGCTTGCCTTCAGGGGGAATGATCACGGCGATACGACCGGGCGTTGTGGCGAGCGCCTCCAGGTCAGTTTCGGCAAAGACAACGGGCACGGGTTGGGTCATCGGGGGCTCTCCTTGGTTCGGCTAGCCCAAGACCTAGCGCGGCTCGTCGCCAATGACCAGTTAGCAGTTTTCCCCCGCAATCAATTCCGCTAGGTTGCCCGGCAAGACTGCTGCCACGGGGGATAAGTGTGACCAGATTCGACAGATACATGCTGTCGCAATTCATGGTTTTGTTCGGTTTCTTTGCGCTCGTTCTGGTTTCGATCTTCTGGATCAACAAGGCGGTGCGCATGTTCGACCGGCTGATCGGGGATGGCCAGCCCGCTTGGGTGTTTGTGGAATTCACGGCATTGACGCTGCCGGGGGTGATCGGCGTCGTGCTGCCGATCGCGGCCTTTGCCTCTGCTGTCTACGTGGTCAACCGCCTGTCCAGCGAAAGCGAGCTGACGGTGATGCAGGCCACCGGCTATTCACCGTTGCGCCTGGCGCGCCCGGTATTTGTGTTTGGAGTGATTGTCGCCCTGATGATGTCGCTCCTGGCGCATTTCCTCATTCCCACTAGTCTGAGCCAGTTGCGCTTGCGGCTGGACGAGGTGTCGCGCAACATCACCGCCAAATTGCTGAGCGAGGGCGAATTTCTGCATCCGGCCCCCGGCGTGACCTTTTATATCCGCGAGATCACGCTGTCGGGCGAATTGCGTGACGTGTTCCTGTCTGATCGGCGCGACCCAGAGGCACCTGTGACCTATACCTCGTCCCGCGCCTATCTGGTGCAAGAGGGGGGCGGCACGCGGCTGGTCATGGTATCCGGTCTTGCCCAGAATATCCGCGCGGAGCAAAACCGGCTCTTCACGACCTATTTTGATGATTTTTCCTATGACATCAGCAGCCTTGTTCAGCGAGATGTGGTCAACCTCGATGAGGTGGCGTTTGCCAGCACGCTCGAGATGCTGCGAGACCCGGAGAGCGTTGCTGAGCGTACGGGCGTCAGTGTCGGGGCCGTGATGGCCCAAATGCATGGCCGCGTCACTGCGGCCCTTCTCTGTGTCATCGCGGCGCTGGTTGGATTCTGCACCCTGCTTGTGGGGGCGCATAGCCGGTTTGGCGTCTGGCGTCAGATACTTCTGGCATTTGGACTTCTGGTGGGCCTCAAGATTGTCGAGAGCCTCGTTCTCGCACCGGTTCTGGTCAGCGCGGCGCTCTGGCCGCTGCTATATCTTCCCGCGTTGATCGGGTTGGCGCTTTCGGGGCTATTGCTGACGCTGGCCAGCTATCCGGGCCTCTGGCAGCGGCTGCGCCACAGGGGTTCCGCGGCGGAGGTGTCGACATGATCCTAGAACGCTACTTCGGCCGTCGTTTCTTCATCAGCTTCATGGCGGTAACGATCACGATGATCGTGATCATGGGGCTTATTGACCTGATGGATGAGTTGGGCGATTTCCCGGAACTGGCCTTTGGGCAGGTGTTGGGAATCGTGCTGCTGAAACTGCCCGAAGCCTATTACGAGATCATTCCTCTGGTGATGATCCTTGCCTCGGTCGCACTTTTCCTGCGGTTGGCGCGCTCGTCCGAAATGGTGGTGTTGCGGGCCTCGGGGCGGTCCGCGCTGCGCGGGCTGTTGGCCCCTGCGGCGGTGGCGCTTGCTATTGGCCTTTTAGGGCTGGCGGTGGGCAATCCGCTGGTGGCGGCCACCGCGAAACGG
This sequence comes from uncultured Roseovarius sp., assembly GCF_963972555.1. Classification (NCBI taxonomy): domain Bacteria; kingdom Pseudomonadati; phylum Pseudomonadota; class Alphaproteobacteria; order Rhodobacterales; family Roseobacteraceae; genus Roseovarius; species uncultured Roseovarius sp. The sequence goes on from NZ_CAXAUM010000003.1 coordinate 276,237, forward strand.
CATCACGATCTGGTCAACAGCTACTCTGGTCGAACCTATTCTGATCTTGCCATTGCGTCGGAGGGGCTCTGGTTGCGGCAGGGGGGGACGGCCGGCCAGACGGTGATCTATGCAGCCCGGTCCAGCTCTGATCTGAGCACCCTGTATGGTCCCAGCTTTTACGACTTTGCCCCTGACGGCCAGCCCCTGCGACGTATCAGCGCCAATACGGCGCGGCTTGAGGCGGGGGCGTGGCTGCTTGAAGACGCCAAGATCTGGGACCTCGCCGAGAACATCAACCCCGAGGCCACCGCACGCCAAGAGGCGCAATTGAGCGTGCCTTCGGACCTGACCCAGGATCGCATTCTCGACAGTTTCGGCAGCCCGGAATACATCCCGATCTGGGAGTTGCCGAAGTTCATAGATCAACTGGAGGAGGCTGGATTTTCTGCGCGTCGCTATGCCATCTGGTTCCAGAGCGAATTGGCGCAGCCGGTCTTTCTGGTGGCGCTTGTTCTGATTTCGGCGGCACTGACCATGGGGCACACGCGCGGGGCGAATGTCGGGCTCTCGGTGCTGACGGCGGTTCTTTTGGGATTCGGCCTGCATTACGTGCGCAATTTCGCGCATATCTTGGGCGAGAACGGCCAGCTTCCGATCCTTCTGGCGGCCTGGGCGCCGCCTGTGGCATCGCTCTTCATCGGTCTCGGTATCCTGCTGCATCTGGAGGACGGATGACCCGGTCTTTGCGCCTTCTCCTTGCTTTGCTGCTCTGTCTTGCACCCCCGCTTGCGGCGCAGGAACCGCCCTCTGATCCGGCGGTTCTGGTCGCGGATGATGTGCGTCTGACGGCGGACAACCGCCTGATTGCGACCGGCAATGTCGAAGCACTCTATCAGGGGCGCCGCCTCACGGCGCGCGAAATTGCCTATGACCACGACACCGGCCAGTTGGTGATCACCGGGCCGCTGACCCTGGCGGATGTCGAGGGGGCGTTGGTCGTGGCTGATAGTGCCGAGCTTGACCGCGATCTGACCAATGGCATTCTGCGCGGGGCGCGGATCGTCATGCAGGATCAATTGCAACTGGCGGCGGTCGAGATGCGCCGCACCGATGCGCGCTTCAACCAGCTTTACAAGACCGCCGTCACGTCTTGCCGGGTATGTGACAACGGTCGTCCGCCGCTCTGGCAAATCCGGGCACAGCGGGTGATCCATGATGAGCAGGAACGTCAGCTCTATTTTGACAACGCGCAGTTTCGCATTCTGAACACAACCGTTCTCTATCTGCCGCGTCTGCGCCTGCCTGATCCGACCGTTGATCGGTCACGCGGGTTTCTGACTCCTTCGCTGGTGAATTCGTCGCTTTTGGGCACCGGCATCCGCGTGCCTTACTTCATTCCGATTGGCGACAGTCGCGACCTGACGCTTGCACCGTTCCTTGCGACCAATTCCAAGCGGCTTGAGTTCCGCTATCGGCAGGTGTTTCGCAAGGGCGAGATCGAATTCAATGGTGCAGTGGCTGAAGATGATTTCAGCCCCGATCCAACCCGCGGCTATCTGTTCGGTGCGGGGCGGTTCGAATTGCCGCAGGATTTCACCCTGCGGTTCAATGTCGAACTGGCGAGCGACGATACGTTCTTGCTGGATCACGGGTTCTCCGACAAGGACCGCTTGATCAATGAGGTGTCGATCGAACGTGCGCGCCGCGACGAATATATCCGCGGTGCGATCACGCATTTCCAGTCGCGTCGCGTGGGCGAGAGCAACGCGACCTTGCCCACGTTTGCGGGCAATGCCGAGTATGAACGGCGGTTCTTTCCGGCGCGTCTCGGGGGCGAGCTGCGCTTTGGGGCGGCATTGCACAGCCATTACCGCAGCTCTGATTCGACGCTGGCCACGCTGGATCGTTTTGCCGATGGGCGCGATGTGACGCGGCTCACCAGCCGCGTGGACTGGTATCGCGGCTGGACCCTGCCGGCTGGCGTGCTGGCCACCCTTCAGACCGGGTTGATCGTCGATCATTTCAAGATTTCGCAAGCCGGTGTCACCGCCGCATCGCAGGCGACCGAACTGACCCCCACGCTCGCGCTGGAACTGCGATGGCCGCTGCTCAAATCGACCCGCCATGCCGTGACCCATGTGATCGAGCCCGTGGCGCAATTGTCGTGGAGCGGCGGATCGAATCCCGATATTCCGCTTGATGAGGCGACACTGATCGAGTTTGACGAGGGCAATCTTTTCAATCCCTCACGGTTCAATGCCCCCGACCGCCGCGAGCGTGGGTACACTGCCGCTTATGGGGTGAGCTATACCCGGTTTGATCCGGCGGGTTGGCAAGGGAGCCTTGCGTTGGGCCAAGTCTGGCGCGACGAGCGCTTGCTGGAGAGCGACGGCCTGACGCCCAGCTTTGCCAAGTCTTCGGGCTTGCGCGCCCGAGCCTCGGACCTCCTGATTGCCGGGCAGTTCCGCAATGCCACCGGCCTGACCGTCACAGCGCGGGGGCTGTTCGATGCCATGTTCGACACGACCAAGGCCGAGGCTCGCGCCAGTTGGCGCAATGATGACACAAACATTGCGGCCACTTATGTCTGGCTGTCGGCTGATCCCGCCGAAAACCGGCCCGCGAAAGTGTCCGAGTGGGCGATTGACGGCAGTTATCGTTTCGCTCAGCACTGGACCGGCCATGCCGAATGGCGATTTGATGCGGCGGCTGAGCGCAGCGTCCGCGCCGGCGCAGGGCTGACATATTCAAATGAATGCGTGGACGTCACGCTTTCGGTCTCGCGCCGGTTTACCTCTTCGACTATCCTTGAACCGGAAACCAACATCGGCTTTACGGTAGGGTTTAAGGGGTTCTCCTCCGCGACCCGTGACCCAAGCTTTACCCGGACTTGCAGGAACTGACCAGAATGACACCCATCCTCCGCCGCCTGACTGCCGCTCTGACCCTTGCCGTTGTCGGCGTAACGGGGGGGGCCCTGAGCGGGGGTATGGTGCAGGCGCAAAATCTGTTCTCGCCGCAAATCCATGTCAATGATCAGGCAATCACCGGCTATGAGTTGCAGCAGCGTGCGCGTCTTCTGACGCTGTTTCGCGCACCCGGCGACCCGCAGCGACTGGCGCGCGAGCAACTGATTGAGGAGCGCATCAAACTTGATGCGGCCCGGATCTCGGGGCTGGTGCTTGAGGAGGATATGGTGCGGGCCGGGATGGAAGAATTTGCCGGACGCGCCAATATGACTGCCGAACAGCTTATTACCGCACTAGGGCAGTCAGGTGTCTCGCAAGAGTCGTTCCGCGAATTCGTGCGCGCAGGGATCACATGGCGCGAGTTGACGCGCGCGCGCTTTGCCGCCCGTGTCTCTGTGAGCGAGGATGATCTGGAACGCGCGACGCGCGCTCTGACAGGTGGTGCTGCGGTGCGTGTGCTCTTGTCGGAAATCATCCTGCCCGTCACAAGTCTTGAGGACGCAGAGACAAAGCAAGCCTTGGCTGCCTCCATTGCCGAATCCGCCAGCGAAGGCGCATTCGCTGAGGCCGCACGCCGCTATTCCGCCGCGCCTTCTGCTGGACGGGGTGGGCGGATGAACTGGGTTTCGCTGTCGGAATTGCCCGCCGGGCTGCGTCCCATCGTGCTGGGGCTGGCCCCCGGCGAGGTATCTGATCCGCTGCCGCTCGATGGAGCCTTGGCGCTCTTTTACATGCGCGACATCGAGGAGACGACGGTGCCGACGCCCGAATATTCCGCCATTGAATACGCGGCCTATTACATACCCGGTGGGCGCAGCGAAGCGGCTCTGCAGCGCGCGGCGCAGGTTAGGGCCGCGGTCGATACTTGCGATGATCTCTACGGTGTGGCCTATGGTCAGCCGCCCGAGGTGCTCGAGCGTGGGTCCAAGGCCCCCGAGGAAATTCCGCAGGATATCGCCATGGCGCTCGCCTCGCTTGATCCCGGTGAAAGCTCGACCAGCGTGACTCGCGCCAATGGTCAAACGCTGGTGTTCCTGATGCTCTGTGGTCGCTCGCCCAAGGTCGATGGCGAGGCACCGTCGGTCGAGGATCTCTCGAATTTCATCCGCAACCAGCGGATCGAGTCCTTTGCCAATGGCTATCTCGAACAGCTGCGCGCCGAGGCGCGGATCATCGAGAAGTGAGCACGCCAATCGCGCTCAGCTGCGGAGAGCCCGCGGGCATCGGACCCGAAATCGTGGCCGCCGCCTGGGATAGTCTGCGCGGCGCCCTGCCATTTTTCTTGATTGGTGACCCTGCGCATTTGCCCTCTGGCACGCCCATTGCGCGTATTACCGATCCCGCCGAAGTCTCGGAGGTTTGCGCCCATTCCTTGCCGGTGTTGGAGCATGGGTTTGAGGGGCCTCTGACGCTTGGCACACCGAACCCAACCCATGCGCGCGGTGTAATAGACGTGATCGCGCGCGGTGTTGACCTTGTGCAATCGGGCGCGGCACTGGCGCTCTGCACAGCCCCGATCCATAAGCAGGCGCTTCAGGATGGGGCGGGCTTCGGCTTTCCGGGGCACACCGAATATCTCGCGCATCTGGCAGGGGTGGACCGCGTGGTGATGATGCTGGCCTCGGATCAATTGCGGGTCGTGCCCACGACCATCCACATACCGCTCAAGGACGTGCCGCAGGCGCTGACGCCCGATCTGCTGGAAGAGACGATCCGCATCACCCATGCCGCCTTGATCCGCGATTATGGCCTCAGCGCGCCGCGTTTGGCCATTGCGGGCCTTAACCCCCATGCCGGAGAGGGGGGCAAGATGGGGCGTGAAGAGATCGAGGTGATTGCGCCTGTGCTGGCTCGCCTGCGCGCAGAGGGTCTGGACCTGCGAGGTCCGATGTCGGCGGATACGATGTTTCATGCTGCCGCCCGCGCCAATTATGACGCCGCGATCTGCATGTACCACGATCAGGCGCTGATCCCGATCAAGACGCTGGATTTCGACCGGGGCGTCAATGTCACGCTCGGCCTACCCTTTATCCGCACCTCGCCGGATCATGGCACGGCCTTGGATATCGCAGGGCAGGGGCGGGCCAATCCCACTTCTTTGATCGAGGCGCTGAAACTGGCGCAGATCATGGGTGAGGCACGCCGCAGATGAGTGCGCTCGACAACCTTCCGCCGCTGGCCAAGGTCATTGCGGCACATGGTCTTTCTGCCCGTAAATCCTTGGGTCAAAATTTCCTGCTCGATCTGAACCTTACCTCAAAAATCGCCCGGCAGGCCGGGGATCTGACCGCATGCGACGTGCTTGAAATCGGCCCCGGTCCCGGTGGATTGACCCGCGGGCTCTTGATGGAGGGCGCGCGTCATGTGCTCGCCATTGAGAAAGACGCGCGCTGTCTGCCTGCGCTGCAAGAGATTGCCGAGGCGGCACCGGGCCGCCTCATGGTGCTCAATGCCGATGCGCTTGATCTGGACCCTCTGGCACATCTGACGCCGCCAATTCGCGTGGTGTCGAACCTGCCCTATAATGTTGGCACCGAATTGCTGGTTCGCTGGCTTACGCCGCCTGATTGGCCCCCCTTCTGGCAGTCGCTCACCCTCATGTTTCAGCGCGAAGTGGCCGAACGGATCGTGGCGCAACCGGGGGGCAAGGCCTATGGCCGTCTGGCCCTCTTGTCGCAATGGCGTGCGGTGCCGCGGATCGTGATGCACCTGCCGCCGGGCGCCTTTACCCCCCCGCCCAAGGTCTCGAGTGCGGTGGTGCATCTGAAAGCATTATCCGAGCCGCGTTTCCCCGCTGACCCCAAGATATTGGAGCGCGTCGTCGCCCGCGCCTTCAATCAACGCCGCAAGATGCTTCGTGCGGCGCTCAAGGGGGCGGCACCGGATATCGAGGATCGGCTGTTGGCGGCGGGCATACAGCCCACGGACCGCGCCGAAACCGTAGGTCTGGAGCAGTTTTGCGCGCTCGCACGGGTCATGCCGGGCGGGGCAGAGGCTTGAGAACCCGAGGCTCTTGATCGCATACGCGCCAATTTCCCCCACGTAAAATTCCCTCTCGCAACCGAGGCGCGATTGGTGTATGAAATAGTTTAATGCTAAACTATATTTGCCAACAAGGAGTCGCCGCCTCATGGTTGCCCGGAAAAGCACAAAGAAACCAAACGTTTCAGCCGAAGATCTCAAGCAATATTACCGCGACATGCTGCTGATCCGGCGATTCGAGGAAAAGGCTGGCCAACTTTATGGCATGGGCCTGATCGGCGGCTTCTGCCACCTCTACATCGGTCAAGAGGCCGTCGTTGTCGGTCTTGAGGCCGCCGCCGAAGAAGGCGACCGCCGCATCACCACCTACCGCGACCACGGACACATGCTCGCCTGCGGCATGGACCCCAACGGCGTCATGGCCGAGCTTACGGGCCGCGAGGGCGGCTATAGCCGGGGCAAGGGCGGCTCGATGCACATGTTCTCGACCGAAAAGCGGTTTTACGGCGGTCATGGCATCGTGGGGGCCAACGTGCCCTTGGGCGCAGGTCTGGCATTTGCGGACAAATACCTTGGCAATGATCGCGTGACCTTCACCTATTTCGGCGACGGCGCGGCCAATCAGGGGCAGGTCTATGAGACCTTCAATATGGCCGCCCTCTGGCAGTTGCCGGTGATCTTCGTGATCGAAAACAACCAATACGCCATGGGCACGTCGCAGAAACGCTCGACCTCCAGCCCTGATATTTACACGCGCGGGCAAGCCTTTGGCATTCCCGGCGAGGCAGTCGATGGCATGGACGTGCTGGCCGTGAAAGAAGCGGGCGACAAGGCCGTCGCACACTGCCGCTCGGGTGCTGGCCCCTACATCCTCGAGATCAAGACTTATCGCTATCGCGGCCACTCCATGTCTGACCCGGCCAAATACCGCACCCGCGAAGAGGTGCAGAAAATGCGCGAGGAAAAGGACGCCATCGAACACGTGCGCGAATTGCTGGTGTCGGGCGGTCACGCTGCCGAAGAGGACCTCAAGGCGATCGACAAAGAGATCAAGGATGTGGTGAACGCCAGTGCCGAGTTCGCCAAGGAAAGCCCTGAGCCCGCGCTCGAGGAGCTTTGGACCGATATTATTGCCGATGCGGCACCGCAGAACGCCTGAGGAGGAGAGACGACAATGGCAACCGAAATCCTGATGCCCGCCCTCTCGCCGACGATGGAAGAGGGCACGCTGGCCAAATGGCTGGTCAAGGAAGGCGACACCGTCAAGGCCGGTGACATCCTCGCCGAAATCGAAACAGACAAGGCCACGATGGAATTCGAGGCGGTCGATGAGGGCGTTATGGGCAAGATCCTGATCGCCGACGGCACCGAGGGGGTCAAGGTCAATACCCCCATCGCGGTAATGCTAGAGGACGGCGAGAGTGCCGATGACGTGGCAAGCGCGCCTGCCACCAAGACGGCAGAGGCAGCCCCCGCCGCCGCGCCCACGCCCGCCCCTGCAACCGCCAAAGCCCCCGAAGCACCGAAGGCCAACACCAGCCCGGACTGGCCCGAAGGCACAGAGATGCAGACCATGACGGTGCGCGAAGCGCTCAATTCCGCCATGGCCGAGGAAATGCGCCGCGACGATACGGTCTTTGTCATGGGCGAGGAGGTGGCCGAATACCAAGGCGCCTACAAGATCACCCAGAACCTGCTCGAGGAATTCGGTGCCAAGCGGGTGATCGACACACCCATCACCGAGCACGGCTTTGCCGGGATTGGGGTGGGGGCCTCTTGGGGGGGCTTGCGGCCTATCGTCGAATTCATGACCTGGAACTTTGCCATGCAGGCGATTGACCAGATCATCAACTCCGCCGCCAAGACCCTCTATATGTCGGGTGGCCAGATGGGTAGCCCCATCGTGTTCCGCGGCCCGAACGGCGCGGCCGCGCGCGTCGGTGCGCAGCACTCCCAGGATTACGCGGCATGGTACGCCCAGGTGCCCGGCCTGCGCGTGGTTCAGCCCTATTCCGCGGCGGATGCCAAGGGTCTCTTGAAAACCGCGATTCGTGATCCCAACCCGGTGGTTTTCCTTGAAAACGAAATCCTCTACGGCCGCTCTTTCGAAGTGCCCAAGATGGACGATTTCACCATTCCCTTCGGCAAGGCCAAGATCTGGCGCGAGGGCACGGATGTAACAATCGTCAGCTTTGGCATCGGCATGACCTACGCGCTGGAGGCCGCCGACAAGCTGGCCGAGGACGGGATCAGCGCCGAGGTGATCGACCTGCGCACCCTGCGCCCGATGGATACGGATACGGTGATTGCGAGCGTGATGAAGACCAACCGCTGCGTGACAGTGGAAGAGGGCTGGCCGGTGGCCTCGATTGGCAACCATATCTCGTCGGTTCTCATGCAAAAGGCGTTCGACTATCTCGACGCGCCGGTCATCAATTGCACGGGCAAGGATGTGCCGATGCCCTATGCCGCCAATCTGGAAAAGCTGGCCCTGACGTCCACCCAAGAGGTGATCGACGCCGTGCGCCAAGTGACCTATCGCTGAGGGAGAGACGACAATGGCAACCGAAATTCTGATGCCCGCCCTCTCGCCGACGATGGAAGAGGGCACATTGGCCAAATGGCTGGTCAAGGAAGGCGATACCGTTTCCGCTGGCGACCTTCTGGCCGAGATCGAGACCGACAAGGCCACGATGGAATTCGAGGCCGTAGACGAAGGCGTCGTCGGCAAGCTCCTGGTGGCCGAGGGCACCGAAGGGGTCAAGGTCAACACGCCGATTGCGGTTATGCTGGACGAGGGCGAGAGTGCCTCGGATATTTCCAGTGCCCCGGCCAAGGCCGAGGCTCCGGCGGCCAAGCAAGCCGAAGCTGAAGCTGAAGCTGAAGCTGAGGCCGCACCGCAATCTGCAAGCGCCGCCAAGCCTGCGCCCGCCGCGCCGAAATCGGGTGATGGTGCCCGGATCTTTGCTTCGCCGCTCGCCCGTCGCATCGCGGCGGACAAGGGCATTGATCTCGCCGGGATCACAGGGTCTGGCCCGCACGGCCGGATCGTCAAGGCGGATGTCGAAGGAGCCAAGGCTGGCACCGCCCCTGCCGCAGCCGCCACAGAGGCCGCCGCACCCAAGCCCGCAGCGCCGGCCGCTGTAGCCGCCGCTGGTCCGTCTTCGGATGCCGTGGTGGCGATGTATCAGGGCCGCGCCTATGAAGAGGTCAAGCTTGACGGGATGCGCAAGACCATTGCCGCGCGCCTGACCGAGGCCAAGCAGACCGTGCCGCATTTCTACCTGCGCCGCGAAATCCGTCTGGATGCGCTGATGAAATTCCGCGCCGAGTTGAACAAGCAGTTGGAGCCGCGTGGCGTCAAGCTCTCGGTGAACGATTTTATCATCAAGGCCTGCGCGCTCGCGCTTCAGGCGGTGCCGGATGCCAATGCCGTCTGGGCCGGTGACAAGGTGCTGCGCCTCAAACCTTCGGACGTGGCCGTCGCCGTGGCCATCGAAGGCGGGCTGTTCACCCCGGTGCTGAAGGATGCAGAGATGAAATCGCTCTCTGCCCTCTCGGCAGAAATGAAAGACCTCGCCAAACGCGCCCGCGACCGCAAGTTGGCACCGCAGGAGTATCAGGGCGGCACCTTTGCCATTTCCAACCTTGGCATGTTCGGGATCGAGAATTTCGATGCCGTGATCAACCCGCCGCACGGGGCGATCCTAGCCGTGGGTGCCGGTCTGAAAAAGCCGGTGGTCGGGAAGGATGGCGAATTGACCGTGGCTACGGTCATGTCGGTGACGCTCTCGGTCGATCACCGGGTGATCGACGGTGCGCTCGGTGCCGAGCTTTTGACGCAGATTGTCGAGAACCTCGAAAATCCGATGGTCATGCTGGCCTAAGGAACTACGCCCCGGCCCAAGGTCGGGGCGTACCCTTGTTTAGCGGTTCAGGATCAGACGCCCTCCGGTGATCTCGATGCTGGCAAAGCGTTGCAGATAGTCCATCCCGAGCAATGATTGGCCCATGTCGCCCTCATTGACCACGGCGCGCAAATTTTCGTGGCGCACCGAACCAACGACGAGGTTCTCAAGCCGCACAGGCGCTGTGCGCACTTCACCATTGGCAGTATAGGCGCGGCCCAGATACGCGAGGCTCTTGGTATCTATCCCGATGCGTTCGGCATCCTCCTGACTCAGCACGATCTGGCTGGCCCCGGTATCGACGACAAAGCGCACCGGCACGCCGGACACTTCTGCGGTCAGGTAGTAATGCCCGTCCGGCGCGCGCGGCAATTCGATCCGGTCGCCCGACACCACGCTCTGCATCGGGCGCACCGTCTGGCGAATATCCTCCCACAGGCCGACCGCCGCCAGGGCCCCGACAAAAATCAGTCCCCAGATCAACGCCTGTTGCGCCAACTTTCCCAGTGAGGCACGGTTTTGCGCCACGAACCACACAACGAGCACGGATCCAAGGATCACGAGGTAAGTCAGTCTGGCGAAATCAAAATCTTGCATGGCCTGTATATAGGCGCTCAGCCTGCCAGACCAAAGCCGCGCAAGCCGTCGAGGACGAATTGCACCGCCAAGGCCGCCAGCAGCATCCCCAAGAGCCGTGTCACCACGTTGATGCCCACCTTGCCAAGCGCGCGTTCCAAGAGGCCGGAGGTGAGAAACATAAAGAAAACCAGGGTGATAACCGACAGCATCACGCCGATGACCCAGATCAGCCCCTCGGCCCCCGGCTTTTGTCCAGCCAAGAGGATCACCGTCGCAATCGACCCCGGTCCGGCGATCAAAGGGATGGCAATGGGAAAAATCGAGGGATCGTCGCCGTCTTCCTCCTCTGCCGCATCGGCCTGTCCCTTGCGCCGCTCTCCCCGCCGCTCAAAAAGCATGTCGAGGGCCGTGAGAAACAGCAGCAATCCACCCGCGATGCGAAAGGCCGGCATGGAAATGCCGATAAAACCCAGGACCGCCTCGCCCAAAGCCGCAAAGAGGATCAAGAGCAGTGCCGAGGTGACACAGGCGCGAATGGCAATCGCCCGTCGCCGCGCCGTGCTCATCCCTTGGGTCAGCGCCACGAAGAGCGGCGTCATCCCTATTGGGTCGATGATCACGAAGAGCGTGACAAAGGCCGTTATGAGAAACGTGGTATCCATAAGGTCCTTGCACCATTTCCGGGGTGAAATGCCAAGGGCAAAGTCATTCTGGCAGCGCGCGTGTCATGATCGCGGCTGCCCGGCGCAGGGTTTCGGCCTCAGCCGTGAGATCCGCGTCCCACTCCGCAAGTTTAACCCGGCAGAGTGCCATCAACTGTACGCCGCTATCGGTAAAGGTGATGCGGCTTTGATTGCGCCGTATCGGATCTGGGCTGACAACGAGATACCCCAGACCGACCAGTGAGGCGGCTTGCTTTTGCGCGGCCTGTCTACTGATGCCCATACGCCGCGCCACATCGGATGCGGTGTTCTCACCACAGATGAGCGCAGCCAGAAATCCGAGTTGGGCAGGGCTGAGGGCGATGTCTTGCTCTGTTTTCAATGCCTTGGCGAGATGTCGGGTTAAGCGTTCCTCGAACCCACGGGCCGCATGATAAAGGTCGAGGGTCAGACTATCGGGCATGTATGTTGTCAATTTGGTTGACATGGTGGGGTGCTGCTCTATATCGTCAATTACGTTGACAACAGTGGAGCGTTCTCATGCCTCTTGCAACCGTCTTGCGTCTGAATGCGGCCTCTTGCCTGAGTTTTGGCCTGATTTTCCTTGCTGCGCCGTGGACCGTGGCAGCGTTTCTCGGAACGGCCCCTGTCTGGTTGATCGTCAGTCTTGGGGTGGGGTTGATCGGGAACGGAGTCCTTTTATGGCTCAGCGTACGCGAAGCCCGTGCGCCCAAGCGCGCCGAAGTGCTGTTCTTTTGTCTCGGGGATCTGGGATGGGTTGTGATGACCCTCGCCCTCATCTTGACAGGGCTCTGGATCACTACGCCAGCCGGGCAGGGGGTGGCCTTGATCGTGGCCTTGGCCGTTGGGGCCATGGGGTGGATGCAGTGGCAGGCGTTACCGAGATAACCGGCTAGCGTTCCGCTGCTTCCAGCCGCTCCAACGCCTCCATCCAAAGGGTTTCGGCAAGGGATAGGCCATCCTCGATCTCGGCGTATTTCTTTTGCCATTGGGTCAGACCATGGATGTCGTCATAGATCGCAGGATCGGCGAGTTTTGCGGCGACCTTACACTCCATGTCCTGAAGTTTTGCGATGCGGTCCTCGCAGCGTTTCACATCCTGCCGCAGTTTGAGTATGGCATCGCGCGAAGGCTTCTTGGCCTTGATTTCCTTGGGCTTTTCAGCAGGCTTTTCGGTGTCAGAACCGCTGAGCAGCATGGCGCGATAGCTCTCCAGATCGCCCTCATAGGGGGCCACCGCGCCATCGCGCACCAGCCACAGTCGATCCGCCACCAGCCCCAGCAAATGCATGTCATGGCTGACCAGAATGATCGCGCCGGAATAGGCGGTCAACGCCTCAACCAGCGCTTCGCGGCTTTCGATGTCGAGGTGGTTGGTTGGTTCGTCGAGAATCAGCATGTGCGGTGCATCGAGCGTGGCCAGCATCAGCGAGAGCCGCGCCTTTTGACCGCCCGACAGCTTGCCCACCAGCGTTTCGGCCTGTTCGGCGCCGATGCCAAAGCCACCCAAACGCGCCCTCAATTTCGCCGGGGCCTCTTCCGGGCGGAGACGGCGGATGTGGTCGATCGGCGTTTCATCAAGGTGCAATTCCTCGACCTGATGCTGCGCGAAATACCCGACACGCAATTTCGAAGCCTTGTGAATTTGCCCTTCAAGCGGTTCAAGTTTTCCCGCCAAGAGCTTGGAAAGCGTTGATTTTCCTTCACCATTGCGCCCCAAGAGCGCGATCCGGTCATCCTGATCAATCCGCAGATTCAACCGTCGCAGCACCGGCACGCCGTCATAGCCGACCGATCCGCTCTCGATCCGCAGAATGGGCGGCGAGAGTTCTTCGGGCGTCGGAAAGGTAAAGCGTTTGAGTGCCGCCTCTTGCGGGGTCGTGATCGGTTTGAGCTTGGCGATCATCTTGAGGCGCGATTGCGCCTGCACGGCCTTGCTCGCCTTGGCGCGGAAGCGGTCGACAAAGCTCTGAAGATGCGCGCGGCGGGCGTCTTGCTTTTTCGCCTCTGATGCGGCGGCGGCGAGACGGGCGGCACGGGTTTCCGCGAAAGTTTCGTAACCCCCTTGATAAAGCGTGAGTTTTTTATCCTCAAGATGCAGGATCGAACCCACGGCGCGGTTCAAGAGGCCGCGATCATGGCTGACGATCAGCACGGTATGCGGATAGCGCGCGAGGTAGGTTTCCAGCCACAGCGCCCCTTCGAGGTCGAGATAGTTGGTCGGTTCGTCAAGGAGCAAGAGGTCGGGCTGTGAAAAGAGAACGCCCGCGAGCGCCACGCGCATCCGCCAGCCACCGGAAAAGGCGGAGCAGGGCATGAGCTGTTCCTCGTCGTTGAATCCCAGCCCCTTGAGGATGCTGGCGGCGCGCGCCTCGGCTGACCAAGCGTCGATATCAGCCAGCCTCGTCTGGATTTCGGCGATCCTTGCGCCATCGGTCGAGCGCTCGGATTCTTCCATGAGTTCAGCACGTTCCGTGTCATAGCTCAGAACGGTGTTGAGCAGAGACACCTCATTCCCCGGCACCTCTTGCGCCACACCGCCGATGCGCGCGCGTGAAGGCAGGCTGATGCTGCCGCTTTCTAGCGCCAGTTCGCCCCGGATCAGGCGAAAGAGGGTGGTCTTGCCCGTGCCATTGCGGCCCACGATGCCAACTTTGTGGCCATCGGGGATAGAGGCAGAGGCGTTTTCGATCAGGGTGCGGCCCGCGACCGAATAGGTGATATCATCTATGTGCAACATGGCCCCCGCATGCCGTATGTGCGCGCCGCCGTCAATCGCGGCTTTTCAAGGGGCGGTGCGCATGCTATCGGACCCGCGATCAAACGCGGTCGGGCAAGGGGCTGGGCCGGTGAAACCTACGGAAAAGAGGCTGAAATGGCTGTTGAACGCACGCTGAGCATTATCAAACCCGACGCGACCAAGCGCAACCTGACCGGCAAGATCAATGCCAAGTTCGAGGATGCAGGTCTGCGCATCGTTGCGCAAAAGCGTATTCACCTGACGCCTGCACAGGCGGGTGTCTTCTATGCTGTGCACAAAGAGCGCCCCTTCTATGGCGAACTGTGCGATTTCATGGCGTCTGGCCCGGTTGTGGTGCAGGTGCTGGAAGGCGAAGGCGCCATTGCCAAGAACCGCGAAGTGATGGGCGCGACCAACCCCAAGGATGCGGCTCCCGGCACGATCCGCGCGGAATTCGCCGAGTCGGTTGGTGAGAACTCGGTCCACGGTTCGGATGCAGCCGAAACCGCGGCCGTCGAGATCGCCTATTTCTTCTCGGGCCTCGAATTGGTCGGCTGATCTTGAAGTGATAGATTAGAAAAAGGCCGTATCCCATTGGGATGCGGCCTTTTTCATTTCTCAGATGCTGGCGAAATCCTGGTAGACTGTCTCTGCGATTGGCTTGGTCTGCGGTCGGGGCGCAGGTTGAGGGGGCGCGGATTTGGCCTCTGACTTTGGGGGGGTGGCCTGTGGCATTGGACTGCTCCGTTGATGCTGGCAGGGGTTGAGCACCCTGACCTTTGGTTATCCTTACAGTATCGGTAAGTTTCGCGGCGCAGCTAGGGTCCAATTATGGCAGAACTATGGCGAATCAGGCGCTTAGCTGATCTACCACGGTGACGCCGTAACCTTGGAACCCGTCCATGGCGCTGAGGGCATCGTTCAACCCAGACAATTCGATGCGTTTGGTGATCAGGCGGTCGGGGTCGAGGTGCCCGGCAGAGATCATGGCAAAGAGCGCGGCAAAGCGGTCCGCGCCCATGCCACGGGTTCCGTGGAGGGTGATTTGCCGGGAATAGACCAGCTCCAGCAGGGGCAATTCGGGGGTCGCGTGGCGGCCAAGGGGCATGCCGATTTGCACATGACGCCCAAGTTTTCGAAGGCTTTTCAATGAGTTGTGGAATGTGTCAGTGATGCCGAGCGCGTCCAAGGACACATGCGCGCCGCCTTGGGTTAGGTCGCGGACCGCCGCGCCCACATCCGGGATCTGGCTGGCATCAAGAGTGACGTTTGCGCCGAGGGTTTTTGCGATGCGCAAGGCCTCGGGGTTGACGTCCACGGCCAGAACACGGGCCCCGATGGCCGCGCCGATCATCACCGCCGAGAGGCCGACGCCACCGCAGCCGTGGACGCTAAGCCATTCACCCGGTTGAGTTTTTGCACGATCCACTACGGCGCGAAAGGCGGTGGTGACGCGGCAGCCCATTCCAGCGGCGGCGGCATAGCCCATCGTATCGGGCAGGCGCACAAGGTTGAAATCGGCGCGCGGGATGGCGAGGCGTTCAGCGAAAGCCCCCCATCCGGTAAAGCCGATGACCTGTTGATGATTGCAGATCGTGGGCTCGCCGCCCCGGCAATCGGGGCAGGTGCCGCAGCCCAGAATGAACGGGGCCGTGACCCTGTCACCCACCGCGAAGGCCCGACATTCCGGCCCGATTTCAAGGACTTCGCCTGCGAATTCATGCCCCATGACATGCGGCAGGATGACATCGGGATCGGCCCCTTTCCACGCGTGATGGTCTGAGCGGCAGACGCCGCAGGCGCGCACGGCAATCACCGCGCCGTCGCGAGGACACTCGGGATCGGGCACTTCGGTGATTTCGGTGGGGGTATTGTAGCGGGTCAGGAGGGCAGCGCGCATCAGGCACCTATGGCTGAAATCTCGCGCAGCCTAGGGGCGGGGATTGCCGGGTGCAAGCCTGTAAGGTTTGTAAGGTTCTACACCTGATTTTGTAAGGTCCGGGAAGGGTCGGGGCCGCCACAGGGAGAAGCGACCCCAAGGTCAGGCGGATCAGGCGACCATCCGCTCGACCACCTCGCCGAAGGAGGAGGGTGTCGGGACGATGGTCACACCCGCCTCGGAGAGGATCTCGACCTTTTCTTGCGCTGATTCGCCGAAGGCGGACACGATGGCCCCGGCATGGCCCATGCGTCGCCCTTTGGGTGCCGAGAGACCGGCGATATAGGCCGCCACAGGTTTGGTCATGTGGTCGCGGATATAGGCGGCGGCTTCGGCCTCTTGCGGGCCGCCGATTTCGCCGACCATGACCACGGCGTCGGTACCCTCGTCATTCTCGAAGAGTTCGAGAATGTCGCGGAAGGACGAGCCGTTGATCGGATCACCGCCGATGCCCACGGAGGTGGACACACCGATGCCGCGCTCTTTCATCTGGCTGGCGGCCTCGTAGCCAAGCGTACCCGACCGCCCGATGATGCCCACGCGCCCCGGTTTGTAGATATGCGGCGGCATGAGACCGGCAAAGGCCTGACCGGGGGTGATGATGCCCGCGCAGTTGGGGCCGATGAGGCGCATGCGCTTTTCCGCCTTGTAGCGGCGCATGTAGCGTTTGACCTTGATCATGTCGCTGGCGGGGATGCCGTCGGCGATGCAGACGCAGGTGGTGATGCCCGCATCCGCCGCCTCCATGATGCTGTCGGCGGCAAAGGGGGGCGGGACGAAACAGATCACGAGATCCGCGCCGGTTTCGGCCACCGCCCCTTTGACGGTGTTGAAGACGGGCAGGCCGTTATGCTTGGTGCCACCCTTGCCGGGGGTCACGCCGCCCACCACGTTGGTGCCGTGGTTGATCATGTCCTGTGTATGAAAGCTGCCGATGCGACCAGTGAGGCCGGTCACGAGCACGCGACTGTTCTTGTCGATGATAATGGCCATCATGCAGCTCCCTTGACGGTGGTTTTGGTGTCGGACCAGGCGCGGACCACCAGATCGGCGGCTTCGGCGAGGGTTTCGGCGGTCAGGATCGGCAGGCCGCTTTCCGCGATCAGTTTGCGGCCCTCTTCGACATTCGTGCCCGAGAGGCGCACGACGAGGGGCAGGGTGAGGTTCAATTCCCGCACCGCGCGGATGACGCCCTCGGCGATCCAGTCGCAGCGATTGATGCCTGCGAAGATATTGACGAGAATCGCCTCGACATTGCGGTCGTTGAGCACGGCGTTGAAGGACATCAGTACCCGTTCCGGGCTGGCCCCGCCGCCCACGTCGAGAAAGTTGGCCGGTTCGCCCCCCGCCATCTTGATCATGTCGAGCGTGGCCATGGCGAGGCCTGCGCCGTTGACGATGCAGCCGATTTGCCCATCAAGGCCGATATAGTTGAGGCCACGGTCGCCTGCGAAGGTTTCACGCGGGTCTTCCTGGCTCTTGTCGCGCAGTTCCGAGATTTCGGGGCGACGGAAGAGGGCGTTGTCGTCAAAGCTGACCTTGGCATCCAGCGCCATGATCTCGCCCGAGGTGGTGACAACGAGCGGGTTGATTTCCACCATATTGGCGTCGGTTTCCTCCATCATTCGGTAACAGCCGATGATGGTCTTGACCGCCTGCGGGATGAGGGCGGCATCAAGGCCGAGGGAAAAGGCGATTTCGCGCGCCTGAAACGCCTGCATCCCCACCGCCGGATCGACCACCGAGCGAATGATCGATTCGGGCTCTTGCGCGGAGATCTCTTCGATTTCCATGCCGCCCTGACCGGAGGCCACGACGACGACGCGCTCTTCCTTGCGGTCCATCACGAAGGCCAGATAGATTTCCTGCGCGATGCTGGTGGCCTCTTCGACATAGAGGCGGCTGACCAATTTGCCTTGGGGGCCGGTTTGATGGGTCACGAGCATACGCCCGAGCATCCATTGCGCGGCCTCGGAAATTTCGGTCTCGTTCTTGCAGATCTTTACCCCGCCCGCCTTGCCGCGCGCGCCGGAGTGGATCTGGGCCTTGACCACCCAGCGGTCGCCCGACAGTTCCGAGGCGCGGTAGACAGCCTGTTCGGGGCTATAGGCGATGCCGCCGCGCGGCACCTGCACGCCAAAGCGTTTCAAGAGTTCCTTGGCCTGGAATTCGTGGATGTCCATTTGTAGTCCTCCCTTTTCTGGTTGGCCTTATCGGGTTGGCCCTCAGCCTTTGGCGGCTATGGCGTCGGCGACGCTGATGACGTTGTTGGCCATGCGTTCGGAGGCCGCGTCGATCATCTTGCCATCAAGGCTGGCGGCCCCTTTGCCCTGGGCTTCGGCCTTGCGCAGTTCTTCGATGATGCGGCGGGCGCGGGTGACTTCGGCCTCAGGGGGCGAAAACACCTCGTTGGCGAGCGCGATCTGGCTGGGGTGGATGGCCCATTTGCCCTCGATCCCCAAGGTGGCGGCGCGTTTGGCCGAGAGCGTATAGCCGTCCGGATCGGAGAAATCGCCGAACGGGCCGTCGATGGCGCGCAATCCGTAGGCGCGGCAGGCGACGGTCATGCGGCTGAGGGCAAAGTGCCATTGGTCGCCGGGGTAATCGGGGTTGAGACCGCCAATCACCACGGTGCGGGCGCGGTTCGAGGCGGCGTAATCGGCCACGCCGAAATGCAGCGCCTCGAGCCGTCCGGGGGCCGCGGCGATCGCCTCGACATTGGCCATGCCGAGGGCGGTTTCGATCAGCGCCTCAAGCCCGATCTGATGGGTGAAGCCCATCGCCGTCTCGATCTGGCTGACCATGGTCTCGACGGTGTAGAGATCGGCGGGCACGCCCACCTTGGGGACGAGGATCGTATCAAGGTGCTGGCCTGCCTGTTCCACGATCTCGACCACGTCGCGATACATGTAATGGGTATCGAGCCCGTTGATGCGGATCGAGATGGTCTTGCCCTTGGCTTTCCAGTCGATGTCATTGAGCGCCTGGATGATATTGGCGCGGGCCTGCACCTTGTCGGGGGGGGCGACGGCATCCTCGAGATCGAAGAAGATGTAATCGACGTCCGACTCTGCCGCCTTGTCGATCATCGACGGGCTGGAGCCGGGAACGGCGAGTTCCGAGCGTTGCAGGCGTTGCTTTTTCAGCGGGTGAAGTGTGTAGCTCATTGAAATCCCCGATCAGGCGGCGCGGGCGGGTGCCAGCCGCGCCTGCATGGTGGGGGTGGAGGCGCGGAAGTGTTCCTGTGCGGCGGCGATGCCGCAGCCCGGTTCAATCGCGGCCCCGGCATCGCGGAGCGCCATTTCAGCCGCCGAGATCGCCCCGCAGAGCATCACCGGGTTGAGCGACCCCAAATGGCCGATGCGGAAGGCGCGTCCGGCCAGTTTGGCGAGGCCCGAGCCAAGCGAGGTCTGGTATTTATGGTAGGCGGTGGCGATCACGTCGCGGGCATCGACGCCCTCGGGCGTGTAGATAGCCGAAACGGTGTCCGAGTGCCATTCCGCGCCCTGTGCCACGAGGCGGCAGCCCTGCCATTCGGCAATTGCCGCGCGCACGCCGGTGGCGAGGCGGTGATGCCGGTCCCACACGCTCTCCATCCCTGCCGCGAGCAGCATGTCGAGCGAGCAGCGCAACCCGCGCAGGAGCTGTGTGGCGGGGGTATAGGGGAAATAGCCGGTGTCGTTCAGCTTGATCATGTCGGCAAAGCTGAAGTAGCAGCGCGGCATTTTGGCGCGCTTATGGGCCTCTAGTGCCTTGTCGCTGACGCCCAGAAGGCCCAGACCGGCGGGAAGCATGAAGCCCTTTTGCGAGCCAGCGACGGCGAGGTCGACGCCCCAATCCTCCATCTCGAATTCGATCGAGCCGATGGAGCTGACACCATCGACGAAGAGGAGGGCGGGGTGGTTTGCCGCGTCCAAAGCCGCGCGAATGGCGGCGATGTTGGAGGTCACGCCGGTGGCGGTCTCGTTATGGGTGGCAAAGACGGCCTTGATCTTGTGCTCTTTGTCGGCAGCGAGTTTGGCGGCATAATCCTCGACCGGCACACCCTTGCCCCACTCGACCTCGCAAAGATCGACCTCGAGGCCCAAACGCTCGGCCATATCGACCCAAAGCATTGAAAACTGACCGAAACGGGACATGAGCACGCGGTCGCCGGTGTTGAGCGTGTTGGAAATGGCCGCCTCCCATGCGCCAGTGCCGGAGGTCGGGTAGACGAAGACGCGGCCATGGGTCAGGCGGAAGGCCTTTTTCAGATCCGAGAGCAGGGGCAGGATGAAATCGCCGAAATCCGGCGCGCGCATATCCTCCATCGGGATATTCATGGCGCGGCGCACCTCGTCGGGCACATTTGTGGGTCCGGGAATGAAAAGATGGGAATGGCCGTTCATGTCTGTCCTCCTTCAGGCTGGCCTTCTTTATGCGGCTGGCGGGGACGTCGCGTAATGCCCGCGCGCATGGAAAAGCGCGGCCATGCGGGGGGCGCATAGCCCTGGCGGGTAGGCGGGGGCTACCCGGTGGGGGCGCGGCGGTATGCCGTTGCACTCTGAAAAATCGTTTGATTTCAGAACTTTCCTTGGTCTTGTATAAGAGGGCAGGAGGAGGAGACTGTGCGAGATATGACTGACGCGACCGTTGAGGACGCAGGATTGGACCTGCCCGAGGTAATCGTTGCCGACCGGCAAGCGATTGTCTGTCAGGGCCTTGGGTCATTGGTGGCGCAGATTTCGGAGGTGCGGCTTGGCCCGTTTGCCACGGATCTGTCGAGCCTGCGCAAGGCGCTGGGCGAGCGGCCGGGGCGGGCGATCCTTGTTCTGGGGGTGCGGCTGGCGGATGCCGATCTGGGCCGGGTGCTGGAGATGCTGCGGCGCGATCATCCGCGCGTGATGGTCGTGGTCGTGGCCGAGGAGGCGGAATTTGCCTTCATCCGCACGGCGGTGAAGGCGGGGGCGCATTCGGTCTGCATGATGGGCCAGGTTTTGAGCAGCCTGCCGCGCGTTCTGGTCCATCTGGTCGAGGGGCACAGCATTCTGCCGGTGGAGACCCTCAAACGGTTGATGGGCGAGCAGGGAGATAGCCTGACGCGGCGCGAACACGAGATATTGGGGCTACTGGTGGATGGGCTCACGAATTTCCAGATCTCGGCGCGGCTGGGCCTGTCGGAGAATACGGTCAAATATTACCTCAAGGCGATTTACCAGAAGCTCGACGTGAATTCGCGCGGCGGGGCCATCGCAAAATATGTGGCGGGGACGTATTGAGAGGGGCTCAGGCGAGGAGCCGCGCGGAACGCTGGGCCGGGGACTAGCGAAGCAACGTCAGTGATTGCCACTTTATGCCAGCCAAGTCCGTATAATTTCTCGGCGATGCGCGCCCTTTCGAAATCGCTAGGCCGCGGGACGGCCCAGCGATCCGCGCGGCGGCGCTACGCGCCTTGATTCCGCGCGGGTTGAGTGCTGCGGATGACCGCGAAAATCCCCCTCAATCCACCACTGTCACCAGGTGCCAGCGCAGTGCGTCGTTGGGCACGGGATCGAAATGCGTCACGCGGTTGGAGAGCACCACCAGTTGCGTGACGTGAAAGGGGATGATCGTGCCAGAATTCATCGCCAGATATTCCTGCGCTTCGATATAGAGCGCGCGGCGGCGTTTGAAATCAAGCTCGGCGCGGGCGGTTTCGAGCAGTTGGTCGAATTTGGAATTGGTGTAAAAGGTCTCGTTCCATTTGGCGGTGGAGTGAAACGCCTCGTTCAGCGCCTGATCGGCGGGGCGTTCGCCCCAAGAGGTGCTGAACGCGTCCTTCTTCATCCAGACATTTGACCAATAGCCATCGGCGGCGGCGTTGATCAGGTTGACGCGGATGCCTGCGCGGGCCGCCTGTTCCTGAAACGCGACACCGATCACCGGCCAAGTGGGATCGAGGGCGGAGACATGCACATCGACATCGACCCCATCGGGATAGCCTGCCTCGGCGAGCAATTGGCGCGCACGCTCGGGGTTGGCGGGGCATTCCATTTCGGCGCGGTATTGGTCATTGGGGGCCACGGGTGTATCGCAGGAAATCACCCCGCCGCCATCCAGCGCCAGTTGCAGCATCTCTTCGCGGTCCACGGTCAGGTGCAGCGCCTCGCGCACGCGGGGGTCGTCAAAGGGCGGCACATCGGTGCGAAAGGCCAGCCCCATCCAGTTGCCGGTGGGAATCTCGAGCAGTTGATAGCGCAGCGATTTGTCGAGCGCGCGGCGCATCATCGGGGCGATGCCGCGTTCCATGTCGAGCTGTCCGCTGAGAAACGCCTGAAGCCGGGCCTGCGCGTCGGGCACGCCGATCACCTCGATCCGCGCGAGGGCGGGGGGGCCTTCCCAATAGTCCTCATTGGCGGTGAGCACCGTGATTCCATCGGGATCGAATTTCTCGACCCGGAACGGCCCGGTGCCGATGCCGGTCTGGTCAATCGTGTCGCCTGAACCTTCGGGGATGATGCGCAGGCGCGGGTCCATCAATTGCAGCGGCAAGTCGGCAAAAGGCGCGTCGAGCTGCATCTCGACGCGGAGCGGGCCGGTGGCGGTGATACGGGTGATCATCTTGACCGCCGCGCGCGCCGGGCTGCCGTAATCGGGGTCGATCACGCGCTTGATCGAATAGACCACATCGCCCGCATCCAGCGTGCTGCCGTCGTGAAAGCGCACGCCGTCGCGGATCTGAAAGGTCCAGAGCGTGCCATCGGCATTGGGGGTCCAGGAGGTGGCAAGATCGGGGGCGGGCTTGCCGCTGCGACCGGGGCGCACGAGGCGGCTCTGGATTTTCTCGATGATCTGGAGGACGCGCCCCTTGGAGGCGGGATCGAGGCTGGAATGGGCGCCAAAGCCCACGTTATGCGCGTGGCGAAACGTGCCGGTGGGCGCAGCGCCGGCAGGGGCGGCGAGCAGGAGGCACAGGATCATGAGCAGGATGGGGCGCATTGGTATCTCCACCGAGGTTGGGCGGAGTGTGGCAAGGGTGGCTGCGAAAATCAAACCTTTCGGGCGGGGGCGGGGATCACGATTTGGCCCCGGGTGGGCGCGCAGGAAAGTTGAAAATTCCACCAGCCAGCGCTTGACGGGCGCGCGGCCCCGGCATAGAAGCGCCACACGTCGGGGGCGCGCCCCCGGTGTTGCTGCGGGCGGTTGTAGCTCAGTTGGTTAGAGTACCGGCCTGTCACGCCGGGGGTCGC